>NZ_JAMGBC010000001.1:301000-602000 GCF_023516495.1 Sphingomonas anseongensis
CTCACGCCGCTACTGCTCGTCGGAGCGTGCAACGTTTCGACGGACAACAATTCCGTCACCGTGCAGTACGACCAGAACACTGCGGAGAATGCCGCTGCCGACGTCGGCAATACCGCGCGCGACATGGGCAATGCGATCGCCAACGAAGCGGACGAGACGGCGGCGAAGGTCAACAACAGCGGGATCGTCACCCAGGACGACAACAATCAGGCGTCCAACACGGCCGAGAACAAGCAGTAGATGCTGATCCGGGCGATTTGAGCGCTCGCGGACTGATGGTCGGGGAGACAGGATTCGAACCTGCGACCCTCTGCTCCCAAAGCAGATGCGCTACCAGGCTGCGCCACTCCCCGACACCAGTTCCGCACCGGCGCGACCGCTGCTTAGTGGCATTCCCCCGGAATGCCAGACGCAGCGGTGGGCCCGGAGGGATTCGAACCCCCAACCTAGCCGTTATGAGCGGCCGGCTCTACCGTTGAGCTACAGGCCCCGCACCGGTGAGCGCCGGAGATAGACGCGCCCGCGAGGCGCGCCAAGTCAGGCTTTCGGAAACAGCAGGCTTATCCGTCGCTCACAGGCGACCAGGCGGGCCCCGGCAGCGTGCGCCAGTCCGCGCGCAAGCCTTAACGGGAAGGCGGCAGACATTGCGTCGTCGGCGGTTCCGAACAGATGCTCCTCTGACATCCCGTGAAGGCCCGTGGGGCGAGTGATCGAAACGAGGCAATGCTGTCCGTTGCAGTCGACCGTGAGCCGCAGGCGCTCGCCTTCCGCCGATCGGCCGATCACCGCTCCGCACATGCGCAGGATCAGCCGCTCGGCCACCTCCGGCTGAACTGCCGCGGCGAGATCGCCGACGGACCGTGCTGCCTCGATCTCAACTCCATTCTGGTCGCCGGTTTCGCGCAAGGCGACGACAAGCCGTTCGACCAGCTCGCCGAGGTTGCACCGGGCCTTTTCGGCACCGTCGGTCGAGCGAAGCTTCGCCGCGAAGTCGAGGTCCTCGACTGCGCTGAGCAGAAGTCGCGCCTGGGCGACGATCTCGCTTGCCCGCTCGCGATAGGCGCTGCCGGCAGGGCCGAGATATTCGCCAGTGATGATTTCGGCGAAACCGATGATCGCGTTGAGCGGGGTGCGGATTTCATGGGCGAGTTCGCGGAGCGGATCCGGGCCATTGATCGACCGGCCGCTCGCCCTCGAAGCTGTGCCGTCGGATCGCTCGGCGACCCCGCGATAGCCGGCGAAGCGGCCGCTCGAGCGATCGAATGCGGGCACTCCTCCGATCTTCCACGTGCCGCCGATCGCGCTGTCGGCTGGCAGCTCGAGGGTCCCGTGAAACGGGGCTCTCGAAGCAAAGGCGCGCTCGACCGTCCGATCGACCCCCGCGCCCGATCCGCGCTGAGCAATTGACTGGCCGACGAGAGCGCCGCGAGGCGCGCCTTCGACCCACTCGATCTCGCCGGATTCATTGCATTCCCAACGGAAGAGCCGCGGTTGCTCGTCCTCATCCGTCGCCGCGCTACGGCCGGTGTCGGCGGAAGTCCGCGACTGCCGTAGCCGTTCGATCCGGGCGACGACGTCGCTGATCGAGGGGACCGGCTCTTTCGCTTCGGGAGGCGCGGGTTGCCGGACAGGCTGACTCCCCGCGTGCATCGTGCCGATGAAGGCGCGGCAATCGTCGCTGGCCTGAGCGGAAACGGACTTCCACTCCAGCGCGGTGAGCCTGGCGCTTGCTAGGATCGGGGCGGCGATGTTGAGCCGGTCAGCTGCGAAGGCGGCGACAAGGTCGACCGGCAGCGGGAGCGAGGCGACTGCGAGCGCTGCGGCCGACCGGACGCGTTCTTCAAGGGTCGCCGCGGCGTCCCGAATTTCGCTAATTGCCTGCGTGAACAGATCGCGGTCGCCGTCCGGCGGGGCCCGGGCGGCGAGCTCGACCAGCTGCCGCCAGCGAACGGCTGCGTCGTGCGCAGACGTTGCCGGCTGAGCCAGCACAGTCTTCAGTCGGTCATCAAACCGCACTGGCCACACTCGCGCCTGATCATCGGAAAATTCTCCTCCGTCCGCTCTATCCGGAGCGACGCGCGAAGGAAGTTAGCATTGATTAACTATCCCGATATGGGACAGGAATTTGCTCCGATTTAACAGCAAAAAGGCCGCCCCCGTAGGAGCGGCCCTTGCGTGGCCAGGCGCGAGGCCCGGATTCAGGTCTAAGCGCGAAGCGAAAGCAGCCAGTATTTGGCAAGGTCAGCGTAGGTTCCGCCGACCTTCGCGAGGGCAGCCGAAGCGCCAGCCTTGTCGCCCTGCGCGGCGAGAGCCATGCCCAGATGCAGGTTGCCGACGTCGGCCTCCGCGTCGGACTTGGCGAGCGCAGCACGGTAGAATTCCACCGCCTTCGCAAAATCGCCGTAGCCGTAATAAGCGTCGCCGACGCCCATCAGCTGTCGGGCGGTGGCCCCGGCCGCCGGAGCGGCCGCCAGGCTCTCACGGTCGCCCTTCGAGCGCTGGCTCGCCAGCGTGTAGAGCTGGCTGAAGCTAGGGTCGCTCTTCTTGATCGTGTTCGCGGCAAAGCCCTGGTCAAGGATGGCCTTGGCTTCGCCGGGGAAACCCTTGCGCACGGCAATGTCGCCATAGTTGAAATAGTCGCCCGCGGTCAGCACCTTCGCGCTGCGCTTCAGCCGCATCAGGTCAAGCGCTCGAGAGTCGTCGAGCGACGAGACGTTCTGGTAGATGATCAGGGCATTCTGCCAGCTGTCGGTGCTAGGATAAGCGGCAACCCACTCTCGGCTGATCTGAACGGCCTGGGGAAGATTTGCCTTCCAGGCGATCTGAAGAGCGCGCTTGTACCAGGCTTCCGGAGCCTTGGCTCCGCCCGCCGACTGCAGAGCGATTCCCTTCTCAAGAAGCGTGATTGCCTCTGCCGCCTGACCGAGGTCGGCCTTCGATTCAGCCAGGCCCGCGGTCGCCTCGACGTCGTTCGGGCGAAGCTGCAGCGCATGCTGATAAGCATCGGCGGCGCGCTGAGCCTGTTTCAGCCGCGTGTAGGTCGCGCCAAGATCGACGTAGAGATTGGCTGCGGGCAGACCCTTGAAGCCTGAGGCGAGCATCTGCTCGACCGCTTGCGCGCGCAGGGAGTCGTCCTTCGCGGCGGCGGCATATCGGTACTCCAGCGCGCCGACCATGTAGCGGTCGTCAGCGGACTTCGCGGCTGCATTGGCCTCGGCCGCCTTGGCCTTCACATCAGCGCCGTTGTTGGCCTTGACCGCGGCCTCGAGCGCCAGAAGCGGCTTTTGCGCCTCACGCGAGATCTTCGGTTTCGGAGCGTCGGGCTCTGCTTGCTGGCTTGTCTGCGCCGGTGTTTGCGAAGCCCCCTGCGGACCGTAGCCCTTCTGAGCAGCGGCCGGCGACGCGGCGAAAGCTGCGCCGATCGCGAGCGCGGCGACTGCGGTCATAGTCGATTTCATCAAGCTCTCCTTCACCGGTCCAGCCGGCCGGGCGGTGTATCTGAAATGGTAGACCGTCGCCCATATATCGGGGCGGTCGCGTCGCCAAGGCGATAGGCGCTTTGCGATGAACTGTCTTTGAACCGTGGCGGCCTCAGAATGTGCTCCTCGCGCGCGCATACGCGTACGCGCGGGGTGGCGCGGCGGTTCACAATCGGTTAGGCCCTCCTATCTGGGGGGAGGCGCCGTTCGAACGCCTTTCACCCCCGTGTACCAACACGTTTCATCGATAGGAAATTCAATTGGCGACTGAGCCGCCGGCCGACGAACAGCACCCTCCGAGCGAACCCAGCGACATCGCGCCCATCTCCATCATTGAGGAGATGAAGACCAGCTATCTCGATTACGCGATGAGCGTGATCGTCAGCCGGGCGCTGCCCGACGTTCGCGACGGGCTGAAGCCGGTGCATCGGCGAATCCTCTATGCCTGCCAGGAGGCCGGCTATGTCGCCGGGCGGCCGTACCGCAAGTCCAGCCGCATCGTCGGCGACGTCATGGGTAAATACCATCCGCACGGCGACCAGGCGATCTACGATGCACTCGCCCGAATGGTTCAGCCATGGTCGATGCGGGTTCCGCTGATAGACGGACAGGGCAACTTCGGATCGATGGACCCGGACCCGCCGGCGGCCATGCGATACACCGAGGCGCGGCTCGGCAAGGTCGCGAACTTTCTCTTGGCCGACATCGACAAGGATACGGTCAACTTCCAGCCGAACTATGACGCCAGCGAGAGCGAGCCGCAGGTCCTCCCCGCGCGCTTCCCGAACCTGCTGGTCAACGGAGCGGGCGGAATCGCGGTCGGAATGGCGACCAATATCCCGCCCCACAATTTGGGCGAAGTTCTGGCAGCTTGCCGGGCCTACATGGATGACCCGGCGATTTCGTCCGAAGGCCTGATGGAGCATGTGAAGGGTCCGGACTTCCCGACCGGAGGCTTCATCCTCGGCCAGTCGGGCATCCATTCAGCCTACACCACCGGCCGAGGCTCGGTGATGATGCGATCTCGCCACAAGGTCGAGGAGGGCAGGGGCGACCGCCGCTCGATCGTCCTGACCGAAATCCCCTACCAGGTCGGCAAGTCCGGACTGGTCGAGAAGATCGCCGAGGCGGCCAAGGACAAGAGGATCGAAGGCGTCGCCGACATCCGCGACGAATCCAACCGCGAGGGCGTCCGGATCGTCATCGACCTGAAGCGGGACGCGACGCCCGAAGTCGTGCTCAATCAGCTGTGGCGCCACACGCCGGCCCAGTCGAGCTTTCCCGCCAACATGCTCGCAATCCGCAGCGGCAAGCCCGAGACGCTGACGCTCCGCGACTTCATCGAGGCGTTCATTCGCTTCCGCGAGGAAGTGATCACCCGCCGCTCGAAGTTCGAGCTGATGAAGGCGCGGGAACGGGCCCATATCCTGCTTGGTCTGGTCGTAGCGGTGACTAACCTCGACGAGGTCGTGAAGCTGATCCGCGGGTCGAAGACTCCGGCCGAAGCGCGCGAGAAGCTGCTTGCGCGCACCTGGCCGGGCGAGGAAATCCGGCCGTACATCGCCTTGGTCGAAGCGGTCGAGCCGCAGAGCAAGAAGAAGGATTACCAGCTCAGCGAAGCCCAAGTGAAGGCGATCCTGGAGCTTCGGCTCCATCGGCTCACGGCGCTTGGCCGCGACGAGATCGCCGGAGAGCTGAGGGAGCTGGCGGATTCCATCGGCGAGCTTCTCGAGATTCTCGCCAACCGGGCCCGCCTCTACGAGGTGATGAGGCAGGAGTTCGACGAGGTCGAGGAGCAATTCGCGACCCCGCGCGTGACCGAGCTTGCTCCGGCCGCTGACGGCATCGAGGATGAGGACCTGATCGAGCGCGAGGAGATGGTCGTCACAGTCACGATGACCGGCTACATCAAGCGTACCCCTCTCTCGATCTTCCGCGAGCAGAAGCGCGGGGGCAAGGGCCGTTCGGGAATGGCGACGAAGGACGAGGATATCGTCACCGAGCTGTTCGTCACCTCGACCCACAATCCGGTGCTGTTCTTCTCCAACATCGGCCGGGTGTACCGGATGAAGGTCTGGAGGCTTCCCGAGGGCGGCCCCAACACCAAGGGACGGCCGATGGTGAACCTGCTTCCTCTGGCGGAAGGCGAGGTAATCTCGACCGTTCTCCCGCTACCCGAAGACGAAAACGAATGGGGCGGGCTGCACATCATGTTCGCCACCTGCAAGGGCACGGTGCGGCGCAACAGCATGGACGCCTTCACCAACATTCCGACCGCCGGCAAGATCGCGATGAAGTTCGGCACGCCGGAAGACGGCGAGGAAGAAGACATCACCGACCGGATCATCGGAGTGAACCTGCTGACTGAGGAGGACGATGTTCTTCTCGCCACCCGCAACGGCAAGGCCATCCGGTTCAAGTCGACCGATGTTCGCGAATTCCAGTCGCGCAATTCCACCGGCGTCCGCGGAGTGCGGCTGGTCGGCGGCGACCAGGTGATTTCAATGTCGATCCTCCGCCGCGTCGGAACCACGCCGGAGGAGCGCGAGGCCTATCTCCGCTCGCCAAAGTGGCGCGACAATGATTCGGCGGAAGGACTATCGCCCGATCGCTATGCGGAGATCGCCGAAAGGGAGCAATTCCTGCTTACCGTCACCGAAAACGGATACGGCAAGCGGTCCTCTACCTACGAGTATCGCCGGACCAACCGCGGCGGCCAAGGGATCATCAATATCGTTACCAGCGAGCGCAACGGCGGCGTGGTGGCGAGCTTCCCGGTCAAGCAGGGCGAGCAGCTCATGCTCGTCACCGACCAGGGCAAGGTCATCCGCACCACCGTAGGCGACATCCGGATTGCCGGGCGCAACACGCAGGGCGTCACCATCTTCAACGTCGCCGACAACGAGAAGGTCGTTTCGGTGGCCAAGATCGACGAGAGCGAGGAAGAGGATATCGAGCTGGAGGCGGGCGAGGAACTCGACCCGGTGCCGGACGCAGTCGTCGGCGAGGATCTGGCTTCGGGCGAATCCGCCGAGGAGGAATAGGGGGGAACGCGCCCGCGCCGGACCGCGTTGGCTTCATCGAGAACCGACGCAAAGGAGATTGTCGCAATGGCCATTCCTCACGGCGCCCTCGTGCTTGTCGCGGATGGGAAGAAGACCCTGTTCCTGCGCAACCAGGGGGATTCGGAGCTTCTCGACCTAAGAACGGAAGCCCACGGCGAGCGCGACGACCCGATGGACCGGGAGATCAAGACGGATGCTCCCGGGACGCAGGGACAAAGATGGGGCGACGGACGCCCGACGATGGATGAGGCCGACTTCCACCAGCAGGGGGAGGACCGCTGGGTCAAGGATGCGGCTGAGGAGCTGAACCGCCGAGCGCTGAACAATGATTTCGATTCTTTGGTCATCATCGCCCCGCCCAAGGCGCTCGGAGTGCTGCGAAAAGAGCTCCACAAGGAAGTCGAGCGGCGGATCGTGCTCACCGTGAACAAGGAAATGACCGACCGGCCGATCCCGGATATTGAGGAATTGCTGATCGGCGAAGGCGCGCCGCCGGCCTGATGCAGCCAGGGGGGATTTTGGGGTGAGCAGGCGGCCTCGGATCGTCACCCTGACACTCAACCCGGCACTCGACATGTCGAGCGAGGCGGAGACCGTCCGCCATACGCACAAGGTGCGAACCTCCAACGAAGTGATGGAGCCCGGGGGCGGAGGCATCAACGTCGCGCGGGTTCTCAGCCGCCTCGGCGACGACGTGACGGCGCTGTTCCTCGGCGGCGGAGCGACGGGCGGAGTGCTCGAAGAACTTCTCGATCGGGGGGGTGTCCGGCACCGGATGATCCCGATTGCGGATGACACCCGGCTGAGCTTCACCGTCGTCGAGCGCACGACAGGGAAGGAATATCGGTTCGTCCCGGAGGGGCCGGAGGTCTCCGACGCCGAGCAGGCCCAGGCATTCGACGCGGCGGTATCGCAATCCTGCGATTATTTCGTCGCAAGCGGATCGCTCCCGCGCGGAGTGCGCAAGGATTTCTACGTCAGGCTTTGCACGGCGGTGACCGACCGCGGGGCCCGCTTCGTTCTCGACACATCGGGCGCGCCTCTCGCCGCCGCTCTCGAGGCGGGCGGCCTTTTCCTGGTCAAGCCGAGCAAGAGGGAGTTGGAGGGCTTTATTGGACGGGAGCTTTCGCGGGAGGAGCTGGCCGAAGAGGCGAAGCGGCTCGTGGCTTCTGGAAAAGCCGAGAATGTCGCGCTGACGCTGGGCGGCGAAGGAGCCGTCCTGGCAAGCTCGGAGGGATTGATCGAGCTTCCGGCGCTCCCCGTCAAAGCCTGCAGCACCGTCGGGGCAGGCGACAGCTTTGTTGCCGGAATGGTGCACGGCTTCGCGGTCGGCCGAAGCGCTCCCGAAGCGTTGCGGGTGGGCCTCGCCGCCGGCGCCGCGGCGGTGCTGAGCTGCGGCAGCGAGCTCGCACGGCCGGAGGATCTGGAACGCCTTGTTGGGCAGGCACTCTCAGGCGAACAGGTCGACGACCTTCGCGGTGGGAGCGATGGAGCGTAGCAGCAGGGTGCGGTGGCAGCCGGAGGGTTCGCGCTCGTAGCAGAGCAGGGCGCTTGGCTTTTCCGCCGCCAGGTCGAGCATTTGCGCGCCGGCGGCAATCGCCTCCGGAAGCTCCAGTTGGCCCGCGTAGATGCGCTCCAAGTCCGCGTGGCGTCCGGCGCGCGCCGCCGCCCTTCCATCGGCCGGGGTGCCGAGGGCCCGAAGATGGACGTAATCGATGCCCGCTTCGGCAAGAGCGTTGCGAAGCGGAGTCTTGGAGAAGCCGGGGCGGCGAGAGTTGGGCACTGCGCGAACGTCGATGACCCGCTGCACACCTGCTGCCTGCAGAGCGGCGACGAACTCCGCCTGCGTCGTGCCCTCATAGCCGATGGTGAAGATGTGCATCGGTTCGCTCAAATTCCCTTCGTGAGCCGTTTACAAGGCACGAGCACATTCCAGGCTCATGCCTCTTCTTCGCCGCGCCACAGGCGCCGCCGCGGATTTACGTGCGGCCTGGTGGCTAGAAGGGCCGGAAAATGGCGAACAGCGGGAAGGTTTGGAAGAACTTCTTCTGCGTTGCCTTGATCCTCGATCCGTCGACGATGACGATGTCGCCGGAATAGACCGGCGGATCGGGCGACTCGCCGTGCTGGATGCTGAGCAGGTCGAAAGCCGCCGCCTGGCGCTGTCCATTCACCGTGCGGAAGATCGCCACGCGGTGCATGTTGGCGGTTTCGGCGTCAGCACCACCGGCGAGCGCCACAGCCTGCATCAGGGTGAGGGGACCCGGAGCCGGGAAGGCTCCGCCTTTCTTTACTGCGCCGTCGACGGTGACGATCCGCCCGGCCGACTCCTTCACGCCGACGCTGACGTCCGGATTCTCGAGGTACTTCTCGCCATATTTCTTGGTCAGAACCTGGTCGAGCTCGGCCGGAGTGAGGTCGGTGGCGGCAACGTCGCCGATCAGCGGCATGGACAATGTGCCAAGAAGATCGACCTGATATTCGCCCGTGAGATCCGGCATGCCGAATACGCGGACGGTGAGCGTGTCCATCGGTGCGATCCGGTAATTTGCGCCCGGCCCGTTGGTCACGGGCTTGTCAGGAGGGCCGAAGTTACTGACGTCATACGGAATCTCGCCGCCCCGGCTGTCGGTGCATCCGGTGGCCGCGAAGGCAGCAATTCCGAGCCAGATCAATCCAAAGCGACGCAAAGGACTCACGAACTTGGACATTAATGTCTCCAGCATGCCTCTTGCCCTCACCTAACCGACTTGTTCGCCAAGCGAAACCCGTTTGCGCACCGAGCCACGGCGCTCCCCACGCACTAAGGCGATGACGGCGCCGCTCTCCAGAGCGGTCGGCCGCCTCGCTGTACGCCCGGTCCAGTCGCGTTGCGCACATCTTCCGTCCCGATCCGCACGTCCGGCGCTTCGCCACGTGCCGGCGCGATCCACAGGAGGGGCTTCCCGCGGCTGGAGCCGGTTAGTCGAAGACGGTCAGCCAGCAGCCGCGCGGCATAGCGGATTTCGGAAGGAGAATCGCCACTCGCGCCACTGATTTGCAGGTCTCGGACCGACACAGTGATTGCATATTGGATCCAGGGAGCAACGCCGCGGCGTGGTTCGACATAGGATTTGAACGTTCCGATATCGAGACGATAGGCGGAGGCCTGCCGGGCATTGGTGCCGGCCGAAAAATCGTTGCCGGACCCGTAAGTCACAACCTCCCCGATCGAGGCAGAGTTCTGGACCGCCCCGGTGAACTTATCCGGCTCGGCGTCCAGCGAGTGGCCGTCCGATCCGGTCGGCTTTCCCCCATACAGGCGCGCTCCGCCGGCGCGATTGTCGAGGATGGCGCGGTCGATTCGCACGTTGCGGACGGAATGAAGCACGAGGTTCTTCCGCCCGGCGGTCGAGGCGCGGATTGTCCCGATCCAGACGTCGTGGCTGCCGGCGCTGTTGTTGTCGCCGCCGATCATGACGTTGTCCCCGCGAGCGTTCTCCGACCGGATTGCGTCGATGCGCGCGTTCGACGTGTTGAATAGCATGACGCCGTGCATCTGTTCATTGTTCGCGGCGGAGATCGCCGAGACGTTCGCGTCGACCCAAAGCTCGCCCTCGACGCGGACATTGTCGGCGTCCTGGAAGGAAACGGTGCGGACCCAGGACCCCGCGCCCGGCGCCTGGACGATCCTGGCGCCGGGGTCGAAGATCAGGTGCGCGTTGTCGGGAATGCGTATCGAATAGGTGCGGAAAGCGAGCCTGGGGGTCGCCGCCGGATCGGGACGAACGACGTAATCGCCGGCGGGAAAGCGTACTGGCAAACCGCTCGCCAAGGCGCGCCGTATGGCCGGTCCGGCATCGACCGAAAGCCGTTCGCCGGCTTGTAGGAACTGCTGCGGGGTGACGGACTGGCTTTGGGCGAACTGGCTGGCGCTCGCCTCGGTCACCGGAAGCGCCAAAGCGGCGACGGTCAACATTGCGGCGCCGATGATTCGGCTCATCATCCGTCCAGACCTCCTGGGGCTAGGCTATGTCGGAACGCTGGGGTAGCACGGCCAACATGAACGTAGCGGGGCACCTTCAGCTGGGCATTTGGAATGCCCGGCTCCAGCTTAGAAAGTCTTCGGTACTGCGACGTGCCGTGGAACTGCTTCGCCGCCTGCGGTCGGACAGGCGGGACCGGCACCTTCGCACCGAGGTCAAATATTGGCGGCGCTGGGCCGTGACTGAAGGCCTCCAATGGCGCGACGACTTCAAGATGCGCTTCGATCCCGATGCTCCGCTCCAGGAGCATGTCGCCCGCGTTGCCGATCGAATTCCGCGAGAGATCGTCGAAATCCTCGATGTGGGGGCCGGTCCGGCGACCGTCCTGGGCAAGACCCACCCGTCCAAGACGCTGGTCATTACGCCGACCGACCCGCTCGCCTGCGAATATAATAGAATCCTCGACCAGACCGGTCACAAGCCCCCGGTCAGGACGATCTACGCCGAGGCGGAGTCGCTCCGAAGCGAACTCGGCAGTCGCCAGTTCGACATCGTGCACGCCCAGAATTCGCTCGACCACTCGCGCGATGCGGTCGCCGGCGTCGAAGAGATGCTTGCGCTCGCCAAGCCAAGCGGGTTCGTGGTCCTGCTTCACGAGGAGAACGAGGGCCAGAACGAGCTCTACTACGCTCTCCACAAATGGGATTTCCGGTGCGAGAACGGCCACTTCATCATCAGCGGCCCCGGGCCTGGCGGCCCACGGCACGACATCAGCGAGATGGTCTCGGACCGCGCTACCGTCGAATGTTCGATGCACCATGGCGAGGTGCTCGTGGTCATGCATAAGGCCAAGTAGGCGCCAACCGTCGGTCTTGCGGCGGTGGATGCCCTCGCCCTCTCGCGCTAGAGGGCGGCGCGATGGCTCACGACATTCACATCGTTGGCGGCGGCCTGGCGGGTTCCGAGGCCGCCTGGCAGCTTGCCGAGGCCGGCTTTGAAGTGCGGCTGTCGGAAATGCGGGGCGGCGGCGACAGCACCCCCGCGCATGAGGGAGATCGCCTCGCGGAAATGGTCTGCTCGAACAGCTTCCGCTCCGATGACGCGAGGAACAATGCTGTCGGTCTGCTCCACCAGGAGATGCGCGACCTGGGGTCGTTGATCATGAGGTGCGCCGACGAACACCGAGTGCCGGCCGGAAGTGCGCTGGCCGTCGACCGCGAGAAATTCGCCGAGGCAGTCACCAACAGGATTGAGGATCACCCCAAGGTGACCGTGGTGCGGGAGCGCATCGACAGGCTTCCCGACCATCCGGCGATCATCGCCACCGGCCCGCTGACGGGTTCGGCGCTGGCGGATGCGATCGCTGCGGAAACGGGGCAGGGGGCCTTGGCCTTTTTCGATGCGATTGCCCCGATCGTGCACAAGGACAGCATCGACATGGATGTCGCCTGGATGGCGGCGCGATGGGACAAGGGCGGGAAGGACTATGTGAACTGCCCGATGGACAAGCCGCAATATGAAGCGTTCGTCCAGGCCCTTAACGAAGGCGAAAAGACCGAATTCAAGGATTGGGAGCGAGACACGCCATATTTCGAAGGCTGCATGCCGATCGAAGTGATGGCTGAACGCGGGTCCGAGACCTTGAGGCACGGCCCGATGAAGCCGGTGGGCCTCGACAATCCGAGGACGGGCCGGTGGCCTTATGCGGTCGTCCAGCTTCGGCAGGACAATGCCCTCGGCACCTTGTGGAACATGGTCGGCTTCCAGACCAAGCTGAAGCACGGCGAACAGGTCCGGATCTTCCGGATGATTCCCGGTCTGGAGAATGCGGAGTTCGCGCGCCTCGGCGGAATTCACCGGAACAGCTTCATCAACTCGCCGCGCCTTCTCGACCGGCACCTGCGATTGAAGTCCAAACCGAATATACGGTTTGCGGGCCAGATCACCGGCTGCGAAGGCTATGTCGAAAGCGCGGCCATCGGCCTCCTTGGTTCGCTGTTCGCGGCGGCGGAATTGCGGGGAGAAGAGATTGCCCCGCCGCCGCTCGAGACGGCTTGCGGAGCGCTTCTTGGCCATATCACGGGCGGAGCCGACGTGGAGACGTTCCAGCCGATGAACGTCAATTTCGGACTGATGCCGCCACCGCCCGGACGTGCCAGGAAAGCCGACCGCAAGGCGGCTTACACGGATCGTGCGCGGATCGCATTCGACGCGTGGAAGTCCAAGGAGCTTTGCCGTCTCTGCGCAACCGCGGCGGAATAGTGTGGTCCAATCCAGGACTATGACCGAACTGGGCAGGGTTTCTCCCACTGAACAAGTCGGTTATGGCTGCAGAATCGTTCGGTACGGAGAGCGCGGACAGTGGTTTGTTCTGAACAAAGCGCGCTGACTGATCAGGATGCCGCGATCATCGGGCGGACTTTGGCTTTGCAGGGGCGCGTATAAATGAACCGTGATCTGGCTCTCGATGAGCGCAACTGGCAACTCCAGCCCTATGAGCCGCCGGTCCAGCAGCCCGCTGAACATGGTCCCTCGCTCGATTTTCGAATGCTTCTCCAGGTCTTGCACGAATGGCGCTGGCTGGTTTTGGCATCGGTCGCTGCGGGCCTCGCGCTTGCCGTCGTCTACACGATGATCACGACGCCGATGTACCGGGCCTGGGTGATCCTCCAGGTAAACCCGCCGACCGTCGAAATCCTCAATGAGCAGATGGGCGCTCAGGCCGATACCCAGACCGCCTGGGATTTCGTCGCGACGCAGGCCGGCCTGCTTACGAGCCGGAGCCTGGCGGAGCGCGTTGCCCAGGACCTGAACCTGGCCAACAACCCCAAGTTCGTCCCGCTCGACGACGATCCGGCGAAACGCTTGCAGAATGCTGCGGCGAAGGTCTCTGACAGCCTGACCGTAATCCCGCCCGAGCAGGGGCAGTTGATCAAGTTCAGCTTTGACTCGGTCTCCCCGGACCTGTCGGCGAAGGTTGCCAACGGAATCGCCGAGGCGTTCATTCAGTCGAACCTCCAGAGGAAGTACGAATCCTCGGCTTACGCGCGCAACTTCCTCCAGCGGCAAATCGCCAAGACGAGGGCAGAGCTGCAGAATTCGGAGCGCGCCCTGGTGGCCTATGCGCAGGAACAGGGCATCATCAACACTGCGACGGACCAGAATGCGAGCGCGCTGTCGACGGATGCCAATTCCCCGCAAGGGCAGGCGCTTGCCGGTACCAACCAGGCGCTGTCGGAGGCCGTAGCTCGCCGCGTTGCCGCAGAAGGCGCTTATCGAGCTGCCCTCGGCGGCGGCATCACCTCGACGGAGTCGCAAAGCAGCCAGGTCCTCCGTCAAAATCGGGCAGGGCTGGAAGCGCAATATCAGCAGAAGCGTTCGGTCATGAAGCCGGACCACCCGGAGATGTTGAGCCTGCGGGCGCAAATCACCGAGCTCGACCGTGAAATTGCGCGCGAGAATTCGGCCGTGGCGTCGGCGAGGGTGAACACCCTGCGCGACGAGTATCAGGCGGCACTTTCCGCCGAGCGTGCTCTCGAGGCAAAAATGTCTTCGCTGAAAGGCGAGGTCCTGAATCTTCGCGGCCGCAGCATCCGCTATGCGATTCTGCAGCGTGACGTGGACACGAACCGCGCTCTCTATGATGCGCTTCTGCAGCGCTACAAGGAGATTGGAGTTGCCGGCGGCATCGGAACGGCGCCCGTTTCAATTGTCGATCGTGCGGACGCGCCAGCGTCGCCTTACAAGCCCAACCTCCCGCTCAACGTCGCGCTCGGGCTGGTCCTCGGCTTTGTCTTCGGACTACTGGCGGCCATCGGCCTCGAATATCTGAACGACACGATCAAGAATCGTGAAGATGTCCGTCGCAAGCTTGGACTGGCGTGCCTCGGCACGGTGCCGAAGCGGTCCGCCAAGGGGAACTTCGTCAACGACCTGAGGGATCCGACGTCCGTCGTGTCCGAAGCCTATTCGACAGTTGCAGCCTCGCTCGGGTTCACTACCGAGCACGGAGTTCCGAAAGTGGTGCTCTTGACCAGCGCGCGGCCTTCCGAAGGAAAGTCGTCGAGCGCAATGGCCCTTGCCCAGAACCTGTCGAGGCGAGGACAACGCGTACTTCTCGTTGATTGCGATTTGCGCAAGCCTGCCTTCAAGACGCCTTCCAACGCAGGCGGTTTGACGACGCTCGTCACCAACAGTGAGCCGGCGTCCACGGCAATTGCGGCTACGCATTTCGAAAATCTCTGGTTGCTTCCCTCTGGGCCCGTGCCGCCAAACCCGGCAGATCTTCTGTCGACATCGCGCTTCCATGCGATCATTCGCGAGGTTTCCGCGGAGTTCGACGTCGTCATCATCGACGCTCCGCCAGTCATCGGTCTCGCTGATGCGCCGCTGATCGCATCCATGTGCGAGAACGTCGTCTTCATCATCGAGTCCGGGAAGACGCGCACCGGATTGGCACGCGACTCCGTCAGCAAGCTGAAAGCGGCGGGAGCGCATATCCTCGGCGTCGTGCTGACGAAGTCGAAGGAAGGCCACGGCGGCTACGGCTACGGCTACGGCTATGGTTACGGCTACGGCTACGGCTATGGCTACGGTTACGGGGCGAAATATGGCTCCGTCCGCGACAAGCGTACCGAAATCGTGCTGATCCCCGACGACAGCGACGATACCAACGCCTGAGCTCGCAGCACTCCGACAATCGGACCTTCGACCCGTCCGGTGCGTCGTGCGCCTTTGGGCGGCAATGAGAGCTGCGTCCGAACCGGCTTTTACATTGTGCTAGAGCCGGTCGCTCTCAGGCGAGATCCACGGCCGCTTCCGGGAGATCGGAGCCGGTTGCCTTCGCCGGCGCAAGCACCTTGATGAGGAGCACGGCAAGAAATGCCACTCCGATCAAGATGTCGGCCCACAGCAGAGCCGTCATGCCCAGGTAGCTGGCGACGAAAAAGCCGCCGACGAGCTTTGCTCCAATGGCGAAGGAAAAGAGCTTCGCGGCCTCGCCAGCGCGGCCGCGGAACTGCAGGATGATGAGGCCCGCGTTTCCGATGCATGTGACACCGATCGCCGTGGCAAGGAGCAGGATGAAGGTGACGGGGAGCGTCAGCTCCATCCGGGCAATGCTGAAGAAGAGGGGCTGGGCAAGAACGACGACAAGGACGCCGGCTACCACCATTGCAGCGACGGCACCAAGATAAGCCAGGGTGATCCGCTCGCCGCCCCGCTCGCGGACCCGGCGTGCGAGATACGGACCGGCGACAAGGTTCAGCGTCGAGATCGGAATGATCATGACCGCGACCAATGTGAAGGCGAAGCCGATCTGACCCAGGATCTCGCCCTTCAGGAATATTCCGAAATAGCTGAGCAGGTATCGCGCGTTGACGACGAACAGGCAGTTGACGACGAAGAATGGCAGGACGGCTCGCGCTTCTGCCGAATAGCTGCGAGGGACGTCCGCGCCCATCAGCCCAGGGCCGGTCCGGTGAAGGAGATAGGCAACCGACGCTGCAGCCGCGATCGCCATCAGCGCCGTCACAACAGCCATGGCCGCTGTGCTTCCCGCCAACAGTGCGCCGCCGAACAGGAGCAAGAGCACGAACGGAACCTGGTAAACGAGGCGGTCGAAGACGAGGCCGGTTACGAGCGACCCCATTCCGCGATGCACCGCGGAGAGAGTGAACAGAAGGCCGATCATCAAAGTCGCGACGAGCTGTAAGCCTGCCCCTGCCACGGACCCATGTTGAACCGCCGCGAAGAACAGGGCGCCGGCAGCGCCCAGGACGATGGACGCGGCGATGGAAAGGACGACTGCGCTCTTTGCGACCGCTCGGGATTCGTCCGTCCGAGGTCCGCCGGTGTGGGCGAGCTCGCGGAGCACATAGTTCATCTGGCCGAATGTGCCGAGCGTGCCGAATAGCTGGGCGTTGTTTTGCCAGATAGCGAAGACACCGAACGCCGCAGGCGCAATCAGGCGCGCGAGGAGGATATTCGCGCAGAAGGATAAGAATACCGAAGCGAAGTTGATGACGATCGGCAGGCCGTAATGCCACCGCGGCCGCTTCATCCACGCAACCCCGACAGGCGCACGGGCTTCAGACGATCATCCGCGAAGTCGATCATCATTTGCGACGATCGGAGTGGCTCACCAGAACGGCCATCGCTTTACCGCTTTCTGGCAAGGAACAGCCGGGACTGGGCCAGGGCTTCAGGTATCGCGAACTGCTTTGCGGTCCGTTCGATGGAGCCGCTGAGCGATTGCATCAACGACGGAAACAACGGTCCGGGCCGCGGCAGATATCCGTACGCGATTTCCTTTTCCACCTCGAAGCCGTGGTGTTCGAGAAGCGCTCGAAAGTCGGCCGCGGAGAGTACTTGATGCGCCCTGAGACCAACGGTGCCTAGAGAGCGGTACACGAGGCCCATTGGGCTCGAACTCATCATGTGAATGTTCGCGAGCAAGTGGCCGCCCGGCTTCAACGCGCCCGAAATCGCGGTCAGAGCGGCTTTCCGAAGGCTTGGCTCCGCATTCAGGAAGAACCGGAATGCCGTGCAAAGATCGAAGTGTTCGTCCAACGGTTCAACGGTGATGTCCCGGCAGATTCGTCGGACATTCGGATCGGCCGGAGCGTGCGCGAGCATGTCTCCCGAAATGTCGACCGCCGTCACTCGCGGAAAATATTGCGCGGCCAGGGCCGTGATGCGGCCGGTTCCTGCTGCAAAATCAAGGACGTCTTGAGTGCCGGCGTCGCGGAGCTCCACGAAGAGCTTTTCGAGCAAAGGCTTTTCGACCGCTTCCCACTGCCCTGCATAATAGCCGTGCGTGTACGTGGAGACGTACGACGCCGCACGGTTCACTCCGACGTGGCTCTGTCGATATTGGTCAGACACTTGCATACCTTCGGAAGTAAGCGAGCTTCGATTGAAGCGTCGAATTTCGGCGAGCGGGATTATACAGCATACGGGCCACGATGCTGCGCAACAAACCGGCGCTTTGCATCCGCAGGCGCATTAGGGCGCTGCTGTATGCAAACGCACTTTCCAGGTCGATCTCGGGCCGGATTTCGGCGTAGCCTTCGATAAAAGCCGCCTGAGCTTTGCAAACGCGCCGGGGGGTCGCGAGAAGGATGGCGGGAGAGTTCAACTCCCCCTCCAGGAACGCCAGCATTTGACCGAGATCGATGGCTGGGTCGCCGTAAACCAAATGTCCGCCGACAGTCGTTTCTACGTTGGCGCACGGGTCCAGCACCACGGTTGCTCCGGTCGCCGAGGCAATCCCCACGTTCATCTGGCCAAAATCCCCGTGCAGGGGCACTGGGATCGCATCCGTGCGGGACCGTAAGCCGTAACGGCGAGCCTCATCCTGAAGCTTGGAATCGAGGGGGTGCAGTGTCCAGTGGCGGGGAACTTCGGTAGCGTGAATGGCGCCTAGCGCGCGACCTGCGTCTCTCATTATCGAGAGAAAAGCGGGCTTCGTCGGCTTGCGAAGGAGATGGCGAATGTACAGCTCCTGGAGCGGCACGAAACCTGGAATGAATTCGAGACTCACCAATTGCCTGCCGTCTCGCAGGATGACCGCCCCTCGTGGTGCCTGAAAGCCGTTGGATTTCGCGACCGCGTTCAACCAATTGTATTTCTCGACAGCTTCGGTTGCGCAGGGGTCGCACTTTACAAACCAGTGCGGATCAGCGGTTGCCATTTCGTCCGTTGCGGCGCTCCGCGATCTGCTACTCATCCTGTCCCTTCACGTGCGGAGGTTTGTAGGGCCGCTTAGCTGTTTTTCGGCTATCAGCCTCTGGACGGACGCTCTCTTCGGCTGGCATATCGCACCGAAATCGGCAAGTCTATCGCGCGCCTGATCGCCGGTTGGGGCATTTTCGGAGGAGTTGCAGTTGGAACCTCTACTGCTCGCCCTAGGGATCACGCTGCTTCCAATCTACTCCTTCAAGTCCGGTACTGTCCAATACGCGCACATCGTGCTTGCCCTGTTCATATTGATCAGATTTTCACATCAGCAGACAAAGTTCACGCGGCCAGAAATCTTTCTGATTTTTCTTACAATCCTATCGTTGATTGTCGAAGGATTTGCGACTGCAACCGGGGCATCGATAAGTTCGCTTCTCGAGCCTGCGTATCTCGCTTTCAATACATTGGTCGTCATCTCGTTAAGTCGAGTACCGCTGCAGGACAGAGCTTTCCGGTGGGCAGTCATCGGCGGCCTGGCAGCGAGCACGTTCATCGCGGCGGTGTCGGTTTGGTACTTCGGCGCCAGCTTCACTCTTGTGCAGTCGGGATTCGAGAGATCCACCGGCCTCTTCAATAACCCGAACCAGCAAGGCTATTTCGCGATTTGCGTGGCCTCCATGGCCGGGCTGCTTTATCTTCGTGATGCGCTGTCGAGGAACCTTTGCCTCTTGCTGTGGGCGTTGGCATCGGCGCTGGTCATGTTGTCGGTGTCGAGAGCATCTTCGGGCGCGCTCCTGGTGCTGCTTGCATTCGGCTTCGCATCGACGCTCGACAAGCGCCGGCTTTCGCCAATGGTGATGATCGGCGCGCTCACGCTCGTAGCCGCCGTCTGGATGGCGTATAGCGCCGGTCTTCTGGACAAGCTCCAGTTCGTCGAACGCCTAAAGGACACGGGCGGGAACCGGTACGACAACCTGTTGGCTCGCGGCTATACGATCCCGTTCCACGACCCGCTGTCGCTCCTGTTTGGTGTCGGTACTGAACGAGCCCGCATCGGTACGATGTTCTATCGGATCGAGGTGCACAGCACCTGGTGGTCGTTCATGGGAAAATACGGTCTTATCGGCTTCCTGCTGTACATGGGCACGTGGGTGATCTGGACGCGCTTGATCCTCAAGGAGCGCGGACTTCTGGGCTTCATGATCGTCATCGTGCCGTCGATCGTGACGGGACTGACGGGCAACTATTCCCGATTCACGCCTCTGTATCTCCTGATTGGGCTGTCGTTGAACAGGTCGCTGATTCCTTCTCGTCCGCGACCGGAGGGCGTGCCTAGGCGGCCTATAGATTTACTCGCGGGAGCGCCTCCCAGGCCTGCCGGCGCCATGATGGGTCCCGGCCGAAGCCCGCCGCGGCCAGCTCCCTAGATTTAGCGGGGCGCGGCATGAACTTTGGGCTGGGGGGGTGGATAGAGGAATCAGCCGCAGGCTGGGAACACTGGAAGCACGGTGTGGAGGCCCTCTTTTGGTATCAGGCCGACAGCCTCCATGTCGTCTGCGGCGTGCTTCTGATCATTTTCTTCGCGCTGGTGACTGGGAAAAGCTTGGCGAGCTTCATTCCATGGACGCTTCTGGTTCTGGCATCGAGCGTCAATGAGGGCATCGATATCTGGTTCACGCACCATGTCGCGGAGTCGGTCAAGGACACGGTGCTGACCATCCTTCCGCCCTCGGTCCTTCTCGTCACGGCACGCTGGTTTCCGTCGCTTTATACCCGCGATATTCCGACGTCCGGCGTAAGCTCGATCGACTGAACGGTCGCGTCCACGACCTTAGGATGAAGTCGCGTCCGACCGTCGCTTTCCGCAAGCAATCCAATATGGCTCGGAGGTCCGGAAATGAATGTCCTCAAGGCCGGCGTCGGCCATCATTTGGCGGATTTCCTCGCGCGAGAAGCGATGTTCGAGGCTGGTCCCAAAGCGGTCAAGAGCGTCGGTCCGCATCGTGTAGAAGCTCATGTGACGGTAACTGCTGAGTGGCATGTTCGAAGGGTTCTTGCCCATCGATTCAACGACGAGCGAGGCGCGTGCGAGCGGCCAGTAGACAATTCCGGCGAGTATCGACGTCACAACTTTGCGAGGACCGAAGGGCAACCGGCAAATGACCCGCCTAATGCCATCGCTGACGCTCCACAGGGCGCGAAACCATCCAGGCCGGTTGCTGACGTCATAATAGATGTAGACGAGGAACGGAGCGCCGGGCTTCAGCTTGCGGACGCAATCCTTCATCGCGCGCGCAGTGTCCGGGACGTGGTGAAGGACACCTAGCGAATAGCCGAAATCCTGGCTGTCGTCGGGGAGAGGAATCTCCGAGACGGATGCAAGGTAAAAATCGACATTGCCGGCCTTCGCCAGCCGCCTCCGAGCAACTTCGAGGGCCTCGTTCGCCGGGTCAATGCAGTGGAGTTGGCCCACTCGCGGAGCTACGCCAGCTGCCCAGCGTCCGGAACCGCAGCCCAAGTCGAAGCCTTCCGCGTTCGCGGGCAATTCGCTGAACGGAAAGATCGAGAAGTAACTTTCGAACGCGCGTTGATATTCCTCGCCGCGGAAGCGTGTTTGATCGTAGGCGGCCCATTCTTTGCCGAAGCCGGCGACCGTTACCTCGTCAATATTGTCCGAAGCATTCACCTAATCACCTTACACAGCCTTGCCGTAGCTTGCCTTCCATAAACGCCAAATCGGGCCGAACCACCAACAAAAGGCAAATCGGTGCGCCTGGTCTGAACGGCTCCGGCCCTTGGCGGGCCAATTCGTTTCCGGAATGCGCGCAATCGTGGCAAACTAAGGCATGTGCGGAATTTCCGGATTTGTGGGCGGGGACTGGTCTAGCACCGCCGCGGTTCGCGATACGGTCTCGCGTATGGGCCGGAGCCTCGACCACCGCGGGCCCGACCGCACCGACGGCTGGATCGATGCCGATAACCTGGTCGCATTTTCGCATAACCGGCTGAGCATCCTCGACCTGTCGCCCGCCGGCGACCAGCCAATGACATCGGCGAGCGGACGGTTCGTCATCGTCTACAATGGCGAGATCTACAATCACTCCACGATCCGCGACGAGCTCGCAGCAGCGAGCCTCGCGGTCAACTGGCGAGGCCATTCGGATACGGAGACCCTGCTCGCGGCGATCGAAGCATGGGGCGTTCGCGGCGCCGTCGAGCGCTGCACTGGAATGTTCGCCTTTGCCTTGTGGGACCGAAGCGAACGGACGCTGACTCTCGTCCGCGACCGATTGGGCGAAAAGCCGCTCTATTACGGCCGGCAGGGCGGTGCAGACTCTCCCTTCCTTTTCGGGTCCGAGGTCAAGGCACTGGCCCAGCACCCGCAGTTCGAAGCCGACATCGATCGGCGCTCGCTGACTTTGCTTCTCCGCTACAACAATGTGCCGGCCCCGTTCTCGATCTATCGCGGGATTCACAAGCTGCTTCCCGGAACGATCCTGACGCTTCGATCTTCGGGCGCGGAGCCGGAAATCGAGCATTATTGGTCGGCTGCTGAGGTCGCTCAATCCGGAGTTCGAAACCGGCTGGAGCTTGGAGAAGAGGAAGCGATCGACCAGCTCGAACGTCTCCTCGAGACAAGCATCGGACAGCAAATGATCGCCGACGTTCCGCTCGGCGCATTTCTATCGGGCGGTGTAGATTCCTCCGCCGTGGTCGCGCTCATGCAGAAGCTGTCTTCGCGGCCCGTGCGGACGTTCAGCATCGGCTTCGTCGAGAAGGACTATAACGAGGCTGATCACGCGAAAGCGATCGCCGGCCATCTGGGCACCGACCACACCGAGCTGTACGTTGCACCGGCCCAAGCGCGGGACGTGATCCCGTCGCTACCGAAGATTTATGACGAGCCGTTCGCGGATTCGTCGCAAATCCCGACTCATCTGGTCTCGATGCTCGCCCATCAGCAGGTGAAGGTCGCGCTTTCGGGAGACGGCGGCGACGAGATTTTCGGCGGCTACAATCGCTATCTCTACACCGGCCAGCTGTGGGGGAAGATTGCCGCGTTGCCGAAGCCGCTGCGTTCCGTTGCCGCCAGGGCGATCACCTCCATTCCAGCGTCTGCATGGACGAGCTTCGGGAACCGGGCCGGCGGATTCCTGCCAAGGATTGCCCGGGCCCGGGTGCTGGGTGAGAAGCTTCACAAGGGCGCATCGTTGCTCTCGAGCAATTCGGTGTCCGATCTTTATACGGCGATGGTATCGCAATGGCGCGACCCGGCGTCGGTCGTGATCGGCGGGACAGAGCCGGCGACTGCCGCGACGGACGGCAGCGACACTCTGGCCGGCCTGAGCGACGTCGAACGGATGATGGCACTCGACCTGGCCGGCTATCTGCCCGACGACATCCTTGTGAAGGTGGACCGGGCGGCAATGGCAGTTTCGCTGGAAACGCGCGTTCCGTTCCTCGATCACAATGTCGTCGAATTCGCCTGGCGGCTTCCGGTCGACTTCCGGATCCGCAACGGCGAAACCAAGTGGATTCTCCGGCAGCTTCTCTATCGCCACGTTCCGAGGCAATTGATCGAACGCCCGAAAATGGGCTTCGGTATTCCGATCGGGGCATGGCTTCGCGGACCGCTCAGGGACTGGGCGGAGGCGCTTCTCGACGAGCGAAGGTTGAGGGAGGAGGGTTATTTCCACCCTGAACCGATCCGCCGCCTGTGGAAAGCGCATCTGGACGGAGGCGTTGACGAGCAGCATCGCCTTTGGATCATTCTGATGTTCCAGCAATGGCTCGAACATGCGCAGCAGCGCACTCGGCTCGATGTGCCCCTCGCCGCGGCGAGCTAGAGCGGTCGCCTTCCCGATGCTTTGTCAGGCGGCTCGCTGCCCATGAACTCGGGCATGGTTGCCGATCCTTCAAACGAAATCCCTTCACTTCGAAGGACCGAGCGCGCCGTCAGCCACAGGATCTTCAAGTCCAGCAGCAGCGACCTGTTGTTCACGTACCAGACGTCGAGCCGGAATTTTTCATCCCAGTCGACCGCATTGCGGCCGTTGACCTGCGCCCAGCCGGTCAGGCCGGGGCGGACCTCGTGGCGCCGCATTTGCTCGGGTGTGTAGCGCGGAAGATATTGCATCATCAGCGGGCGTGGGCCGACGAGGCTCATCTCGCCGCGAAGCACGTTCCAGAATTCCGGAAGCTCGTCGAGGCTGGAGCGCCGTAGCCACGAGCCGAACGGGGTGAGGCGCTCCTCGTCGGGAAGCGCCTTTCCATTGGTATCTGACGCGTCGCGCATGGTCCTGAACTTCACCAGCGTGAACGGCTTGCCGTGAAGACCGGGGCGCTGCTGCCGGAAGAAGACCGGGCTTCCAAGTTTTGTTCGGATCAATAGCGCAAGCACCGCGATCAACGGCGACAGGAGGACAAGGGCTGCAAGTGCGGCGGTGAAGTCGATCAGACGCTTCATGCCACCTCCTTCCTGGCATCCGACAGACCCATCAGTTGAAGCAGCTTGGCGTTCACCTCAACGACGTCATATTTTTCCTCGGCGTAGCGGCGCGCCCGCGTGCCCATGGTTGCGGCGAGCGCGGGCTCGTCGACGAAGCGTTCCATCGCATCGTGAAGCGAGTTGGCGTCGCGTGCTTTCACCAAGAATCCGGTCTCGCCATCGCGAACCGTTTCTCGGCACCCTGGGACGTCCGTAGTGATGATGGCGCGGCCCATTGCCATGGCTTCAAGAACGGACCGTGGCGTTCCTTCGCGGTACGACGGCAACACGTACACTGAGCATTCGGCGATTGCAGGACGGACGTCGGCAAGATGTCCCTTGAAGTCGATGCCGCAGCGGATCAGCTCGTCGAGCTCTTCCTTGGGCAGCGAATCCGGCGACGGGTCGCGAAAGCCGACCAGGCTGATTTCGACTTTGGGATGCTCCGCCTTCAAGCGCTTTGCGGCCTCGGCGAACTCGCGAATGCCTTTGTCCTTTAAAAGCCGGGCGATCATCAGAAAGGCCGGCTTTTCGGGAAGCGGAGCCGGTGCGAAGTGGCGGAGGTCTATGCCCGAGCCGTTGACGATATGGGTTTCGCGGTTCCGAGAGACGAGCCGGAGGTCGCGGAAAAGCTTTTCGTCGTCGCGGTTCTGGAAAATCACCACGTCCGAGCGGGTCAGGGCTATTCGATACAGGAGCGAAGCGACTGCGCGGCTGATGATCCGCTTGGGTTCGAGACCTCCAGTGAAGGCATAGCCGGCGCCGGTAATCAGTGACACGACGCGAACGCCCTCCGCCCGGCCGGCGATGGCAGACAGGATCACCGGCTTGATCGTATAACCCAGGACGACGTCCGGACTTTTCTCCCGGATGAGCGCCCGAACGGCAGCGAGCGACTTTACCAGCCCGCGAGGACTTAGGCTCGCATTGCTGAGCGGCACGTCGACGGGTTGCGCGCCCATCGAACGCAATTTCTCCGAAGTCGCCGCATCCATGTTCGGGGCCGCGGCCGTGACGGTGTGACCTGCCTTGATCATTGCAGCGATCAAGGGACCGCGAAAGGTCACTAGGGACGGCGCAAACGACCCCAGGACCAATATGTGTTTGGTTCTCATCGGCTGCCGCACCCGTGGCTTTGCGGCGGTCCTGGGATGGCGTATAGATTTTCACGGTGTTCGTGATCTTTGGAACCGGTGGCTTCGGCCGTGAGCTCGTGCGGCCCGCGCAGGAGATGCTGAGCGTCACCGGAGGCGAGCTGGTGTTCGCGTCGGACGCACCCGAAGGGCCCGTCCTCGGCATTCCCGTGATTTCGGCCGACGAGATCTCCGACGAAGACACGGTGGTGATCGCGGTCGGAAGTTCGGCAACGCGAAAGAGCATTGCCTCGCGACTGAAGGGAAAACCGGGTTTCCTGCGCGCTCGTACAGCTCTCATCGGCCCCGGCGTCGATATCGCCCCCGGAGCAGTTTTCTGCGATTACACGATGGTCACCGCATCGGCGAAGATCGGGGCGCATTTTCAGTGCAACATTTATTCCTACGTCGCCCATGACTCCATTGTCGGCGACTTTGTCACCTTCGCGCCAATGGTATGTTGCAACGGCAATGTTCACATCGGAGACGGCGCGTATGTCGGCACCGGTGCGGTCTTGCGGCAAGGCACGTCGGAGAAGCCCCTCGTCATCGGGGAAAATGCCGTAATTGGAATGGGCGCGGTCGTGACCAAGGACGTGGCCCCAGGGACGACCGTGGTCGGTAACCCAGCCAAGCTCTTCGAGCGCGCCTGAAGCGGATAAGGGCGTCATTCTGATGCCCGCGCGTCAGCTTTCACGTCCAGGCCCATGCGGCAACTGTGAAACCCGGTCAGGATGATGTTGGCGAATTAGCGCCACGTCTCTTGCGGTAGCCCTGCGCTTCGAGCGTCGCTGCCTTCGCACGATCTCGCGGGTGCTTTTCCGAGGATAGGCAGTCGTCGATAACTTGCCGCAGCTTTCCGCGGTCCGATTTCTCGATCGTCGCCCGAAGGCTTCTCAAGACCTTGTCGAGCTCGGCCTGAAGCAGAATGCGTTCCTGCCCCATTCGTATGCGCGGATGGATCGTCGGAAGTGTTTCCCCGTTAACGAACAGCTCTTCGTGAAGCTTCTCGCCAGGCCTGAGCCCGACATAGGAAAGCTCGATGTCACCATCCGGATTGTCGTCGTCGCGAACGCTCATCCCGGACAGGTTGATCATGTGCCGCGCGAGGTCGGCGATCCTTATCGGCTCGCCCATGTCGAGGACGAACACTTCGCCCTTGCTAGCCATCGCCCCAGCCTGAAGCACGAGCTGCGTGGCTTCGGGGATCGACATGAAGAAGCGGGTCACGTCCTTGTGCGTGATCGTGACCGGGCCGCCGGCCTGAATCTGGCGACGGAAGCGCTGGACGACCGACCCGGAGGAATCGAGGACATTGCCGAACCGCACGATGCCGAAGCGGGTCTTGCAGTTCGGCTCGGCGGCGAAGGCCTGGACGACAAGTTCCGCAATGCGCTTGCTTGCGCCCATCAGGCTCGTCGGGCGGACGGCTTTGTCCGTGGAGATCATCGTGAAGCGGGCAAGGCGGGAGCCGGCGGCCGCGCGCACCACGCTCAACGTCCCGAAGACGTTATTCTCAACCCCGACAACCTCATTGTCCTCTAGCAATGGCACATGCTTGTAGGCCGCCGCGTGGTAGAGCGTGTCGACCGAGTGATCGTCGATGATCTGCCGCACAAACTTCTCATTCAGCATCGACCCGACGACGGCGACGAGCTCCGGGCGCTCCTTCGGCGGCAGCGCTTCGCTCATCTCCAGGAGCTCGTCGTGGATTTGATAGAGCGCAAATTCGCTGTGATCGAGCAGCACGACCTTCGATGGGCTCTCGCCGAATACTTGGCGGCAGATTTCCGATCCAATCGAACCGCCAGCCCCGGTGATGAGGATGGAATTTCCCCGCACCGCTTCCCTTATGAGTTCCTGAAGCGGTTCAACCGGCTCGCGGCGCAAAAGGTCGCTCACATCGATGGGGCGAACGTCGGTGACCGTGAATCGGCCGGAAACAATCTCTTCCGGCGCGGGGACGGTCTTCACCTCGAGACCCAGATTGCGAACGTGGTCGATCGCGGCGAGGCGCTCGGAGCGGGTCGCCTTGGGCATAGCCAGAAAGACTTCTTTGACGTCGTTTGAAGCCGCTAGGTCCGCCAGCGCGTCCGGCGAGTGGATCGGCACACCCGAGACCATCTGGCCGTTGACCGCCGGGTCGGGGTCGATGAACGCGATCAGACGGTATTTGGTCGAGGTTCGCACCGATTCCGCGAGCCGGATCGCAGCGACGTTTGCGCCGTAAATAATGATCTTGCGTGCATCGGCCTTGCTGCGGGGCTCATGCTCCGTTCCCGCGAGCAAGGTGGACATCATGAACCGGCCCATGAAGAGCGCGACGAACAGGAAGCCAAAATAAATGAAGGCTACGGACCGCGGGACGAGGAAGGTCCGATGCGCGTAGGAGATATGCGCGTGAAGGAAATAGACCGTCGTCACCCAGGCAAGTGCGGACAGCCCAGCTGCCGAGAGGAGACGGGTGACAACACGCAGATCGAAATAGCGCAGGACAAGGTGGTAAACGCCGAACTGATAAAGGGCAGCCAATCCCGCCAGGACCGCGACGACGGCGGCAACGATGACGGATCGGCCGGTGGGAACATAGAGATCGCCGAAGCGGGTTAAAAAAGCGGCCCACAGCGCGATCACCATTGCCGCAACGTCATAACCGACGACGATCGCACGTTTCTTGCGCCGGCTGAGCTTGGGAAGCAGTCGGATCAGGTCGCCACTCAGCTTTTGGCCCTTAATCACGCAGGACCTCTCGGCAAATCTCGGCCAGCTGCTCGGCCCGAAGCTGCAGCAGGTCCTGCCGCAGCGTGGGGTGAACCTCGACCATCAGGCTGCGCTCCCCGAGCGAATGGGCGACTGGACAATCCGGGCGGGGAAGCGCTGCGAACGCTTCTTCGAGATACATTTCCGAGCAGCTGCCCGAGAAAACTCTGAGACCGGCTGCGGCGGAGCGTTCAAGGATCGCCGCTCGCTTTTCCGCCGCTTCCTCGTCGCTTCCGCCTTCGATGTAAAAGTAGAGCTTGTAGAAAGCGTGGCGGACCGAATTGCCGCCGGGCAGCGGAGCTCGAAGGCGCGGGATTCCGCCCAGCGCATCCAGCCAGACCGCGGCGTTGCGAGTTCGAGCTTCCCGCCATTCATCAAGCTTTTCCAGCTGTTTGAGCCCGATCGCCGCCTGTGGCCCGGTGAGCCGCCAGTTCGTTCCCACCTGGTCGTGAAGCCAGCGGAACTGGCCGGGAGCTCCCGGCTCCTGCACCTTCCGATGGTTCTTGCCATGGTCCTTGAACGACCAGGCCCAGTCCCACAGCATCTCGTCGCGAAAGCTGGTGAACCCGCCCTCGCCGCCGGTTGAGATGATCTTGTCCTGGCAGAAGGAGAATGCCGCGACGTCGCCAAAGCTTCCGACGCTGCGACCGTCGATCTCGGCTCCATGAGCCTGCGCGCAATCCTCGATGATCGCGATGTCTCGGCCGCTCAACACTGATGCAATACCTGGAATGTCGGCGGGCCAGCCGGCGAGGTGGACGGGGATCACGGCGCGGGTTCTGTCGGTCGCCACCCGGGCGACGCTTTCGGGCGTGATATTGCCGCTGTCCGGGTCCACATCGGCAAAGACCGGCGTCGCTCCGACGAGCATGGCGCAAAATGCGGATGCCACGAACGACCGTGGCGAGACGATAACCTCGTCCCCGGGGCCGATGCGCAGGGCGCGCAGGGCAAGCTCGAGAGCGACCGAACCGTTGCTTAGAGCGATGCCTTTCCCGAGACCGAAACGGCTGCTCATCGCGTCCTCGAAGGCGAAGACGTCCGGGCCCGTCCACTGATTGACCTTGCCCGACCTTAGGACGGCAACGACGGCGTCGATCTCGTCGTCGGCGTAGGTCGGCCAATGTTCGTCGGCCCGGAGGGAGAGGTCCCTCCTCTGGCTGCGATCCGACTGCGCCGCAAGGGTCACGCCGGTGATACTCATCGCTTAGATCCCTCCAGATCACGGAGCGTGATCAGCGCAACTTCGGGCGTCCCGGCCTTCATCACTCCCCGTCCGTGATCAGTCCGAATCGGACAGTCAGCATGTCACAGTTCCCGTGGAGGCGCTAATGCGGGACTTCGCGAACCCCAAGCGACCCTTTCCGATTGTTCACCCGCTGCCGTTTGCGCTAGTCGTTCCTATCGCTGGCGAGCCGGTGGGGACATGATCGGATCCGACCTTCTGAAAGTCCTCGCGGGGCTCTGGTCGCTTCCGTTCGCAACGGCGCGGGCGAAGACCTTTCTCGCCCACAGTATCGGCTTTGGAATCAATTCTGTTGAGGTCATCGTCGCGGTAATGGTGCAGCTCCTGCTGTGCGGGGTTCTGCGACGGCCGATCTCAAGCATCTGGCCGTGGATCTGCGTTGAGCTGTTGATCGTAACCTATACCGCCCTGACGGTAGCGGCAGACGGCTGGCCCGCCACGGATACCGAGTTTCACCAGAAGCTTATCGGTTTTGCGCTGACCCTGTTCCTGCCGACAGCGTTGATGCTGCTCTCCCGCCTGTTTCCGCGGCTCTGGGACCGGACAGCCTAGCTTCCGATCGGACTGGCCAGGGAACAGGTTCCGAAGGATGTTCGGCTGGTTTCGCAAGAGCGCTGCGGAGGCGGACGAGCATCAGCAGGAACGGCCTCAACGTTCCCGGGCTCAAGGAGGCCCAAGCTGTCCAGATGATCGCGCTGAGAGAAGCGAAGTTTGCCGACAGGCTGCCGCGTGCAAGCAACCGCCGAAAGAGTCGCGGCCTGTGGCCAGCCCAGAGGATCACCGATCCGAGCGCAATGTAGGATCGAGGGTCGATCTTCCGGTCAATGTCGTCCGAACGCGCAAGAATGTCCTCATAGTCCCGACCCTGGCCGACCCTGTCGACCGAGCGGTACATCAGGTCCAGGGCACGCTCGAGCTCGTCGTGGCCGGAAATGAACCGAGTGCTGAGCGCCGACTGACGGACGCGGTAAAGCGCGGCCGGGATGACGAGCACATTCGATATGCGAGCCATTCTGGTGACGAGATCCAAGTCCTCCCAGAAGACGCATTCCTTACGGTAACCGCCGGTCTCGTCGAACAGGCGCTTGCGGTACATCATCGCACCGTGCGCGAAAGGCACGAGCAGGGAGCGGCGGGCCAGCCGCCACATCTCCGGCCCTCGGACCTGCTGTCCTTTGGAGTCGATCAGGTCGGCAAGACAGCCGACCACACCGGCGTCGGGGTTCTGCTCGATGACATCCAGCTGCAGCCGGAGGCGTTCGGGATTGGAGATGTCGTCGGCATCCATCCGAGCGACGATCGGTGCTCGCGCCGCATTCGCGACGAACTGCGAGCTTAGCGCAGGGCCCAGGTTTTCCGTGACCTCGAGAAGGCGAATACGGGAATCCCGGGCCGCCCATTCGCGGAGCCGGTCCGTCGAACCGTCCGTCGATGCGTCGTCAAGAATGACGAACTCGAAATCCGCGAAACTCTGGCCGAGAATGCTTTCGATGGCCTGGTCGAGGTATGGCAGCGCGTTATGCACCGGCATGACGACGCTGAGTGGGGGGAGCTTCGACCTGGCTTGCGGGCTATTGGTCAAATCGGCTCCGCATGTTGGACCCGCGAACGAATGGGTTGGCCTTGCAAACGTAGATGCCGATCCTGCGGATGCCAAGCACCCTCTCGCAGTCCCGGACCGAGCGTTTCCGCGAGCTGTCCCGCGGGCCGGCCCTTAGCCTGCGACGTGGATCGAGGGAGATGCACGGAAGAAGGCAATCGTCTTCTCCAGCCCGTCGTCAAGCGTCACCTTCGGTTCCCAGCCCAACAGATCTCGAGCCCGGCTGATGTTCGGCTGCCGCTGCGTTGGATCATCGGCGGGCAGATCGTGAAATTCGGTCGATGACGCGGAATTGGTTCGTTCGATGATCTTCCGGGCAAGGTCGCCGATGGTCATCTCCACCGGATTGCCGATGTTGATCGGCCCGGTGACCTCGTCTGGTGATTCCATAAGGCGAACCAGTCCATCGACCGTGTCGTCGACGTAGCAGAAGCTGCGTGTCTGGCTCCCGTCGCCGTAAAGGGTGATCGGAATGCCCTGAAGGGCGTGGACGATGAAATTGGATACGACGCGCCCGTCGTTCGGATGCATTCGTGGTCCATAGGTGTTGAAGATCCGCGCGACCTTGATCTTCAGCCCGAGCTGCCGGTGATAATCGAAGAACAGTGTCTCGGCGCAGCGCTTGCCTTCATCATAGCAGCTTCTCGGCCCGATCGGGTTCACGTGACCCCAATAGTCCTCGGTCTGCGGGTGGACGTTGGGGTCCCCGTACACCTCGCTCGTCGATGCCTGGAGGATCCGCGCATTCAGCCTTTTCGCGAGCCCGAGCATGTTGATTGCCCCATGGACGCTCGTCTTGGTCGTCTGGATGGGGTCGTGCTGGTAATGAATGGGCGACGCTGGGCACGCCAGATTGTAGATCTCGTCGACTTCGACATAGAGCGGAAACGTTATGTCGTGCCGCATGAACTCGAACGACGGATTGTCGAGCAGGTGCGCGATGTTCTTGCGCGTGCCGGTGAAGAGGTTGTCGACGCACAGCACCTCATGCCCTGCGGCGATCAGCCGATCACAAAGATGCGAGCCGAGGAATCCGGCTCCGCCGGTGACCAGGATGCGTTTCTGCCGGAAATAGTCGCGAGTCATCGGCGGGCCCTAGAGGATCGCCGCTGCAAAGTGAACCGAGCCGGTCAGCAGCGCCGCAGCTTCGGAAATGGCTGAATCTGGCCGAAAATGACGATGGTCTGCACGTCGGACGCGGTTGAGCCGGCAATTGCGCTTGGCAGCTTCAACTGTCATCACTTTTAGCACCGGCAGCGAGGTTCGTTCGTGGAATCAGGATATTCCGTCCGTCTCGGCCTCATGGAGGATTGGTATCGAGCTCTCCTGAACCAGGAGGATCGTGAACGCTCGTTGGTCCTCGATTACGCACCCCACCGAAAATTCCTCGAGGGCCTGCGGGGTTCTGTCGTGGATATCGGCGGAGGCGCCGGCCTGGCCGGCCGTTATCTTCAATCGGACGTTGCCTATGTCGTCGTCGAACCTTCGCAAATGTGGAGCGCGCCCGAATGGCAGCGGTTCGCAGCCAAGTTCCGCGGTTCCGGCCCAGATGCGAAGTTCGTCAGCGCGGCGGGCGAGGATCTTCCATTTGCCGAGAAGGAGTTCGACGTCGCGCTCGCGCTTTGGACCCTCAATCACGTCCGCGACCCCTCCGCGTGCATCCGCGAGATGGCGCGCGTCCTAAAGCCTGGCGGGCGGGTGCGTGTGGTTCTTGAAGATGTGGAGCCGCGCTGGGCCGACCTGCTCGGAGACGGGGTTCGCCGGGTGGTCGCCCGTCTCCGTGGCCGTCGCGGCGTGGCAGGAATTCACATGGGGCTAATTGCCGCCGTGCGCGCCAAGCTGACCGGCCGCTGGCCGCTGCAGGAGGATCACCTTCAGATCCGGGACCGCGACCTCAGGAAGTGGCTTTCGGGCCTGTTCGACGTGCAGCGGCGGTCTTGGATCGCCGGGTGCCTGACTTACGATCTCGTGAAGAGCGGGTCGTAGCCTGCCGGCTTCCGGGCGGGACCACGTCTGCGAAGCGGCCCGCTTCAACAACCCGACCAGCCTGCAACCGCATAACGAGGTCGCAGCGTGCAATCGTGGACAGCCGGTGGGCTATGATGATCAATGTCCGTCCGCGCTGGCGAAGCTTCTCGAGCCCGTCGAAAATTGCTTTCTCAGTGGCTTCATCGAGCGCGCTCGTTGCCTCGTCGAGAACCAGGACAGGCGTCCCCTTATAGATGGCGCGAGCGATTCCGAGCCTCTGGCGCTGGCCACCGGATAAGCGGATGCCGCGTTCACCAACCAGGGTTTCATATCCATTGGGGAGTGACTCGACGAAATCCGATAGCTGGGCGACCTTTGCCGCTTCGATGACGCGATTGCGATCGACGTCTTCTTGCGCGCCCAAAGCGATGTTTCCCGCGATCGTGGAATCCGCAACGAAGATCGCCTGCGGAACGTGGGCGATGCTACGCTGCCACTGCCGCCGATTCTGCTCGGTCAGAGCGGCGCCATCGACACGAATTACGCCGCTTGTGGGGTGGAGAAGCCCCATCAGCAGGTCGGCAAGCGTGCTTTTGCCGCTCCCGGTTTCGCCGATCAGCGCCACAGCTGCCCCTGCCGGAATCTCGAAGCTGATGCCGTCGAGCGCGGGCGCCTTGCGGGTGGGATAGGCAAAGCAAAGATCGGTGACCTCAATGCTCTTTTTGACCGGCATGGCCCTGCCGTCGTCGATCGGCTGGCCAGTAGGGAGGCGCAGCAGCTCAACGACCTGGCTGACGATTGAGATGTATCCGGACGACGTCGACCAGCCGGTATAGACCTGTTGCAACAGTGGTAGCAGCCGCTGCGCGCCGAGCGCGATGGCTCCAAGAGCGGGAACGGCGGCCGCAAGCCCGCCGTCGCGCTCGCTCATGACGACAGCGATTCCGGCAAGGATGATGATGCCGACCGTCTCGATGACGTACCTCGGCGCCGTCGAAATGAAGGCGGTGTTCGCTCGCGCCACGCAAAGCTGCAGATCGACTTCACGAAACAACCGGACGTAAAGGTCGTGGTTTCCGTCGATGATGATGTCGCGGATGCCGCCGAGGCTCTCCTGGGCGATCTTCATGCGCTCGTTGAACGAACGCCCGATCGCGTTCGAATTTACAGCGAGGCGCCGCCGCGCGAGCGCTGAAACGCCGAGATAAACCACCGAAAAGGCCGATGCCGCAATCAGCGCGGTGACCGGCTCGATGTAGAGCAGGGCAGCAACGATGAAGATTGCAAGGACGGCTGAAGCGAGCGCCTGCATGGACGGCAGGAGCGCGTCGAAAACGAGCACCTCCACCTTTTCGATCGCCGCAAGCATGCTGCTCGAATTGCTCTCTATGTGGAAGCTGTAGGGTTGCATGAGGACGCGGCGCTCGATCGCAACCATGATCTCGTGCCCGAGGCGGTAGGAGAAATCCTGGACCGAAAACGTAAGATAAAGCCGGATCGCGCCCGCTAGCAGCACCAGCAGCGCGAACAGGAGCGCCGCGACCGGCAGACCCCCCGAATTTAGCCAGCTGATGCCGTGAACGGCACCAGGGTTTGCAAGCAGCGAGAGGAACGGAACGACCGAGCCGATTGTCGCGAGCTCCGCGACAGCGCCGACGCACATCAATACGATGAGGCTATAGAACTGCCGCCTGCGAGCAGCTGACATCTCCGCGTAAATCTGCCCCAGGTCGCGCCACAGGGTGGCCCGCTTCGGCCATGCCTCGAGATTGCGATCCCTGGCGAGCGGATCTGAATCATGCATGCGAAGGGAGTCTACTACGCAACGGCTCGCGCGCCGATGACCACCGGATAGCGGGGATCGAAACGGTTGAGCTTGCGCTTCGATATCTCTTGCACCGCGGCGGCATGAAGAAAGGCTGTTGCGCTCGAAAGATTACCGTAGCTGTGCGTGGTCACGCTCTTCGGGTCGAAGCTCCCTTCGAGGAGCCTGCCCAGGGCTTCCTCCGTAAGCGACCAATACCAATGATAGCCCTTGTCCGGCTGAACGGGCGTGATTCCGGGAGTCGTGACCAGCAGGACGCCGCCTGGCTTGAGCGAGCGACGCACGTTCTCCACGGCCCCCGGCATGTCGTAGACCAGGTGCAACGTCTGGGTGAGGATGACACAGTCGAAACGCGCGGTCGGAAGCGTTGCCGGATCGGCTAGGTCGCCGATGATGGTCGCTTGTGGATTGCTCGCATCGACGTTGAGGATGTCTTGCTGCGTTACTTTTGAGCCGCCGAAGCGGCGCGAATAATCGTCCTCTTGGACCTCGAGGACATGACCGCGGACGTCCGACGCATGCTGATTCAGGAAGTCCTCGATGTAATGGCGGTCGATGGGAGTGCCGCGATCGTAACCCCAGTTCTGGCTGAGGGGCTGCGCCGAGGTGACTCTCCCGAGGCTCATGGCGCCCAGGCCGTGAACCCGCCTGACGGCCTTGCCCACCAACCGTATCGGACGTGGCAGTTTGCCCGCGAGTTGCCGCAACCGGTTTCTCCTGTTCAATTGTCAGTGACTATGGGCGGCCAAGCTGCCGCGCAAGGCGAGCAGAGTCCCAGTCTCCGACGAAGACCCGCGGAAGCGCGAACGGGTTAGCCTCGCGGCGGACAAACAAGCCCTCCGCAAGGCAAGCGCAAAGGAAGCCGGCACGCTCGACCAGTTGCTCGAGCGCAGGGTCGTAATCGCCGTAAGGGTAGGCGAAGGTTCGCGGCCTTTCGCCCGTCAGCGCCTGGCATCGCGAAACGCTGTCACTGATCTCGCGCCCCTGTTCGCCGGCCGGCAGCTGCGGTAGCGATGGATGGCTGAGAGCGTGCGAGCCGAACGCGACAATGTCTGGCATCGCTGCGATTTCCGCGGCGGTCAGCGGGCGATGAGAATCGCGGGGATGGGCGGGGACGCCGGCCTGCTCGCGCAATTGGTTCAACGCGTCGCGCGTATCCAAAGGCGTTTTATCGTAAAGGAGCGACCAAATTCGCTGGTAGGCTTGCTGGCGCGGGGTTAGCGCCGGCGCTCCCGCCGGCCACTCCGAATCAAGGTCATGACGCTTGCCAAGCGCGACTTCCAGTGAGTCGATCCGCAGTGTCTCCCCTTCGTGAGCCAGGACGATACGCTCGAGGTCGTCCCACCAGAATTCCTCGCCGCGATCGATGAGATCCGGCGAGATGAAGATTGTCGCGGGTATGCCGAAGCGTTGAAGCGAGGGGAGGGCAGTATGGAAATTGCCGGCGTATCCGTCGTCAAACGTCACCGCTATTGCGTTGCGGGGAAGCTTCCCCTCCCTGTTGAGTTCGACGAACTCATCGAGCGGCAAGGGCGTGCGGTTTCGCGATATCCACTGGAGCTGGTCGTCGAAGTTGGCGGGAGAGACCGCAAGCGACCAGGGATCGAAGCGTTCCTCAGCGATCCGGTGATACATCAGGATCGCCGGTCCCGGGGCGATCATCGGCCGCAGTCGCCGGATTGAAGCTCGCGCGGCTCGCACCACCGGCACGGCGAAGGGAAGGGAGCGCGCAATGTCGGAAAAGCGGGCGCGAACTCCCTGATATGGCCGGAGAGCGCGCTTGAGAGCGCGGCGGAGCCGCTCGTCATCGCGATGCGTGCTCCGGTCGACGTAGTTCTCGAACCACATAAGAAAGGCTCGACGAGCGTCGTGGTAGCTGCCGCGACGCTTCACCTGCGCCATGCATGACCGGTCATGAAGGCGGTAATCGGACCAGATCGCGTCGGTGAAATAGAGCGTCGAATTCAGATAGAGCTTGGCGAGGAAGGCCTGATCTTCATAGGCGTTCTCGAACTTCTCCTCGAAGCCCCCGACCCTGGCGATGCTCTCGCGGCGGAGCATCAGGTCCGACATGCTTGGTGCATCAGCTTTGCCAAGGGGGTACAGCGCCAGCGTCGCCTCGCCCGGAGGAATCGGCCGGCCGCGCACATGCCCTGTGGGAATGATCCTGTCTTCGCCGCCGCTGTGGCTCTTCCAGTAGTTGACTGCACCGCCGATTGCATCGACGCCCGGCAACCGGTCCAGAAGTTCGACCTGCTCGGCCAGCTTTGATTTTCGCCACCGGTCGTCGGCGTCGATAAAGGCGACAAATTCACCGCGCGCCATGCTCAGCCCGAGGTTGCGCGTCGCGCTCATTCCTCGGTTGGCGTGCCCTGGGTGCTCGAAATAGCGAATGCGAGGGTCGCTCGTTTCGTAACGCCTGGCGATTGCGGTGCTCGAGTCAGTCGATCCGTCATCGATGAGAAGAAGCTCGAAATCGCCGAAATCCTGAGCGAGCACGGATTCAATCGCTTCGACGAAATGCTGTTCGGCATTGTAAAAGATCGTGATTACGGAGACCCGCGGCGCGCGCGACGACTTACCCGGCATGTTGTCGTCCGATTCTCCACTGTCCGTCGCAGAATGCTGCGAATCTCGACGTCCCGATGATCTCGGGCGCATTGTTATCAGCCGTATCGGGCCGCACCACGCAAATTCGGCATGGGTTGCTGAGGGGAGACCGTAGAATGCCGCTTCTGTCCAATGAGATATTGAGGTAATTCAGGAGCGGGCGGGGCGATGGGGCCGGCCGCCGCGTCGCTAGGGGCCCAGGATCTGTCTCTCGAGAGCCTCCCCGCCGGCGGTGGCCGGAATCACTTCAATCTCCTCAGGCTTCTCGCGGCCTGTTCGGTCATCATCTCGCACGCCTATGCTTTGACAAGCGGTCCACAATCGTACGACCCGTTCGAGACGCTTATCGGCTTTGACCTGGGCACGACAGCAGTGCTCGTTTTCTTTGCGATTTCAGGATATTTCATTTCCCTCAGCTTCGATCGCCGCCAGTCGAACATTGCGTTCGTCATCGCTCGGGCGACCCGAATCCTGCCCGGCTTGCTCGTCGTTTCATTGGTCGCCGCATTCGTCGTCGGGCCGCTACTCACAACCTTGCCACTCTCCGCCTATTTCGCCGAGAGGGCGGTGTGGCTCTACACGCTCCAAAACCTGTCGATCATTCAAATCATGTCGTCGAGCCTGCCGGGGGTTTTCGCGACGAATCCGGTGCCTGATTACGTCAACGCATCGCTATGGACGCTCTTCTTCGAGGTGGCCTGCTACATCGGCCTGTTTTTCGCGGGAATACTGGGATTTCTCCGGCGAGAACGCTTTCTTTGGATCGTCCTCGCTTGGCTGCCCGTCTACGCCATCGTGCGGTATCTCCCCGCACTAAAGGAAGACATTTACTTCGCCGTGTTCAGCCTGCCGTTCCTTATCGGAATGGCCGTGTATCAGTACCGCGAGTCGCCAATCCTGAACGGCTGGTTCGCGCTCGTGCTGTTCGTCGCGGCGACCGGGTTGGGCGCGATGCATCACCCCGTCGAGGAGCTCTGGTCCGTCGCAGTAGCTTACGGGGCCCTCTGGCTAGGCTTTGCGCGAGCCCCCGCACTGCTTGCTTACAACAAGATGGGGGATTTCTCCTACGGCACGTACATTTACGGCTTCCTCGTCGGCCAGGTGATTGCTGCCGTGATGCCCAACATTGGCGTTGGGGCATTGATGGCGCTCTCGCTGTCCATATCCTTGCTTTGCGGCATGCTATCGTGGAAATTCGTGGAGAGGCCCGCGCTGCAACTGCGAAAAACCTTGATCGCGCGAAGCTTAAAGCGTCCGGAACCTAACGACGGTGGAGAGCTTTCCGATCATCGGTCGACCTCGGCCGACTCAGCCGGCTTGGTGGCGGAAGCCGCACCAACCGACGCACGATCATAGGATTCTCTCTAAGCGGCTCGTCGCCCGCATTCTCCGCTCAGGCGTCGGTGACTGAATCACCTCGCTGCCCCCGTCACGCCTTGTTGTAGACTGGCGTGCCGGATTTCTTCGGTTCGGTGGTGGAACCGCTATCGCACAGGTTTGCAATCTCCGATTCAAGCGCCGACGCAGTGAAAGGTTTTTGCAGGATCGATATGCCCTCCGCGCGGTCGCCGATCGCGTCAGCGTCAGCGTAACCCGTGACGATCAGCGCAGGGACTGCCGGACACAGGACGCGCGCCTGGCGAAGAAAGTCGGTGCCGGAAAGCTGGGGCATCGCATAATCGCTGATCAGCAGGTCGAAGTCGCATTCGCGGTTCTTCAGAATCTCGAGCGCCTGGGCTCCGTCAGGGGCCTGGGCTACCACGTGGCCGAGATCTTCTAGAAGTGCCGCGGTCGTGTTGCGTACCTGCGTGTGGTCATCGACGAGCAGGATGTTGAGCTTGCGGCTTTTTTTCCTGGTCGCTCGCTTGGGCGCGGGCGGCTCCGATCGAGCGGCACCTTCGGGCGCCCTCGGCAGCAGCAGCTCGGCGAGCGTTCCGGATCCCACCTCGCTTTCGATCAGGAAGGCGCCGTTCGACTGCTTTGCAAAGCCGTAGACCATGCTGAGCCCAAGGCCGCTGCCCTTGCCGACGGCCTTGGTCGTGAAGAACGGATCCATGACGTTGGCGAGTACGTCCGGGGGAATGCCCGTCCCGGTATCCCGGACTGCGATCCGGACGTAATCGCCCGGCTCGGCTCCCGAGTCGCTGTCGGCTTCGACCGAGCAGTTTTCCGCGATGATCGTCACTGTGCCGCCATCGGGCATCGCGTCGCGAGCGTTGATGATCAGATTGAGGAGGGCGAGCTCCAGCTGCGCCTGGTCTACGAAAGCGTCGGCTACGCCATCCGCAATCTTCCAGTCGATCTCAACGAGCCCTCCCAGCGTATGGGTGAGCAGGTCGGAAACGGCCTGCCGAAGCGCGTCTAGCTCAACCGGCTGCGGTTCAAGATTCTGGCGGCGCGCGAAGGCCAGAAGCCGGCGAACGAGGTCGCTTCCCTGCTCCGCCGCCCGCTTGGTCATTCCGAGTATCCGCTGCTGCTCCTTGTCGAGAGTCGCCTTCTTTTCGAGAAGGCTCACGCCACCGATCACGGCAGCGAGCAAATTATTGAAATCATGCGCGATTCCTCCGGTCAACTTGCCAATCGCGTCCATTTTCTGCGCTTGGACCAGCTGCATTTCGAGCGACCGTTGATCGGTGATGTCGGTGATCGTGCCGGCAAACTCGATCGGACGTCCGTCGGGGTCCTTCAGGAGCACCGCCTGGTCGAGGAAATGCTTGTAGCTGCCGTCGGCGCATTGCCAGCGATATTCGATCGAGAAGCGGCCGGCGGCGCTCCGGACCTTGAGCGCGCTGGTCACCTTGTTGCGGTCGTCCGGGTGGAGCCGCTCGAACCACATTGCCGGATCTGCCTTGAGCTTCTGGTAGCTGATGCCGGTGATCGCCTCGACGTCTCCGCTCAGGAAGTTCGGAGTTCGGCGGGTCGAATCATACGGCTCAAGGTAGAGGACCATCGGCAGCGACTGGATGATGGCGGCCTGGCGCTGCTCCGCGCGGCGAAGCTCCTGCTCGGCTCGAAGCCTCTCCGCGTTGGCGCGCAGGTTCGCGTCGAGGAGCGCCTGTTCGTGTCGGGCCTTGCGTTCGATCTCTTTCGTCTTTTCGAACAGGTCGACGAAGACCGCGACCTTCGACCTGAGGATGATCGGATCGACTGGTTTGAACACATAATCGACGGCGCCCATCGAATAGCCGCGGATCAGGTGCTCCGCTTCCTTGTTGACGGCTGACAGGAAGACGATCGGAATGCCCTTGGTCTGGTCGCGGGCGCGAATGATCTGGGCGGTTTCGTAACCGTCGATCCCCGGCATGTAGACGTCGAGCAGGATAACCGCGAACTCGCCTTTCAGGAGATGGCGAAGGGCTTCCTCGCCTGAGCGAGCGAGAACCACCTCGCCGAGGTCCTCGAGCACGGTTGCAAGCGCCAGCAGGTTTCGCTCGTCGTCATCGACCAGCAGGACCCGGGCCCGCTGCGGTTCCTCGGCGGCCGAGGGGCTTGCCACCTCGGCCTGCGGAATCGCCGGTATTTCGCCTATCGGCCGGTTCATCGATTACTCCGCCGCCTCAGCCGGGATCGGCGGAGCAGCGGCAGCCGCAGCTTCCCGAGCTCTGGCGACCCACACTCGAAGCAGAGCGAGGAGAAGCTCGATGTCGACCGGCTTGGCGATATAGTCGGAGGCGCCTGCGTCGAGGCACTTCTGGCGGTCGCCCTTCATCGCCTTGGCGGTGACGGCTATCAGCGGAACGTCCGCAAGCTCGGGCCTGCTTCGGATCTGCTGCATCGTCTCATAGCCGTCCATGTCGGGCATCATGATGTCGATCAGCGCGACATCGACATCGGGTGTCTGTTCCAGGATCAAAATACCGTCTTTTCCCCGCTCGGCGTGGACGACTTCAACGTCGTGGCTCTCAAGAACGCTGGTGAGGGAGAAGATGTTGCGGATGTCGTCGTCGACGATGAGGATCTTCGCGCCGGCAAGCTCGGGAAGCGGGCGGGAAACTGCGGAAACCTGCTTCGAGCGGCGAGGCTTACGGGCCTTGGCGCCCGCCGGGATCGATTTGAACATCTTCACCAGGTCGGCGCGCTCAGCCGGCTTCTCGATCACTCCGGCAGCGCCCATCGCGAGTACCGATTGCCGGCGCTCCGCCCCGGAAATCACGTGGATCGGGACGTCCTTCGTGTCCGGATCGTGCTTGAGGAGGTCGAGCAGGACGAACCCGTCAATGTCAGCAAGGCCCAGGTCCAGCGTGACGGCGCTCGGCTGAAGTTTGCGCGCCATCGCCAGGGTTCCTGCACCCGCAGTTGAGATGACCCCCTTGAGGCCTGCGTCATGAGCGGCGTCGAGTAGGATCGATGCGAAGGTCGGGTCGTCCTCGACGATGAGGACGAACGGCCGGTCGCCGAGCTCGTCGCGATCGTCGTTGACCTCGAAATTAGTCGGAAGCGCTGTCGGGACCACCGCTCCGCTATTGTCGTAGCGGGCCGAGGTGCCGTCGGTGATCGCCGGCTCGGCGTGGCTTTCGAGCGGGACGTAGAGGGTGAAGGTCGATCCTTCTCCCGCTCTCGACCGTACCTGGAGCTCGCCGCCCAGAAGGCGAGCGATCTCGCGGCTGATCGACAGGCCGAGGCCGGTGCCGCCATATTTGCGGCTGGTGGTCCCGTCGGCCTGCTGGAACGCCTCGAAAATCAGCTTCTGCTTGTCCTCGGGAATTCCGATGCCGGTGTCGGAGACGGAAATCTCGATCGCGTGGTCGACGTTGCGGAGAACCGGGTGGGTTGGGCTCCAGCCCCCCTTCGCGCAGCTGACCGATAGAGTGACGTCGCCCTTCGAGGTGAACTTGAACGCGTTTGACAGGAGGTTGAGGACCACCTGCTGAAGCCTCTTCTCGTCGGTCCGGATCGTGTCCGGAAGCTTGGGGTCGAACTTGACGTTGAAGTCGAGGTGCTTGTCGGCAGCGAGCTGGCGGAAGGTCCGCTCCATGTGCTGCTTGAGGTTGCGCATCGGCATGTCGCCGACCTCGATCGTCACGGTTCCGGATTCGATCTTCGACAGGTCGAGGATGTCGTTGATCAGGTTTAGAAGGTCCGATCCGGCCGAATTGATCGTCCGTGCGAACTCCACCTGCTTGTCGTTGAGATTGCGCTGCTGGTTGTCGGCCAGGAGCTTCGACAGGATCAGGAGCGAGTTGAGCGGCGTACGAAGCTCATGGCTCATGTTGGCAAGGAACTCGGACTTGTACTTCGAGGTGAGCGCCAGCTGCTCGGCTTTCTCCTCGAGCGCCCGGCGCGCCATTTCGATCTCGAGGTTCTTGGCTTCGACCTGCTTCTTCTCGTTTTCGAGAAGCTGCGCTTTCTCCTGGAGCTCGTCGTTGGTCGCGTGAAGCTCTTCCTGCTTGCGGGTGAGCTCGGTCTGCCGCGCCTGGAGCTCCTGCGTCAGCAGCTGCGACTGCTTGAGCAGGCCCTCGGTGCGCATCGTCGCCGCGATCGTGTTCAACACGATTCCCACCGATTCCATCAGCTGGTCGAGGAAGTTCTGGTGGGTTTCGTTGAACTCCCCGAACGAAGCGAGCTCGATGACCGCCTTCACCTCATCCTCGAACAGCGCAGGCAGGATGTTCACATTGGCCGGCTTGGCATGGCCAAGCCCGGAGCCGATCCGGATAAAGTCCGGCGGCACGTCCTTGAGCAGGATCGGACGGCGGTCCGCCGCGGCCTGGCCGATCAGACCTTCGCGGAGTTTGAACTCCTGCTTCAGCTCGTCGGCCGTTTCCGCGCCATAGCTCGCAACGAGCTCGAGCTTGGTCTCATCCTCTTCGCGCTTGGTGACGTAGAACACGCCGTACTGGGCGTTCACCAACGGCGCGAGCTCGGACATGATCAGGTTCGACACGGTCGCGAGGTCGCGTTCGCCCTGGAGCATTCGCGAGAAGCGGGCGAGGTTGGTCTTCAACCAATCCTGCTCGGCATTCTTGAGCGTCTGCTCCTTCAGGTTGCTGATCATCTCGTTGATCGTGTCCTTGAGCGCCGCCATTTCGCCCGACGCCTCGACCGCGATGGACCGGGTAAGGTCGCCCTTGGTCACCGCGGTCGCGACTTCCGCGATCGAGCGCACCTGGTTGGTCAGGTTGGCGGCCAGCTGGTTCACGTTGTCGGTGAGGTCGCGCCACAGGCCGGCGGCTCCAGGCACCTTCGCCTGGCCGCCAAGCTTGCCTTCGATGCCCACCTCGCGAGCCATGTTGGTGACCTGGTCGCCGAAGGTCGAAAGCGTATCGATCATGAAGTTGATGGTGTCGGCGAGCGCCGCGATCTCGCCCTTCGCGTCGAGCGTCAGCTTCCGCTTGAGGTTGCCCTGCGCCACCGCGGTCACGACCTGCGCAATGCCGCGCACCTGGTTGGTGAGGTTGGTGGCCATCAGGTTCACGTTGTCGGTGAGGTCCTTCCAGGTTCCGCCGACGCCCGGCACCTGCGCCTGGCCGCCGAGCTTGCCCTCGGTTCCGACTTCGCGGGCGACGCGAGTCACCTCCGAGGCAAAAGCGTTCAGCTGATCGACCATCGTGTTGATCGTGTTCTTGAGCGCCAGGATTTCGCCCTTCACGTCGACGGTGATCTTCTTCGACAAGTCACCCTTTGCGACGGCGGTCGTGACGTCGGCGATGTTACGGACTTGGCCGGTCAGATTCTCGGCCATCAGGTTCACGTTTTCGGTGAGGTCCTTCCACGTGCCGGCGACGCCGCGCACCTGCGCCTGGCCGCCAAGCTTTCCTTCCGTTCCCACTTCGCGGGCTACTCGGGTCACCTCGGAAGCGAAGGAATTGAGCTGGTCGACCATGACGTTGATGGTGTTCTTGAGCTCGAGGATCTCGCCTTTCACGTCGACGGTGATCTTCTTCGAAAGGTCTCCCGACGCCACCGCCGTGGTCACCTCGGCGATGTTTCGCACCTGGCCGGTCAGGTTCGCGGCCATGGCGTTGACGTTGTCGGTGAGGTCCTTCCAGGTTCCGCCGACGCCCGGCACCTGCGCCTGGCCGCCGAGCTTTCCTTCCGTGCCCACTTCGCGGGCAACTCGCGTCACCTCGCTGGCGAAGGCGTTGAGCTGGTCCACCATGACGTTGATGGTGTCCTTGAGCTCGAGGATCTCGCCCTTCACGTCGACGGTGATCTTCTTCGACAAGTCGCCGCGGGCAACGGCGGTCGTCACCTCGGCGATGTTGCGGACCTGGCCGGTGAGGTTACCCGCCATGAGGTTCACGCTGTCGGTAAGGTCGGCCCAGGTTCCGGCGACTCCTTCGACCTGAGCCTGTCCGCCGAGCTTTCCTTCCGAGCCCACCTCGCGCGCCACTCGGGTCACTTCCGAAGCGAAGGAGTTCAGCTGATCGACCATCGTATTGATGGTGTTCTTCAGCTCCAGAATTTCGCCCCGCACCTGCACCGTGATCTTCTTCGAAAGATCGCCCTTGGCGACCGCGGTGGTGACTTCGGCAATGTTGCGGACCTGGCCGGTCAGGTTCGCCGCCATCAGGTTCACGTTGTCGGTAAGATCGGCCCAGGTGCCTGCGACGCCGGGCACTTCCGCCTGTCCGCCAAGCTTTCCTTCGGTGCCCACTTCGCGGGCCACTCGGGTCACTTCCGAAGCGAAGCCGTTGAGCTGGTCCACCATGACGTTGATGGTGTCCTTGAGCTCCAGGATTTCGCCCTTCACGTCGACCGTGATCTTCTTGGAAAGATCGCCTCGCGCAACGGCAGTGGTCACCTCGGCGATGTTGCGGACCTGGCTGGTCAGGTTTTCCGCCATCAGGTTGACGTTGTCGGTGAGGTCCTTCCACGTTCCAGCGACGCCGGGCACTTCTGCCTGGCCGCCGAGCTTGCCCTCCGTGCCCACTTCGCGCGCGACGCGGGTCACCTCGCTTGCGAACCCGTTGAGCTGGTCCACCATCGTGTTGATGGTATCCTTCAGCTCCAGGATCTCGCCCTTCACGTCGACGGTGATCTTCTTGGACAAGTCGCCGCGAGCCACAGCGGTCGTCACCTCGGCGATGTTTCGCACCTGGCCGGTCAGGTTCTCGGCCATCGAGTTCACATTGTCGGTGAGGTCCTTCCAGGTGCCGGCGACGCCTTCGACGCGCGCCTGTCCGCCCAACTTACCCTCGGTACCGACCTCGCGGGCCACGCGGGTCACTTCGCTGGCGAAGCCGTTGAGCTGGTCCACCATGGTGTTGATCGTGTTCTTCAGCTCCAGAATCTCGCCCTTCGCCTCGGCGGTGATCTTCTTGGACAAGTCGCCGCCGGCGACCGCGGTCGTCACTTCGGCGATGTTGCGGACCTGACCGGTGAGGTTCGTCGCCATGGCGTTCACGTTGTCGGTAAGGTCGGCCCAGGTGCCGGCGACGCCCTTCACCTTCGCCTGGCCGCCGAGCTTGCCTTCGGTGCCCACCTCTCGGGCCACGCGAGTCACTTCGGACGCGAACGAGGCGAGCTGCTCGACCATGGTGTTCACCACCTTGCCGATTCGCAGGAATTCGCCGCGAAGCGGACGGCCGTCGATTTCGACCGTCATCGTCTGGGAAAGATCGCCCTTGGCGACGGCGCCGATGACCCGCGAAACCTCCGCGGTCGGCTGGACCATGTCGTCGATGAGCTCGTTGACTGCGCGAAGCTTGCTGTCCCAGCCGCCGGTCGCGCCGCGGACCCGGGCGCGCTGGGTGATCTTCCCTTCCTTGCCGACGACCTTGGCAAGGCGCTCGAACTCGGCGGTAATCGCCTCGTTCATTCCGACCACTTCGTTGAACAGGCTGGCGATCTCGCTATCGAGACCGTCGACGTCTTCGGACAAGCGCACGGTGAAGTCGCCGCGGCGAAGCGCACGCAGCGCGGTGACAAGCTGGCGGCGGTCAATAAAGTCGCGGGGGGCCTGGATATTCACCTAACTCTCCGTGTGGCTCGTCTCCCCCCCGTCAGAAGGTTGCACAAAGGCAGCCCCCCGGCTGCCGCTAGATACAAATATATCAGAGTTTTGGTTTCTTCTTTCTAAAAAGCGAGTCGAAAAACCAATATTTGACGCACTGTTGCAATGTCCCGCCTCGGCTGGTTAGGGACCCGACATGCTTCGCTGCAGGGCATATTCCGGCTCGTGACGGGCCTGGGCGACGATCTGTCCAGTTTCATCGGGTCCAGCTTTCGGTCAGTCTGGGCGCTTGAACTGCTGCTCCTGATGAAACGCGAGGCCCGGTCCTGGTCGAGAGACGAGCTGATATCGACGCTTCGGGCAAGCGAGCTTGTCGTCAACAAGGCGGTGGACGAGCTCGTTGCCGCAGGTCTGCTGGCCGGGGAGGGCGACGGCTTTCGCTACATGCCTGTGAGCAGGGATATCGCCAGTTACGTCGATCAAGTGGAAAAGGTCTATTCTGCCCGGCCGAATGCGGTTCGGAGAGCGATCGTATCAGCAAGCGCGAGCGGGGCTACCGCCTTCGCCGATGCATTCAGGCTTCGGAAGGACTGACGAATGGGGGAAATGTTTCCGGCGGTCGTGTACATCCTGTGTTTCCTGACCAGCGCTGCGTGCGCCTGGCTTCTGGGACGAAGTTATAGGCGGAACGGGACGGGAATGCTGCTGTGGAGCAGCATCTGCTTCGTGTTCCTCGCCCTGAACAACCTCGTGCTGGTAATCGATCTTGTGATCTGGCCCGCCCCTGAAGTGGACCTGCGGCTGCCGCGCCTGCTGCTCGCTCTGGCGGCCAGCTGCTCGATGCTCTTCGGTTTCATCTGGAAGGTTGGCGAGGAATGACCCTTATGACACTCTACGACTTCCTCTCCGGAGCGGTCGCTCTCGGCTTTGCGACCTGTGCTCTCTTCTTCCTTCGGTTCTGGCGCCGGACTCGCGAGGAGCTGTTCCTTGCCTTCGCGCTCGCCTTTTTCCTGCTCGGGCTGGGACAGACAGTGCTCGCCCTCGCAAACATCCCGACTGAGGAGCGAGGGTCGATCTACCTGCTTCGGCTGGCCGCGTTCCTGCTGATCCTGGTCGCGATCTACCGGAAGAACCGCCAGACCGCGGCGTGAGGCTGCTTCAGCGCTGAAGCGCTCCGGAACGCGCGGGGAATGCCGGCCAACGATGCTGTGCGATCGCCTTGAGCGACGACTGGTCGTCACCCTCCAGGCCTTCGTAGACCCACAAATTCCGCATCACTGCGGGCACGTAGTAGCGAGTCTCCCAATAAGGGATGCTCTCGATCCACAAGACGGGGTCGCCCTTGTCGCGGATGGCCGCCCAGCGACCGACCGGAAGGGGCCCGGCGTTGTACGAGGCGATCACCTTCGGAAGCTGCCCTCCCGTGTTGGCCGAGCGGCGCATCCGCTCGATGAAGCTCTGCCCGTACTCGAGGTTTAAGGTCGGGCTGAACAGGTTCTCGCGCGAATAACCCAGCCCGTCCTGGTCGGCGATCGCCGCTGCGGTCGAGGGCAGGACCTGCATCAGTCCGACGGCGCCCGCCGAGCTTACGGCGCCCGGCCGGAAGTTCGATTCCTGGATGATGTGGGCGAAGGCGAGGGCAGGATCGACCCGCCAGCCGCGGATCGGCGTCCATTCCGGCCTGGGATAGCGGTACGCGGCCTGCACCCGAACGCCTCGCTGGCCGTTGGTTGCCAGCCAATATTGCGCGCCTGCGAGGTTCAGCCTCCTTGCCATCTCCAGAAGGGCGGCGTGATCGGCGGGTGCGCCGATCCTCGCCTGGTGGCGCAGCATCTCCTCCGCAAGCGCGGTCTCGCCGATCGCGGCAAGCGCCTTTGCGCGGCGAACGTTCGGCAAGGCCTCCACCGAAGCCGTAGATATCGGCGCAGGGGGCGGGAGTCGGGTGCTGGTTCCGAGGGTTTCGCGAGCGACGAGCCCGTAAAAGCTCTCCGGCGAGGCGGCTGCGGCCTTCAGCAAGGGCTCCACGCTCTGCGGGCGCCTGCAAGCCTGTTCGGAACGTGCCGCCCAATAATAGCCGCCGGCGGAGAGTTCGCGCTGGGGGGCCGTGGCGGCCACCTCGCGGAACGCTCGTGCGGCGGCGTTGCAATCCCCCATCCGCCAAGAGGCCAGGCCCGACGCCCAGGCCGCTTGAGAGCCCCATTCGCCGCTGGCGCTTGCACGCCAGGTGTCGGCGACCCGGCGCGCATTCAGGTCGTCGCCGTTCGTATAATATATCCAGGCTATGCGCTGGGCCGCTTCGGTGCGCGCATCGGCGGACAGATACGGTGCCTGAGCGATCAGCGCCGCCTCGGCGTTGGGAGCGTCGTCAGCTTTCACGAAACCGTCGATCTGTGCGCGGAGCGCATCGGCGAGGGGTTCGGCACCGACCGGTTTGGGACGATAGCGGCGAGGGCCCGCTCCAAGACCGACGGTTGGCCGCTCCGGAATTATCGCCATCGGCGTGGTCGAGCCACGGGCCGCGGCAAGCCGAGCCAGCTGGTCGGCGTCCGGAAGGTCAGGACCTTGGGCCAGCAGCGACTGGATTCGGGGAAGATCGACAGGCGGAGACCCTTTGGCGGTGTAAAGCTCGGCCTTGGCGACCGGCGCCAGCACGTCGTCAGGAAGCACCGCGATTCCGGCCTGGGCGGACCCCCAGTCTCCGGCGCGGATCGCCGCAAATACTTCGCGCCAATCGCGCGGGATGACGATCGCGCGCGGCGGCGGCGGTGGAACCTGCGTCTGTGCTTGCGGCTGGGCTGCGGGCTGCGCCGCAGGAGGAGGTACCTGGACCTGCGGAAGAGGGGCGAGCGGATCGCCCGCCGGAACCGGCTGCGCCGAGGCCGCCACTGCAGCCGAAAGCGCGAGCGAGAGGATGCTCATGCGACGTCCTCGATCAGCAACAGAAGGTCCTTCCACGCCAGCGACTTGTCCGACGGTCGCTTGAGCAGCTGCCGCGGATGGAATGTTGCTACCGTGCGTATGCCTTCGACTTTGTGAACGTGGCCGCGCGCCTGGAGCAGCGGCTTGCCAAGAAGGGCGCGACAGGGCGCGTCGCCGAGCAGGAGCAGCCGTTTCGGCCGCGCAAGGGCGACGTGGCGGCGGGCCGCCGAAGCGCAAAGTTCGAGTTCTTTGTCCGATAGCCTCGAACCCGGAGCGTAGAAGCAGGCGAGGTTCGCGGCATAGGCCTTGCCGTCGAGATCGATGGCCTTGAGCATCCGCTCCATCAGGATGGCTGCTTCGCCGCCGATCGGTTGCCCGGCCGCAAGCTCATCGCGGGTCGGCGGCTCGCACAGGAGCATGACCTCGGCGCCTTCCGCTCCGTCGGGGAGCACCGGCTTTGAGCGGGCAGAGGCGAGCGGGGCATCGGGGCCGGCCAGCCACCGCCGAAATGCCTCGAGCGTGGAGGGCAGGGGCTCGGGCTCGGTCGACGGGTCGAGCGGCCGAATCTCCGGCGTTCGCTCGAGCCAATTGCGGGGCTCCTCCTGGGTTGCGACATCGACGCCGGCGTCCAACCACCAGCGCAAGGCGCTGGCGGCCTCGCGTGCGTCGATCGCGATCCCTGGCCCACCCATGGCGGAGAGTCTTCCCCACCATTGCCGGTGGCGTCAAGCAAGCGGCTGCGCCATAGAGTCGAACTGCCTCTAGCGTGCGGCAAAAGGAGCAAGAGTGAGCGAACGCGAGTCGATGCAGTACGACGTGGTGATCGTTGGCGGCGGGCCTGCAGGGCTGTCCGCGGCGATCCGGCTGAAGCAGCTGGCGACGAACGCCGGCCGCGAGATTGCCGTTTGCGTCCTCGAAAAGGGCAGCGAGATCGGCGCTCACATCCTTTCCGGCGCAGTCGTCGATCCAAAGGCCCTGACCGAGCTTATTCCCGACTGGAAGGAGAAGGCCGCGCCGCTGACCGTTCCGGTGACGAAAAACCTGCATTGGGTGCTGACGAAGCGCGGAAAGTGGTCGCTTCCGCAGTTCCTGATGCCCCCGTTCATGCACAACCACGGCACATTTACCTTGAGCCTGGGCAATCTGTGCCGCTGGCTCGCTGGCCAGGCGGAAGAGCTGGGAGTGGAGATATTTCCCGGCTTTGCAGCGGCGGAAATCCTGTTCAACGAGGATGGGTCGGTCAAAGGTGTCGCGACCGGCGACATGGGCGTCGCCCGCGACGGAACCCACCGGCCGGATTACCAGCCGGGAATTGAGCTCCATGCCCGCTATACCTTCTTCGCCGAGGGCGCCCGGGGTCATCTAACCAAGGAGCTGACCCGGATCTTCGGCCTTCGCGGCGAAAGCGGACCGCAGGTTTACGGATTAGGCGTCAAGGAGTTGTGGGACGTTCCTCCCGAGAAACATAAGCCGGGTCGGGTGATCCACACGCAAGGCTGGCCGCTCGAGGACGCCTGGGGCGGTGGTTTCCTCTATCACCAGGAGAACAACCAGGTCGCGCTCGGCTTCATCGTGTCGCTCGATTATTCCAACCCGTACATCTCGCCGTTCGAGGAGCTTCAGCGGTGGAAGACCCACCCGGCGATCCGCGCGGAGATCGAGGGCGGGCGCCGGGTGTCCTACGGCGCCAGGGCGATCAACGAGGGCGGCTACCAGGCAATCCCGAAGCTGGTCTTCCCGGGCGGCGCCCTTATCGGCTGCTCGGCGGGCTTCGTGAACGTGCCCCGGATCAAGGGAAGCCACACGGCGATGAAGTCGGCGATGATCGCCGCCGAGGCGGCGTTCGAAGCGATCGCTTCCGACGGTTCGGACCACGTGCTCGAAGCCTATCCGAAAGCCTTGCACGACAGCTGGGTCGCAAAGGAGCTGAAGATCGTCCGCAACGCCCAGCCGGCGGTCGCTCATTGGGGAGGGCTCGCTGGCACGCTCTACGCCGGCATCGACATGTGGCTCAATTACCTGCGCGTTGGAGTTCCGTGGACGCTCAAGCATCGGCCGGATCATTCATCGCTTCGGCGAAAGGACGCGGCCGTCCCGATCGCCTATCCCAAGCCGGACGGGGTCCTCACATTCGACCGGCTCTCGTCGGTGTTCATCTCGAACACCAACCACGAAGAGAACCAGCCGGTTCATCTGACACTCAAGGACGCCGACATACCCGTCACGGTGAACCTCGCCGAATATGACGGTCCCGAGCAGCGTTACTGCCCAGCGGGAGTATATGAGTTCGTCGAGGAGGGAGGACGGCCGCGCCTGCAGATCAACGCCCAGAATTGCGTTCACTGCAAAACATGCGACATCAAGGACCCGACCCAGAACATCAACTGGGTCGTGCCGGAGGGCGGTGGAGGGCCCAATTATCCGAACATGTAATGCACTTCCACTCGCTGTAGCGATGCTTTGCGTCGGGGCCCCGGCTGCGGCGTCGCTTCCGGCGGCGACGGACCCGGCGAGGGCCTATGTCGCCGCCAGGGCTGCTTCGATCAGCGGCAACCACGTCGAAGCGGCGGAAATTTATGCCCGCCTCGCCACGGCATCGAAGAACAGCGGGCTGGAGCAACGGGCAATTGCCGAGGCGATCAGCGCCGGCAACATGCCGCTGGCGCTTCGCCTGATCGGCAATTCGCGCCAGCCTTCGACCGTGGATTCCAAGCTCCTGCTGGTCGCCGACGCATTGCGCCGCGGTAAAGACGGGGCAGCCGACCAGCTACTCTCCCCATCGGCGACCGGCGCCAATCTCAGCTTCTGGCAGCCGCTTCTGCGCGCGTGGCAGGCAGTCGAGCGTCGTGATGCGTCAGCGGCTGTCACGATCCTTTCGCAGGTGCCGCGCGACAGTGCGTTTGCGGCCTTCGCGGACGAGCAGACGGCCTATGCGCTTCTCAAGCTGGGCAAGACCGCCGACGCGGAGCCTTATGCGCGCCGGGCGATCGGGACGGCCGGCGCTCGCGAATTCCGGGTAAGGATTGCCCTTGCGGCGGGATTCCGCTCGGCAGGCGACCGGCAACGGGCGCTGGCGATGCTCGAAGGGATATCGGGCGATACGACCGCAATCCGGCAGGCGCTCGATTCCGGGCGGACCGACAGCGTCGCGATCGACAATGTCGCAAAAGCGTTTTCGGACCAGCTGGTCGCCCTTGCCCTGCAAATGCACCAGTCCGAGCAGCCTAGTGCGGATCCGCTTAATATCGTCCAGATCGCGCGCTACGCCGCACCCGAAAGCAGCTCGGCGGCGATCCTGCTTGGAAACGTGCTTTCCGAGGACGGCCGGCTACAGGATTCGCTCGCCGCGTTCCGGTCCTTGCGGGACGGCGACCCGCTCAAGTCCGAAGCTGTCGATGCGGAAGCCCGTGCTCTCGCCGACGCCAAGCGCTTCGATGAGGCGCTGGCGCTTGCAAGCCGCGCGGCTGCTAGTCCAGCGGCAACGAGCGACGATTTCGCGCGGCTTGGCGACGTCTATTCGGCAATGCAGCGATTCAACGAATCTGCTGCGGCGTACAAGCAGGCGATCGCCCGGATGCAGAACCCGACGAGCGGGCAAAGCTGGCCTTTGCTTCTGTTGCAGGCGAGCGCGCTACAATCGGCGGAACGCTGGCCGGAGGCGAAGGCGGTCCTCAACTCAGCCATCGCGCTGGCGCCGGACGAGCCGCAGGTGCTCAATTTCCTGGGCTATGCGAAGCTGGTCCACGGCGAAGATCTCGATTCCGCCGAAGCGATGATCCGCAAGGCGAGTTCGCTCGCGCCCGACGACGCCTCCATCTCCGACTCGCTCGGCTGGGCGCTGTTCAAGCGGGGCCGGATCGAGGAGGCGATCGAAATTCTCCAGAAAGCCGCGGTCAGCGATCCCTCGCAGGCCGAAATTCAGGAGCATCTGGGCGACGCGCTCTATTCCGCCGGTCGCCGCTTCGAGGCGCGCTTCGCCTGGAGCGCCGCGCTGGCGACCGCCGACGAGAACGAGACGGGGCGGCTAAAGAGCAAGATTGCAGGGGGCCTTACAAAGGCGACAGCGGCGCCTTGAGCCGAAACCGGGAAACAGCCTACGCGAAGGTCAATCTGGCCCTGCACGTTCGCGAGCGACTGCCGGACGGCTATCACCGGATCGAGACGGTCTTTGCCTTCTGCGAAGATGGCGACGAGGTCACCGCCCAGCCCGCGGTTCCGGTTTCGCTGACACTGGACGGCGAATTCGCCGACGCCCTGGGCCAGGCAGATAATCTGGTTCTGAAGGCTGTGAATGCTCTTCGGGAGGTAAGCGGGAGCGACCAGACGGCCTTACTCCACCTCGAAAAGCAGCTGCCAGTCGCGGCCGGCCTAGGGGGCGGCTCAGCCGATGCTGCTGCGACCCTGCGCCTGCTGAACCGGACGTGGGGGCTGAAGCTGTCAGCCGACCAACTGGAAGATATCGGCCGCGAGCTTGGGGCAGACGTCCCCGCCTGCGTCCACTCGAGGTCGGTGCGCGGCGATGGCAGGGGTGACGTCCTCGAAAGCGTGGACCTCGGCCTCACCGGAACCCCGGTGTTACTGGTCAACCCGCGCGAGACGCTTCCGACCGCCGAGGTCTTTGCCCTTTGGGACGGGAACGACCGCGGGCCGCTTGAAGACTGGCGGCACGGCCGAAATGACCTGGAGCAGGCAGCCACGTCGCTTGCACCGCAGATTGGCGGGGTGCTGGCGTGGCTCTCTGCTCAGCCGGGAACGACCTGCGTTCGCATGTCGGGAAGCGGGGCGACCTGCTTCGCCCTGTTCGAAAGCGAGGAGCAGCGCGACCATTCGGCGGAAGGCGTTCCGCGGGAATGGTGGCGCCTTTCCACACGCCTGCGCTAAACGCCCGCTCATGAGTGGGCGCCCGATCCTCACTGCCGAACGCATGCGGGCCGCCGAGCAGGCGGCAATCGACGCGGGGATGCCAGTCGAAACGCTGATGGAACGCGCCGGGGCCGCGCTGGCGGAAGCGACGGTTCGCTTCGGTGCGCCGCTGCCCGTGCTGATTCTCTGCGGGCCGGGCAACAATGGCGGCGATGGCTATGTCGCGGCACGCCATTTGGCAGATCGTGGAATCAGGGTTCGCGTGGCTGCGCTTGGCGACCCCAAAAGCGACGCCGCCAAGTGGGCGCGTTCGAAATTCAACGGCGAGGTCGAGCAGTTGGGCGCGGAAACAGGTCGCGCGCCTATTCTGATCGATTGCCTGTTCGGAACAGGACTGAAGAAAGCCCTTCAACCGGATCTGGTTGAACAGCTTCTGCGGCTCAGCACCGATGCCTCTGTGTGCATTGCCTGCGATCTTCCAAGCGGTGCCGAAAGCGACAGCGGCGAGCTTCTGAACGACGTTCCAGGCTTTGGCCTGACGGTGACCTTTGGCGCGCTCAAGCCCGCCCACCGGCTAATGCCGGCGATGAACAAATGCGGGCGGGTGGTGCTGGCCGACATCGGTCTCGCGATCGATACGGCGTGGCGCGAGATCGGTCGCCCCGACCTCCCGCCGTTGGATCCCGCCGGCCACAAATATTCGCGCGGCCTCGTTCATGCGCTCGCCGGCAAGATGCCCGGGGCGATCGCCCTTTCGACGGTTGCAGCGGCACGCTCGGGGGCCGGCTACGTCCGGGTCAGCACATCGCGAGCGATCGACGGGCTTCCGTCGGCGATCGTCCAGACGGACACGGCTATCCTCGACGACCCGCGGATCGGCTGCATCCTCGTTGGTCCGGGAATGGGCGAGATACCGCAGCTGCTGACGCTGGCGCTGACTGCAAGGGCTCCGAAGGTGATCGATGCAGACGCGATCGGACAGGTGGGAGATGCGGAACGGCTGCGGGGGCAGGACGCGATCCTGACGCCTCACTCGGGCGAGTTCGTCCGGCTGTTCGGCAAGCTTCCCGGAAACAAGGCGGAGCAGGCACTCGAAGCCGCGTGCCGCTCGGGCGCTGTGGTGGTTTACAAGGGTCCGGACACCGTCGTTGCTTCCCCAGACGGACGGATCGGCTTCGCTCCCCCGGCGCCCGCATGGCTCGCAAGTGCAGGAACCGGCGACGTTCTCGCCGGAATGATCGCCGCCTTGCGTGCGCGCGGCCTGGAAGCCTTCGAAGCGGCCTGCGCCGCCGTCTGGCTTCACGGGCGGGCTGCGGAGATTGCGGGGCCGCACATGATTGCGGACGACCTAGCCGCCGCAATTCCGGCCGCACTCGACCTTCGGTGAACGAGCTTATCGTCCGGATCGCGGCCCGCGGCGACGGAGTGACCGCCACCGGACGCCATGTGCCGTTCGTCGTTCCGGGCGACGCCGTGCTCGATGACGGAGCACTGGCGTTCGGCCCGCACCACCAGGCGCCGCCGTGCCGTCATTTTCCCGAATGCGGCGGTTGCCAGCTCCAGCATGCCGACGACGAGGCGTACATCGGCTACCTCTCCTCGCGGATCGAGCTTGCTCTTGCCCAGCACGGGCTGGAGACCGAGATCCGCCCCCCGCATCTATCTCCGCCCCGATCGCGTCGGCGCGCGACCCTGAAGGCGCTTAAGCTGGGCAGGGGCGCGGTGGTCGGCTTCAACGCCGAGAAGTCGCACCGGATCGTCGATATGCAGGAATGCCATATCCTGAGGCCCGAGCTGTTTGCGCTCGTGGCTCCGGTTCGCGGGCTCTTCACACAGCTGCTCAAACCCAAGCAGGTCGCTGAGGCACAGCTTACCTTGATCGACGGCGGCGCTGACGTGCTGCTGCGCAATGTGAGCGCAGCGGACCTGCCCGCGCTTCAGGCGCTGACCGATTTCGCTGGGACGTACGGGCTGGCACGCCTTTCCATCGACAGCGGCAATGGCCCGGAGACGATGTATGAGCCGGTTCCCGCCACCGTGAGCCTATCCGGAGCGCAGGTCACCTTTCCGCACGGGGCGTTTCTCCAGGCGACAGCCGATGGCCAGGAGACGCTGGTCGAGTGCGTTCGCGAATGCGCCGCCGGTTCGAAGGCGATCGCCGACCTGTTCGCCGGCCTCGGCACCTTCGCGCTGGCGACCGGAGCGGCCTACGCCGCCGAGGCCGCGCGCGATTCGGCGGCTGCACTGAAGCGGGCGGCCCCGACCATGCAAGTCGATCACCGTGACCTCTATCGACGTCCACTCGATTCAAGCGAACTCAGCGGCTTCGGTGCTGTTGTCCTGGATCCGCCGCGCGCAGGAGCTGAACAGCAGGTCGATCAGCTTGCTGCGTCAGCGGTGCCGCGGATCGCCTATGTCAGCTGCAACCCGGCGACGTTCGCGCGCGACGCGCGGCGGCTCGCCGACGGCGGTTATCGGCTCGAGTGGGTGAAGCCGGTCGGTCAGTTCCGCTGGTCGACCCACGTTGAGCTTGCCGCCTGCTTCGCGAGATAGAGCGCCAACGCCAGCGGAATCAGTGCGGGCCCCGGCAGGTGCAGGCCACCACAGACGAGCTGCAGAAGAGTCAGGAAATAGGTTGCGAGCACCAGCAGCCGGCCGGTCCGACCCGTGGGCAGCGCCAGCAGGGCGGCCGCCGTTAGCGGTAGCGTGTCGTAGGACATGAGATAGGGCGTGCCGAACACACCCGCCGCCAGGAACAGCGCATTTGCCGACCAATCGGCGGCTGAGGGACGGCTGCGGAAGCGCCAGGCGATCATCGCCACGGCGACGAGCGCGGCTGCGGCTTGCGCCCAGCCCGCGACTGAGGTCGCTACTCCGGCGCTTCGCAGGTTCATGAACACCGTCGGCATGAACGGACCGCCGAGAACCTGCGGATCGCTCAGCACTCGCGATTGAGTCGGCATCCCAAGGGTCCAGTAGGCGAGCCACGGCTCGACACCCCACAGCATCGCCGTCGCCACCACGATCCCCGCAGCCGATGCAATCGCGCCGCCGATTACCCGCCAGTCGCGCGCGGCGATCAGCATGACGGGGAAGAACAGCCCGAGCTGCGGCTTCAGCGTCAGCAGGCCGAGAAGTGCGCCGGCCAGCCACGGACGGCTCTGCCGAAGGCGCAGGACGTTGAGGATGACCGCGGTCGCAAGGAAGGCGAACTGGCCGGAGATGACGCAGAAAACCGCCGCCGGGGAGAGGAGGAGCGCGATCTGCAGCTGGCGATCCGCGATCCACGTGCGGACGGAAAGGAACAGGACTAGCGGACCGAGCACGGTCCACAGCGCGAGAGCCGGCAGATACGGCAGCCCGGCGAATGGCGCGGCGACGAGCATGATGCTCGGCGGGTAGGACCAGACCTGGCCGAGGTAGCCGGGCCCGACCATTCTCGCGACCTCCGCCTGATAGGTCGCAAGGTCATAGAAGCGCTGAGGGTCGGCAGCCCAGGAGGCGCGTGCCGCCATCCAGAAATTGAGGAAGTCGCGCCCGACCACCAGGGTCGTCCCGTCGCGCGGAATTGCATGTGAGAGGTCGAGGTTGGCGAACCACAGCACGGCGTAGCTGAGCGCAAATAGCGGCGCCACGTGCGCCAGGAGCTTCAGCGTTTCGCCGCTATCGTCGCGGCGGGTTTCAGGCACCGTGGAGGATTCGAGCGCCAGCGTGGACGGTGAGGCCGAGGAGGCACAGGCTTGCGAGCGCGAACAAGGGAAAGCGGATCTGGACGATGTTCACGGTCGACTGGACGATGCTGTGCGCGACCCGAAAGCCAACATAGCCCCACGCCAGCCAATAGTTGATTCCGCCGCCCATCCCCATCAGCGCGAGCGTTAGCGCGATCGCGTAGAAGAGCGTCGGCTGTTCCATGAGGTGATTATAATTGTGCGAGGGCCACTGGGCTTCGGGCGGTGCCTTGCCTTCGAGGTTCACTCCTCGTGAACCTCGGGGGATCGTGCTCCAGCTAATACCCAACTGGGCGAACGCCCTGCGGCGAGCGATCGCCATCCACACCATCATAACCAGCGACCAGGCGACCAGAGCCACTACCGGGATCAGAATCGGACTATAGTCGTGCATGAAAAACCCTCCCCCTGAGCTCAGGAGGAGGGTGCTTCAGTTGGTTGCTCGGTGCAATCGATTAGTCGAACAGTTTCGCGAAACTGCGCTTCTCGCGGTTGCGCCAGGCGCCGCGGTGCCAGGCGTCGGACGCCAGCAGCGGAAGGACGCTGGTGGCTTCGGCGAAGACCATCTGTTCCATAGCCGTCGACACCTTGCCCCAGCTCGCCGCTTCCTGGAGCGTCGACGACGAGCAGGCGCCGTCGCGCACGTCCGCGACGGTGATCTGGACCGCATATTTATGCACTTCGACGTCCTCGTGACCGAGGATTTCGGCGCAGACGACCGTGTCCTGGGTGAAGTTCTTGGGAACGCCGCCGCCGATCATCAGGAGGCCAGTGGTGCCGGCCTTGATCTTGATGTCGGTGAGCTCGCGGAAGTCGGCGATGCTGTCGAGAGTCATGTAGTGACCGCCTCGCTTCATCGCGTCGACCTGGTGCTTCACCAGCCCGAAGCCGGCTGAGCTGTCGGTGAAGGCGGGGCAGAAGATCGGGACATCATGCTCATAGGCGAGCTGGACGAGACTTCCTTCCTTCTTGGCGTTGCCCTCGCTCAACCACTTGCCCATCTCGCGGATGAAGGCCCGGCTCGAGTACGGACGCGGCTCCAGGCTGTCGGCGATCTTGCCGATCGTGAAGTCGCAATCCTGCAATTTCTCTTCGTCGATGTACGTATCGTAGATGCGATCGATGTAGAGCGAGCGCAGAGTATCGTCGTCAGGGATTTCATTGGCTTGGTAGTGCTTGTGGCCAAGCGCTTCGAAGAAATCCATGTCGACGATGGTCGCTCCGGTGGCGACGATGGCGTCGACCATGTTCGACTTCACCATCTCGGCATAGAGGTCCATGCAGCCGCCGGCCGAGGTCGAGCCCGCGACCACCAGGATGATCGAGCAGGACTGGTCCTCGAGCATGGTGTTGTAGATTTTCGTCGCTCGCGACAGATCGCGGCTGGTGAAGCTCATCTTCCCCATCGCGTCGACGATCGGGCGAGCGTCGAACTTGGTGATGTCGATATGTTCGACGGGCGAAGACAGCAGCTCCGCCTTGCGAGTGTCGTTGACCTTGGAATCCTGGTTCATCTCATGCTCCATTGCGCGGCCCACATAGGCATCGCTGCGACGAAAGGCATGTCGTTCAATGTGGGGGACAGCCTCACCCCATCAACCGCCTTGCGGCGGACCTCCCTCCTGCCGGAGCAGAAGGGGAGGAAATTCTAGAGCGTGACCACGTTGGTCCGCGCCGGTGCGCTTGTTCCGTACAGGCTCGCCATCGGCTCGTCCTCGACGATTTCACTCGCCACCGATCCGAAGCCGTTGAAGCCGGTGCGCATCGCGCAGCCGTAGGCTCCGAGCATTCCGATCTCGAGGTAATCGCCGGCACCGACGTCGCCCGGCAGGGCGAACGGCCCAGCCATCCGGTCGAGGTCGTCGCAGGTCGGCCCGTAGAAGCTGAAGTCCGCCGACCGGACGAGCGACTCCGCCTCTCGGAGCAGCCGCACAGGATAGCGCCAGCCGATATGCGCAGCGTCGAACAACGTGCCGTAGGCGCCGTCGTTGATATACAGCTCGTCGCCGCGGCGCTTTTCGACGCGGACCACGAGGCTCGCATATTCGGCACAGAGCGCTCGGCCCGGCTCGCACCACAGTTCCGACGAGTAGCTGACGGGAAGGGCCTCGAAGCCGGCGTGGATGACCGAGAAATAGGTTTCGAGCTCCGGCGGCTCCATGCCCGGGTAGACCGAGGGAAATCCTCCGCCCACATCGACGATGTCGACGGTGACCGCGGCGAGAACGATCGCGTCGCGAACCCGCGCAAGGGCCTCGGCATAAGCGGCAGGGCTCATCGCCTGGCTACCGACGTGAAAGCAGATGCCGAGCGCGTCCGCTGCCTGGCGGGCGGCAATCAGCAGCGGCTTGATGTCCGCCTCCGACGCGCCGAACTTCGCCCCAAGGCTGAGCTTGGCGTGCTGGTTGTCGACCCGAATTCTCACGAGCAGGTTGAGATCGGAGGCCACGACGCCGTCCTTCGACGTCGCGCGGACGATCTTCTCGAGCTCCTCCATCGTGTCGAGGGAGAATGTGCGGACATCGTGCTCGAAATAGGCCTCGGCGATGACCTCCTCGGCCTTCACCGGGTGCATGAAGCACTGCACGGCGCCGGGCAGAACTTCGGAGACCAGGCGGACCTCGCCGATCGACGCCACGTCGTAATGGGTGATCCCGCCGTCCCACAGAATCTGCAGGAGATCCGGCGATGGATTGGCCTTCACGGCATAGAGCGACCGGCCCGGAAACTTCTCGACGAAGAATCGGGCGGCTCGCCGCGCGGCGTGAGGACGCAGCAACGTGACCGGCTGGACCGGACGAAGCTTTGCGATTTCGACACCCCCCCGGGCGCCGCTCTGGGAAGTAGCTAGCCCCAGCGGGCGATGATGCTTGTGCAACTCAAGGGACCTCCAACAGGTACGTTCCAAAAGAGCTGCCTTGCGGTTGGAAGTCCCATGGGGCAGCGGACGCGCGATATATGTATGGGGGTCGCCCATGTAAAGATTTTTTGGGCGGGAAGCCGACAATTGGCCGTCATATGTCGCTGATCTGCAACGGAATATCGAAAGGGTGAAATATCAACCGCTTAGCAAATCCAGCTTCGGTAACAGCCGAGGATGTCACCTCCGCAGCGAAGCGCATCGCCGGCCTGGTCGAGCGCACTCCGCTCATTGAAACCAAGGTCGGAACGACGAAGGTCTGGCTGAAGTGCGAATCCCTTCAGACCGGCCGTGCCTTCAAGCTGAGGGGCGCGACCAACCGGCTGCTGCAGCTGTCGGACGAGGAAAAGCAGCGGGGCGTGGTCGCCTTTTCGTCGGGCAATCACGCCCAGGGCGTCGCCATCGCAGCGAAGCGCCTCGGCGTTCCTGCGGTCATCGTCATGCCGGCCGACGCTCCGAAGGTGAAGGTGGACGCCACCCGCAGCCACGAAGCCGAGATCATCTTCTATGACCGACTGACCGAGAGCCGCGAGGAGATTGCGGAGAAGCTGGCGCAGGAGCGCGGCGCGGTCGTGGTCCCCAGCTTTGACGATGTCGCAATCGTCGCCGGCCAAGGCACGGTGGGGCTGGAAATCCTCGACCAGATGCCCGAGCCCCCGCGCCTGATCATCGTTCCCTGCGGCGGAGGCGGGCTCGCCTCGGGAATCGCCCTGGCCTGTCCCGACGCCGACATTGCGATCGTCGAGCCCGAAGGCTGGGACGACATGAAACGCTCGCTGGAAGGCGGCGAAATCGTGCCTGTGGCGCCGAACGCGCCGCCTACCTTGTGCGATGCGCTCCAGACTCCGCGAGTTTCGCCGATAACCTTTGAAATTTTGCGCGACCGCAATGCCGCCGCCTTCTCCGTCACGGACGAGGAGGTGAAGGAAGCGGTCCGCTTCGCATGGCGCGAGCATCAAATGGTCGTCGAGCCGGGCGGAGCTGCCGCTCTCGCTGCACTGCTTGCGGGGAAGGTCCAGCCGGTGGACGGGACGGTTGCGGTGGTTTCGGGAGGGAATATCGACCCGGACCTTCATGCCCGGATAGTCGACGGGGTCTAAGCCGCCGCGGTGTTCGTCTTATATTCGCCCGGCGTCAGATGGACCGGGCTCGACCGCTCGACGGCCTGGGTCAGCTCTTCGAGCTCCGCGGCGAGGATCTGCAATTCTGCAGCAAGCGCCTTGGGATCGGTGTCGGCGGCATTGGCGGACGCGTCGAGGAGCGTCTCCAGCATCATCGAGATGCAGGGGAGGATGGTTTCCTCAATGCGCTCGAAGGCCTCTTCGAGCCGCGCTTGCTGTTCTTTGACGTTCACCTTCGCGACAATGAACGATATCCGTTAAGTGTTGGTGAAGGGGACCGACTGGAGTGGAAACGCTAACCTCCGCAGCCTTGGCGCTGGCCGTGATCTCGGCCTTCCTGCTCGGCTTTGGCGGCTTCAGGATCATCATCGGCAAGTCCGACCGCGCAAAGGGAGCGCTGATGCTCGGCGCCGCCGCTATCCTGCTCGCTAACGTCCTGATTTGGTCGTTATAGCTGGCCGCTTGGGGTCGGTCGCCAGCCGCATGTCGAGATAGTCGTCTACGCTCTTCATCAGCAGGTCGAGCTCGTTGGCGAAGAAATGGTTGGCGCCGGGGATCACATCGTGAGTGATCGTGATGTGCTTTTGGGTGCGAAGCTTGTCGACCAGCTTCTGGACTGCGCTTGGAGTTACGACCTCATCGTCTTCGCCCTGGATGATGATCCCGGACGAAGGGCAGGGCGCGAGGAAGCTGAAATCGTACATGTTCGCGGGCGGCGCGATCGAGATGAATCCACGGATTTCCGGGCGGCGCATCAACAGCTGCATCCCGATCCAGGCGCCGAAGCTCACGCCCGCAACCCACGTGGTCTCGGCCTCGGGATGGATTTGCTGGACCCAGTCGAGCGCGCTCGCTGCGTCCGAAAGCTCGCCGATGCCGTTGTCGAACGTGCCCTGGCTCTTGCCGACGCCGCGGAAATTGAAGCGAAGGGTAGCAAAGCCGCGTCTGACGAAGGTTTGGTAGAGCAGCTGGACGATCTTGTTGTTCATCGTCCCGCCGGCCTGCGGGTGTGAGTGCAGGATCAGCGCGACCGGCGCACGGGGACGAGGGCCGGGATGGAAACGGCCTTCGAGGCGACCCTCGGGACCTGGAAAGATGACTTCGGGCATGGGTTGCGGGTTCGCCTAACGGATGGTTTTCGTGCCGACGGGTGCGCCTCGGCGGCGGGTTCTATATAGGGAGGGGAGTTCAACTGGCAATCGGCAGATATCCGCGCAAAATGACTCAACGAATTTACTTGGATCACGCTTCCACCACGCCCGTCATCCCTGCCGCTCGCGAAGCCTTTGCGCTCGGGGTCGACGAATGGGCGAATCCGAACAGCCCGCACGCGGAGGGGCGGCGGTCAAGATCGCTGCTCGAGAAGGCGCGCGAGACGATTCGCGAGGCGCTCGGCTGGCGCCATGACGTCATCTTCACTTCCGGAGCCAGCGAGAGTGTTGAGCTTGCCGCGCGCTGCGCCGTTCCCAGCGGTCGCGCGCATGGAGCGACCGAGCATGCGATCGTCGGCTATGCGATGGGCGCAGGTTCGACGGTCCTTCCGGTCGATTCGAATGGCCTGATCGACGAATGCTCGCTCGATGAGGTGCTTGCCAGAGGCCCGGCACTCGTCGCGATACAGCAGGTCAACAATGAAACCGGGGTGATCCAGCCGCTCGAGCGCCTAGCTCCGCGGATTCGCGAGGCCGGGAGCCTGCTGCTGTCCGATTGCGCGCAGGGCGCATCCAAGCTCGCACTGCCCGATGCCGATTTCATCGCGATCTGCGCCCACAAGCTCGGCGGTCCGCCGGGCGTCGGAGCGCTTCTGGTTCGGGATATCGCGACTCTGCGCGCCTGCGGAGGCGGTCAGGAGAAGGGCTATCGCCGCGGAACTCAGGATGTGCCCGGGGCCATGGCCTTCGCCGCTGCGGTGGAAGCCAGGCCATATGACATGGATCGCCTCACCAGCCTTCGGAAACAGCTCGAAGCGGGGGTGAAGGCGTCCGGCGGCGTCGTTATCGCCGAGGATGCGCCTCGAGTGCCCACGATCGGCGCAATCGCGCTTCCGGGAGGAAGCAGCGCCTCCCTCCTCGTGCAGATGGACCTCGCCGGGATCGCGGTGTCCGCGGGCAGCGCCTGTTCCTCGGGCAAGGCGAAGGCGAGCCATGTGCTTGCCGCGATGAACCTCCCGGACGAAATCGCCGGCGGATTCCTGCGGATCAGTTTCGGGCCGGAGACGAACGAGGCAGAGATCGACGCCTTTTTAGACGAATGGCGCCGGATAGCTGAGCGGGCGGTCACCAAGGCGGCATGATCTACCTCGATTATCAGGCAACGACGCCCGTCGCGCCTGAAGTGGCAGCGGCGATGCAGCCGTGGATCGAGCAGAATTTCGCCAATCCTCATTCGCCTTATCGTGCGGGGCGAGAGGCTGCGGCCGCTGTTGAAGTGGCTCGCGACCAGGTCAGCGACGCGATTGGCCTTGGCGGAGGCTCGCTCGCCTTCACGGGCAGCGCGACGGAAGCGATCAACTGGGCGATAAAGGGGACGGTCGAAAAGGCGCCTTCAGGGCGGAACCGCGTCATCACCGTCCAGACGGAGCACGCAGCGGTCCTCGACAGCTGTGAGTGGCTTGAGGGCCGCGGGGTGCCGATCACCCGCCTTTCGGTAGGAAGCGACGGTCTTGTGCGCTTGGGTGACCTGAAATCGGCACTCGACGACAGTGTCGCGCTGGTGGCCGTGATGCTCGTGAACAACGAGATCGGGGTAATCCAGCCGATCGGCGAGATTGCGGACCTTGCGCACCAAGCAGGATCACTGATGCTGTGCGATGCGGTCCAGGGGCTGGGCCGGGTGCAAATCCCCGAAGGGCCTGACCTCGTCGCGGTCTCGGCGCACAAGATCCATGGGCCCAAGGGGATAGGCGCCCTGTGGATGAACAAGGGCGCGGAGCCGGCGCCTCTAATCCATGGTGGAGGACAGGAGCGCGGGCTGCGTTCGGGAACGCTTTCGCCGGCGCTGTGCGTAGGCTTCGGCGCTGCGGCGAGGCTTGCGGCGGAGCGCTTCGACGAGGACCATGCTCACGTGGAGAAGCTTTGGACAGCCGCGTTGGATGCTTTTGGCGCCGGGTGGATCATCAACGGAGGGGTTGAGCAGCGCTATCGAGGAAATCTCAATATTCGTCGCGAAAACATTGATGCAGCACGACTAATCTCCGATTTGCGCGATATCGCCTTCTCGCTCGGTAGCGCCTGTGCAAGCGGGTCCGGCCGGCCAAGCCACGTGCTTCGGGCGATTGGCCTGAATGACGGCGAAGCTCGCTCGTCAGTTCGTCTCGGCTTTGGACGCTACACGACGGAAGAGGAGCTCGTGGGCGCCATCAGCCACATCAATGAGGCGGCAGAAGCCCAGGAGCGTTTTGCCGCGTGACACTGGTGCGTTTCTACAAGGCCGACGGGACTCTCGACAAAGAGGTCGAGGCGAAGCCCGGCCGGCGGCTGCTCGACGTTGCCTGGGCCGCCAAGCAGCCGCTGGAGGGCGCCTGCGAGGGGGTGATGGCCTGCTCGACCTGCCACGTGATCGTCGACAAAGCCGACTTCGAAAAATTGCCGGCGGCCAGCGACGAGGAAGAGGACATGCTGGACTTCGCCGCGCACGCGACTCGGACGTCGCGGCTGGCCTGCCAGATATTCCTGACTGCGGAGATGGAAAGCCTCACGGTGCGGATACCGCCGAGTGCGCGCAACTGGCTTAGGGGGTAGGTGGGAACCGGAACGACCCGGGACGAAATCGTTGTGGCTGCTTCCTTCCGGACCTGACCAGGTTGGCGACAGCCCCGTCCGCCCGGCTCCCGGGGGCCATATGGGGACAGTTTCGCGGCGTGGCAACCGCTCGCAAAGACGTGAAGCGATGCCTACAACAGCGGCAATGACCGACGAATCGCCATCGCTTGGAATGGACCTGCCCGAAGTGGCGCCCGCGGCTTCGCCCTATCGGGTGCTTGCCCGCAAGTACCGCCCGCAGACGTTCGAGCAGCTGATCGGGCAGGACGCCATGGTACGGACGCTGGCGAACGCCATCGAACGCGGCCGGATTGCCCATGCCTTCCTGCTCACCGGCGTGCGCGGAGTGGGCAAAACCTCGACGGCGCGGCTGATCGCCAAGGCGCTCAACTGCATCGGGCCGGACGGGCAGGGCCACCCAACCATCCATCCTTGCGGCGAATGCGAGCATTGCCGCGCGATCGCGGAAGGGCGCCACATCGATGTGGTCGAGATGGACGCTGCCTCGCACACCGGTGTGGACGACATCCGCGAGATCATTGACGCCGTGCGCTACGCGTCGGTTTCGGCTCGCTACAAAATCTACATCATCGACGAAGTTCACATGCTTTCTAAGAGCGCATTCAATGCGTTACTCAAGACTCTTGAGGAACCACCTGAACATGTGAAGTTCCTGTTCGCGACCACGGAGGTCGGCAAGGTGCCGGTAACCGTGCTGTCGCGGACCCAGCGTTTCGACCTTCGGCGGATCGACCCGGAAGAGCTGGTCGCCCATTTCGGCTCCGTCGCCCAGACGGAGGGTGTGGAGGTCGAGCAGGATGCGCTGGCGATGATCGCTCGTGCCGCCGAAGGATCCGCCCGCGACGGCCTGTCGATCCTCGATCAGGCGATCGCCCACGGTGGCGGCACGGTCACTGCGGAGCAGGTGCGCGACATGCTTGGTCTCGCCGACCGTGGCCGAATCCGCGATCTTCTGGAGCTCATCCTTCAAGGTGAAGCCACCAAGGCGCTTGCCGCGATGGACGAAGCCCACGATTTGGGCATGGACCCGGCATCGCTTGTTCGAGGGCTGATGGAGGCGCTCCACTCCGCGACCAGGGCCAAGGCCGGCGCCCAAGCCGAAGCTCTGCTCTCCAGCGAGCAGCGCGAATTCGCCGACAATCTCGCGGCAAAGCTCTCGTGGGGCCAGATCCACCGCCTGTGGCAGATGCTGCTCAAGGGCCTCAGCGACGTTAACATCGCTCCGGATCCGCACGAGGCGGCGACCATGGCCGTCCTGCGTCTGATCCACGCGGCAGAACTCCCTGATCCTGCCACGCTCCTCAGGCAGCTGAGCGGAGGATCGGCATCGCCTGCCGCCGCTCCGTCTGCATCCGCTGCGCCGAGATCGACGACTGCACCCGCGACCCAGCTTCCGGCCGATTTCCCCGCTCTAGTTCAGGCGCTGGAATCCGACGGAAAGCACCAGATGGCCGTCCAGCTCCACGACCAGGTGGGACTTGTCCGCTTCGAGCCCCCGGAGTTGGTCGTCAAACCGCTCCGACCCCTTGGCGCCGACTGGTCGCGCGACCTCGCGATCGCGCTCAAGGGGATCACACGGACGACCTGGACCGTTTCCATTGCCGACGAGGGCGCTCAGCCCTCGCTTCTGGAGCAGGAGAAGATGGCGGAGGAAAAAGTGCGCGCCGAAGTCCTGCAGGATCCGGCTGTGCAGGCAGCTTTCACAGCCTTTCCCGACGCCGAGCTCGAATCCTATTCTCTCACCAAGGGTGAATGACCATGCCTGAGATGCCGAACCTCGATGAAATCATGAAGATGGCCGAAAGCGTCCAGGCCGAGATGCAGAAGGCGCAGGAAAATCTCGACAAGATCGAGGTTGAGGGCGCGGCAGGAGGCGGCCTCGTCAAGGTCGTCGCCTCGGCGAAGGGCCGGATCGTCAGCGTGAGTATCGACGACAGCCTTCTCCAGCCGTCCGAGAAATCCATGCTCGAAGACCTGGTGGCCGCCGCCCTCAACGATGCGAAGACGAAGGCTGACGCCGCGGCGGCACCCGAACTTCAGAAAATGACCAGCGGAATCCCGCTTCCACCCGGGTTCAAGCTTCCCTTCTAAACGGCTTGCCTGCCGTCCCAATTGCTTCATGATGCCCGCTCGGAAAGCCGGGGAGCGGCAGGATGAGCTTGGGCGCCATGCAGGACTGGCCGCTGCGCGTGATGCGGCTGGTCGACCATGCCGAGCGCGAGCATCCGGACCAGGAGATCGTTTCCGCCTGGGCGGACGGATCGATGAGCCGAACCAACTGGCGAGAGGTTGCCCATCAAGGCCGGCAGATGGCGCAGGCCCTAGAGCGCCTTGGAATGAAGCCGGGCGACCGGATCGCCACTTTGGCCATGAACCATTCGCGCCACCTCACCGCCTGGTACGGAGCGTGCGGAATGGGCGGAGTGCTCCACACCATCAATCCGCGGCTATTCGACGACCAGCTCGACTATATCGCCAACCACGCCGAAGACCGGGTCCTCCTCTACGACCGGTTGTTCCAGCCCATCGTCGACCGGATGAAGCCGCGCTGGCGAACCATCGAGCATTACATCTGCTTCGACACACTCGAGGGTGAGTCCGGCTTCGCTGAGTGGATTGCGCCGGAAGACGGTGATTACTCGTGGGTCGAAGGCGACGAGCGGGATCCGTGCGGACTCTGCTACACGTCAGGCACAACCGGCAATCCGAAGGGTGTTCTTTACGAACATCGCTCGACTGTCCTTCACACCTTGATGTCCGTCACCCCCGACGTGTTCGACTTGTCGAGACGCGCGGTCGTGCTTCCAATCGTTCCGATGTTTCATGCCAATGCCTGGGGCATTCCCTGGTCGGTTCCTGCGACCGGCGCCAAGCTTGTGCTCTCGGCGGACTACAGACCGGAGCGGATGTGCAAGCTGATGCGCGAGGAGAGCGTCACTCATTCCGCGGGCGTGCCTACGGTCTGGCTGACGATGATCGAGCATGTCGAACGGACCGGCGAGGACCTCGGCACACTTCAGCGAGTGACGATCGGAGGCTCGGCGGCGCCGCGGGCCATGATCGACTGGTTCAGGAAGCGCGGTATCGACATCGGCCACGCTTGGGGGATGACCGAAACCTCCCCGATCGGCACTTGCTGCTCGAAACCCACGAATTGGAACGACCTTAGTAGCGACGAGCAGCTCGACATGATCGCGAAGCAGGGCAGGGCGCCCTTCGGGGTCGAACTGCGTGTCGTCGACGATGAGGGCCGCGAACTGCCGCGCGACGGCATCTCCTCCGGCCGGCTGCAATGCCGCGGCCCGTGGATCGTGAAGCGTTACTTCAAGGAGGATCAGGATGCCCTCGATGCCGATGGCTGGTTCGATACCGGCGACGTTGCCGTCATGCATACGGACGGAACGATGCAGATCACCGATCGCGCCAAAGACGTGATCAAGTCCGGAGGCGAGTGGATCAGCTCCATCGAGCTCGAAAATGCCGCGGTCGGCTGCCCCGGAGTTTCCGAGGCCGCCGCCATCGGCATTCGTCACCCCAAATGGGACGAGCGACCGCTCCTGCTGGTGGTTCGGGGCGATGGAAGCCGGGTCGGCGAGGAGGACATAAGGGCGCACCTCAAGCAGCATGTGCCCAGCTGGTGGCAGCCCGACGCGATCGAGTTCGTCGATGAACTCCCGCACAGCGCGACGGGGAAGCTGTCGAAGAAGACCCTACGCGACCAATATCGCGACTATCGCTTCGCCGATGCTGCCGCCATGGTGGGCCGCGACTAGAAAAATCGCGCTCGCTCCACTACGTCGCGCGGCACGTTTCCAGCATTCCGAAGGACGCAAGCGACCCCATGGCCGCCCAATACAGCTTTGTGATGAAGGGCCTGACCAAGGCCTTTCCGGGCCACAAGCCCATCCTCAACAACATTCATCTCCAATTCTATCCCGACGCGAAGATCGGGATTGTCGGGCCCAATGGGTCCGGCAAGTCGACCTTGATGAAGATCATGGGCGGCCGCGACACGGAGTTCAGCGGCGAAGCCTGGCCGGGGGAAGGCATCACCGTCGGCTATCTCGAGCAGGAGCCGCAGCTCGACCCTTCGAAGACGGTCAAAGAAAATGTGATGGAGGGCGTTCGCCCGGTCGCAGACATGCTCGAGCGGTTCAATGCGATTTCGGCGGAAATGGCAGACCCCGGCGACAATTTCGATGCACTGATGGCGGAGATGGGCGAGCTTCAAGAGAAGATCGACGCAGTCGACGGCTGGACGCTCGACAACCAGCTTGAGATCGCGATGGACGCGCTCCGCTGCCCTCCCGGCGACAGCGCGGTCGACAAGCTGTCAGGTGGCGAGAAGCGCCGCGTGGCTCTCACCCGGCTTTTGCTCGAGAAACCCGACATCCTGCTTCTCGACGAGCCGACCAACCACCTCGATGCCGAAAGCGTCCAGTGGCTGGAAAAGCACCTGGTCGATTATCCAGGCAACGTCATCCTCGTCACGCACGACCGGTACTTCCTCGACAATGTGGTGAACTGGATCCTCGAGCTCGATCGCGGCCGTTATTACATCTACCAGGGCAACTACTCGACCTACCTGGAAAAGAAGGCGAAGCGGCTCGAGCAGGAAGAGCGCGAGGAGGCCGGCCGACAGAAAGCGATCGCCGACGAGCTGGAGTGGATCAGGCGCTCGCCGAAAGCCCGCCAGGCGAAGTCCAAGGCGCGTATCAGGGCTTTCGACGAACTTGTGAAAGCGCAGGAAAATCGCGCTCCCGCGAAGGGCGAGATACTCATCCAGATGCCGGAGCGGCTGGGCGGCAACGTGATCGAGGCGAAGGGCCTCACCAAGTCCTATGGCGATCGGCTGTTGTTCGAAAATCTGTCGTTCAACCTCCCGCCCGGCGGAATCGTTGGAGTGATCGGCCCCAACGGCGCCGGCAAGACGACGCTGTTCCGGATCATCACCGGGCAGGAGACGCCCGACTGCGGCGAGATCGTAGTCGGGCCGACTGTTCACCTGGGCTACGTCGACCAGAGCCGCGACGCCCTGGACCCGAAGAAGAACGTCTGGGAGGAAATCTCGGACGGCCTCGACATCTTCAAGCTCGGCAAGCACGAGATGAACACGCGCGCCTACGTTGGAGCATTCAACTTCCGCGGTCCCGACCAGCAGAAGAAGGTCGGCCAGCTGTCCGGCGGCGAACGGAACCGCGTCCATCTTGCGAAGATGCTCAAGGAAGGCGGCAACGTCCTCCTCCTCGACGAGCCGACCAACGACCTGGACGTCGAAACCCTTCGTGCACTCGAAGACGCGCTGGAGAATTTCGCCGGCTGTGCGGTGATCATTAGCCACGACCGCTTCTTCCTTGACCGGCTTGCGACCCATATCCTGGCGTTCGAAGGCGACAGCCATGTCGAATGGTTCGAAGGCAACTTCGAAGCCTATGAGGAAGACAAGAAGCGGCGGATGGGCCCGGAGGCGGACCGGCCCCACCGGATGACGTACCGGAAGCTCACCCGCTAGTGATCGTCTTCACCTCGCTGCTGTGGATCTGGAAGGCACAGGCAGCAGGGAGGTGGTATTTCGTCACGGTCCCGGACGAGCAGTCGGACGCCATCAAGGCGCAGGCTTATTCATCTCCGCGCGGCTTCGGCTCGGTGCGAGTCGAGGCAGCGATCGACGACGTCGTCTGGCGCACGTCCGTGTTTCCGCTGAACGGCGGAGGCTACATCCTGCCTATCAAGGCCAAGGTGCGTCGAGACGCCGGCATTAGCGCCGGCGACGAGGTCACCGTCAGGCTCGACCTACTCGTCTGAGAGGCCGCGTTCGCCGCCCGGCGCCGCATAGCCTTCGATCGGCGAGCTGCGGCGGTGAAGGATCTTGTCGAGGCTCCATTCCCCGGCGCCAACCACGAACAGCGTCAGGAAGATGAAGCAGTAGAGGATCGCTGCTTCGCCCATGTTGACCATCGGGAATGGGCTGTGGGGCGCGTGCGCATACCAATAAGCGACCGCCATTTCGCCGCAGAGAAGAAGCGCGACCCAGCGGGTCCAAAGGCCGATCAGGAGCAGGAAGCCGCCGATGAGCTCGAACACGCCTGCAATCCATGGGAGGGACCACATTGCGGGATGCGCCATGTCGGTGGCGGGAAAACCAAGCAGTTTCGCAGTGCCATGTTCGAAGAAGAGAAGCGCCGTCACGATGCGGAGGATTCCGACCGCATAAGGTGCCCAACGCTCACTGAATTCGTCCGGACCGACTTCGTACATAACCGCACCCCCCAATGGCCTTCAGCTGAAGATCACGCGTACAGGCCGCACCCGCACTGCGGCGAACGGCCGCCTTTCATAGCTTGCAGGATGAGCGGCGAGAAGCCCCGAGCGACGCCCGCCGCTCAAGCTCGAAAATGTGGCCTTGGTGCGTTAGTCGGCGCAGTCCAGCGTCGCGGCCGTGGCGGCATATTCACGCGCCATGCTGGCAAGGATGGACGATGCCTGGGAATCCGTCGTCGCCCGGGCGAGCCGCTTGCATCGCGCTGCCTGCGCCGACAGCTCCTGCGCCTGCTTGTGGCTGACATCGATGAGCAGGTTTACGGCGCCGCCGAAATTGCCGGCTTCGTCGAAAAAGGGAGTGGGGTAGGGGCAAAAGGCGCGACGGCTTCCGTCAGGACGCATCGCAATCGCAACCTTCCCGCGAACCTCGGTTCGCGTCTTCACGGCTTCGGCCATCGGGCACTCTGCGTGCGGCAGGAATTCTCCATCCAGCGTGTAGAGCTGCCAGGTGACGCACCAGCGGTCGGTGCCAAGCTGCGGCTCGCGGCCCGCGAAGTCGACGCAGGCCTGGTTCCAATAGGTGACAGATCCATCCGCATCGGTCGTGTAAACGGGAACGGGCAGATCATCGAGGACGGATTTCCAATCCTCGCTGTTACGTAGGGCCTCCAAGGCGGTGTCTAGAATTTCCTGTGGCTGCGGCGCGGCGAGCATTAGATTTGGCAATCTTTGGCTAATTCAGGTTAGCGGGAAGAACAGGCGCGGCGCGTTTCTGTTCCACGCTTAGGTGTGGGGAAACGCGTTCGCGGCGGCCTTGTGTCTGCAAGGCAACAGTTGGGTTCCGCTAGCGCAGACGCTTGACGAGCAGCCGGTCGTCCGGACCCGTCTTCACATCGAAATTGGGCATTGCGCGGAGGAGGTCCGACAGCCGCGTGTAGCCGTAGTTGCGTGTCGCGAAGCTCGAAACCGCCTTGGCCCGCTGGCCGAGTTCGGAGAGCGTGGTGTAGCCGTCCTCGTCGCGCTCGGAAGCCTTGTAGGCATGACCGAGAAGCTCGAGCAGTGCTTCGTCGACCGGGCGTTCCTCGACCTGCTTCTCGGTCTGCCCCTCCACATGCTGGTCTGCGACCAAAGCGGCGATGTCGAAGAAGCGCGTGCACGCCTGGCGGAAGCTGAGCGGAGTCTTGGCCGTTCCGAATCCATAGACTGGCAGTCCGTCCTCGCGGATGCGCTGGGCGAGCGGAAGGAAGTCGCTGTCCGACGACATGATCCCAAATCCGTCGACGTTTCCGCGATACAGTAGGTCCATCGCGTCGATCGTCATCCGCATGTCGGTTGCGCTCTTGCCCTTCACGACGTCGAACTGCTGCATCGGAACGATCGAGTGGAGGCCTGAAAGGTCGCCCCAGCCCTTGAGGCTCGCCTTAGCCCAATTGCCGTAGGCGCGGCGGATATTGATGGTCCCGAGTTCGCCGAGAACCAGCAGGACCTCGTCCAGATGCTCAGGCGACGCATTGTCCGCATCGATCAGTAGCGCGACATTCGGGTCTCGCGCGCCTTTATTGCCGTTACTCATCGGCTGTTTCCCTTCGTATCGGCGCGTCTTAGCCTATTAATTCGGGAACGAAACGCCCTCTCACGCACTGAACAACCCATGGGATGGGGGGCAGTTTGGAGGACGAGAAAATGAAACGCCTTGCACTTACAGCCGCTGTCATTGGCGCGATTGGCCTGACCGGCTGCGCAACCAGCCCGTACGGTTACAACGACCCTTACGGCTATGGCTACAACAGCCCTTATGGCTACCAGCAGCCTTACAACAATAGCACCCTCGGCAACGCCGCGACCGGCGCGGCCGTAGGCGCAGCCGGCGGAGCAATTGCCGGCGCGGTTATCCCGGGCGTCAGCACTGGCGAAGGCGCCATTGCCGGCGCAATCCTGGGCGGCGTCCTTGGAGCCGTCGTGAACGGCCGGCAATATTATCGCGATACCCGCGGCTATTGCTATTACGTCGACCAGTACGGTCAGCCGCATTACAACTATAACGTGCGCTGCTAGTCCTTTCAGGGACTTAAGTTAGTCGTCCGACGAACGCTGCTAGGCGGGGTGGAAGGTCCCTTTCACCTCGTCGAGCACGTACAATCGGCCCTCGGCGATAGAGAAATGAGCGCCGTGCAGCTTGAGCCGCCCGGCGCGCTCGCGTTCCGCGATCCAGGGAAACGTCCTAAGGTTCGCGAGGCTGAGCTTCACCGCCTCCCACTCCATTTCCAGAACGGCATCGGCGTCGAGTTCGTGATGGTGCTCGCGGACCTGGTCGCGGGCGCCGTGAAGCATCGATACCCAGTTCGCGATAAAACGGCCCTCGCCCGCGGCGGCGCCGTCGAACTGACCCGTCAGGGCGGCTGCGCAGCCGCCGCATGAGCCGTGGCCTAGCACCAGAATCTCCTCCACCTCGAGCTGCGTGACGCCGAACTCGAGCGCGGAGGACACGCCGTGGTAGCCGGCGGTAGTCTCGTACGGAGGCGCAAGCGCCGCGATGTTTCGAACGACGAAGATCTCGCCCGGCTTCGTGTCGAAAATCTGTGCGGGGTCCGTGCGGCTGTCGGCGCAGGCGATGACCATGACCTTCGGGCTCTGGCCCTCGGCGAGCTCGGACCAGCGCTCGCGCTCGCGCGGCCATTCGCGTTCGCGAAATCGGCGATAACCTTCGATCAGTCGAGTGAAACGGGGCATGGGAGCCGCGCTAAACAGGCAGTGCAGGGCTGGCAAGCGGAAGCCCGCATCGCTATCTGGCCCGCATGAACGTTCCTGCAGCAGTCCCTCCGAAGCAGCGCAAGCCCGACTGGATCCGCGTCAAGGCGCCGGTCAGCGAGGGATACCACGCGACAAGGCGGCTGATGCGCGAGCTAAACCTCGCGACCGTTTGCGAGGAAGCGGCCTGCCCGAACATCGGCGAGTGCTGGACCAAGAAGCATGCGACGGTGATGATCCTCGGCGACACCTGCACTCGCGCCTGCGCCTTTTGCAACGTGAAGACGGGAATGCCGCGGGCGGTTGACCCGCTGGAGCCCGAGCATGTTGCGACAGCGGCGGCCGAGCTTGGCCTGGAGCATATCGTCGTGACCTCCGTCGACCGTGACGATTTGCCCGACGGTGGAGCGTCCCAATTCGTGAAGGTGATCGAAGCGCTCCGCCGCAACACGCCGAACACCACCATCGAGATCCTGACCCCCGATTTTCGGAACAAGGCCGAAAGCGCAGTCGACGCGATCGTTGCCGCGGGGCCCGACGTCTTCAATCACAATCTGGAGACCGTCCCGAGGCTGTATCCGACGATCCGGCCAGGAGCCCGCTACTATGCGTCGCTTCGGCTGCTGGAGAGCGTGAAACGCAAGGCGCCGCACATCTTCACCAAGTCCGGCCTGATGGTCGGCCTGGGCGAGCAAAGGCTAGAGGTCCACCAGGTGATGGACGACATGCGCTCCGCCGGCGTCGATTTCCTGACGATGGGCCAGTATCTTCAGCCAACGCCGCGTCACGCGAAAGTGGAAGAGTTCGTAACCCCCAGCGCATTCGACGCTTATGCGGCGATCGGCCGCGCGAAGGGCTTCCTGCTGGTCGCGGCCTCGCCGCTCACGCGGTCGAGCTATCACGCCGGCGACGACTTCAGGAAAATGCAGGAATCGCGCGCCGCCCAACTGGAGCGGGCGAACGGCTGATGCCTCGGCACAGCGAAACGCGCCATCTCCCATATACGCCGGAGCAGCTGTTCGACCTGGTCGCGGATGTCGCGAGCTATGATGAGTTTCTGCCTTGGGTGGTTGCGGTCCGAATCCGCTCATCCAGCGAGACTGAAACCATCGCCGACCTCATCGTCGGCTTCAGCGCCTTCAAGGAACGGTTCACCAGCAAGGTCATGAAACGGCGCCCGGAGCGGATCTGCGTCGACTATGTCGAGGGACCGCTCAAATATCTTCACAACGAGTGGCAGTTCGAGCGCGGGCGCGACGGCGGAACCAACGTTCATTTCTCGGTCGATTTTGCGTTCAATTCGCGCCTGTTCGAAACGCTTGCAGGCCAGATGTTCGACCGCGCGCTTCGGCGGATGACCGGCGCGTTCGAGCAGCGCGCCGCCGTGCTTTACGGCATCAACAACTCGAGCGCGCAGAGCGCGGCCTGAAGCCGCACGCCCGAACGCGTGGTTTCGTCGAAATGCTTCTGGTCGGCGACAATCTGCGAAGGGTCCGCCCCGCGCTCTGCCCTCGCGAACACCACTGTCCCAACCGGCTTGGCAGGAGTTCCGCCGCCAGGGCCGGCAATACCGGTAATTGCGACTGCGATGTCCGCCTTCGACGCAGCAAGCGCGCCGCGCGCCATCGCCCATGCGGTCGCGACGCTGACCGCACCGAAGGTTTCCACGACCTCCTCGCTGACGCCGAGATCCTCGATCTTCGACGCGTTGGAATAAGTCACGTAACCAGCCTCGAACACGTCGGAAGATCCTGGAATTTCGGTCAAAGCTGCGCACACCAGCCCGCCGGTGCAGCTTTCCGCCACCGCGACGGTGCGTCCGAGCTTCCGGTTGGCCGCAATGACCTCCTTGGCCTTGTCGTACAGTTCCTGCGGAAGGAGTCGCTCGGTCACCGCGAAACCTCCTGCCGGATATTGGCAACAGCCTGAGCTGCGATTCCCTCGTGGCGGCCGGTGAATCCCAGGCCCTCGGTCGTGGTCGCCTTGATGCTGATTTGTGCCTCCTCGATACCCAATGCGGCCGCAACAGCCTTGCGCATGGCCAAGCGATGCGGACCGACTTTCGGTTCCTCGCAGATGATGGTGCAGTCGATGTGGTCGATGATTCCGCCGTTGTCTCGAACGAGGGCTGCGGCATGGGCAACGAAGAGGTCGGAGGAAGCACCGGCCCAGCGGCGGTCGGACGGCGGGAAATGCTCGCCGATGTCCCCCAGCCCGGCTGCGCCAAGGAGTGCGTCGGTGATCGCGTGCAAGACGACGTCTGCATCGCTGTGGCCCGCGAGCCCGCGCAAATGCGGGACTTCGACTCCCCCGAGCATGATGGGGCCTTCGCCGCCGAATGCATGGACGTCAAAGCCGATTCCCGTGCGCGGAACGAGCCGCGATAAGAGCCACTCCTCGGCGCGAGCGAAATCCCGCGGCGTGGTGATCTTCTCGAGCGCCGGATCCCCTTCGACCGCGGCCACTGTGAGGCCGGCTGCGCGAGCGACGGTCGTTTCATCCGTGGGCGTCGCGCCGGACCAGGATTCATACGCACTGCGGAGTGCGGCGAGCCGGAAGGCCTGAGGGGTCTGCACGCGCACCATCCCCGTCCGGTCGACGGGCTCGTTTAGCCGGTCGCTCGCCCGAGCCAGCGTATCGCCGATTGCAAGAACGGGGGCCGCGCCCTCGAAGAATTCCAGGGGGGCAAGCAGCCTATCGATCACTTGCGGCGGACAAAACGGGCGGGCGGCGTCGTGGACAAGGATCGCCTCGCCTTCGATCGCGGAAAGCCCGGCGCGGACCGAATCGGCGCGCTCTTCGCCGCCCTCGACCAGCTTGCCGACGTCGATGCCGTCGAGCGCCTGCTGGGCCAGAGCCTGCTGGCCGGACCCAATCACCACCCGAACTTTCGAAATGGCGGGGTGCGAAGCCAGCGCCTGAACCGCCCGGCGAAGCATCGGCTTTCCGCCGAGCAGCCGGTATTGCTTCGGCAATCCGCCGCCGGCCCGCTCGCCTTTCCCGGCTGCGACAATGAGGGCGGTCGTGCTCACGGCCCGCGCGTCTAGGCTGCCTCGCCTTGTCCGCCAAGGGCTGTTCCACTATCTCCCGCCGACCCATGACGATGCTGAAGCCCATATCCATCGGTCCGGTGAGGATCGACGCGCCGGTGATCCTGGCGCCCATGACGGGCGTCACCGACCTGCCGTTCCGCCGCGCAGTAAAGGCTTATGGAGCCGGCCTGACCGTAAGTGAGATGATCGCGAGCCAGGCCATGATCCGCGAGACTCGTCAGTCACTCCAGAAATCGCTGTGGGATCCTTGCGAGCAGCCGGTCTCGCTGCAGCTTGCCGGTTGCGAGCCTCAGGTGATGGCCGAGGCCGCCAAGCTCAACGAGGATCGCGGGGCGGCGATCATCGACATCAACATGGGATGCCCGGTCCGCAAGGTCGTCAACGGGTGGGCCGGCTCGGCGCTTATGCGCGACCTCACCACGGCCGCGGCGATCATCGATGCGACCGTGAAGGCGGTCAGCGTTCCAGTGACCCTCAAGACCCGGATGGGCTGGGACCATGCCAGCCTCAACGCGCCGGAGCTTGCGAGAATCGCGGAAGATCTGGGCGTGAAGATGATCACCATCCACGGCCGGACGCGCTGCCAGCTCTACAAGGGTGAGGCCGATTGGAGCTTCGTTCGCAAGGTGAAGGATGCTGTTTCAATCCCCGTCATCGTCAACGGCGACATCTGCTCGGTCGACGACGCCCGCGAGGCGCTTCGCCAGTCGGGCGCCGACGGAGTCATGATCGGTCGCGGCGCCTACGGACGCCCCTGGCTTCTCGCCCAGACCGTGGCCGAGCTGGTTGAGGGCCGCGCCTGGACCGAGCCGTCGCTCGACGAGCAGCTCGACGTCATGCTGCGCCAGTATGACGAAATGCTGTCGCTCTACGGGCGGCACACAGGAGTGAACCTCGCCCGAAAGCATATCGGCTGGTACACCAAGGGCCTTCCGGGCTCGGCGGAGCTCCGCAACCGGATCAACCAGCAGGATGATCCGGCGGTCGTCATTTCGATGCTCCGGGAATTCTACGCGCCCTGGATGACTCGCGCGGCCGCATAGTGATATGACCTCCCAGGAGGTCGAATGCGTACGTTTCTCAGCTGCTTAGCAGTCATACTAACCGCAGGTGTGCTTCCGGCGCCCGCGCCGGGCCAGCCACTCGATCCGCTGTCGATGCGGCTGCTGGTTGCGCACAACCGCGAGCGCGTTGCCCTTGGAGTTCCGCCGCTCAGCTGGGATCCGGCGCTGGCCGCAGCCGCCGCTTCCTACGGCCCGGCGCTCGCGGCGATCGGCACGCTCCAACACTCGCCGAAGCAGACCCGTCCCGGACAGCGCGAAAACCTGTGGATGGGAACCAAAGGCGCCTTCACTCCGGAGCAGATGGTGTCCAACTGGACCAGCGAGAAGCGCTACTTCCGCCCCGGCATCTTTCCCGCGGTCAGCAGCACGGGCAATTGGCTCGACGTGTCCCACTATACGACCATCGTGTGGCGGACGACGACCCGCGTCGGCTGCGCGATCTACAGGACCCCCGCCAGTGATTTCCTCATCTGCCGCTACTCGCCTCCGGGGAATGTCGACGGCAAGCCGGTTCTCTAATCCAGCGCTGGATTCATAGCCGCCACGGCGGCTAAGCCTCGCTCCTGAGGAGCGGGGGCGGCATGGCAATTCCAGATATACTTTCCGGACTGCGCCTGCCGGTGATCGCCGCCCCTCTGTTTATCATTTCCAACCCCAAGCTGGTCGTTGCCCAGTGTGCCGCCGGGGTCGTCGGAAGCTTTCCCGCGCTCAACGCGCGGCCAGCTTCGCAACTTGACGAATGGCTCCATGAAATCACCGGGGAGCTGGCTGCTCACGATCGCGACAATCCCGACCGGCCGGCTGCGCCCTTCGCGGTCAACCAGATCGTCCACCGCTCCAACGACCGATTCGAAGCGGACATGGCGGTGTGCGAAAAATGGAAGGTGCCGATCGTGATCACCTCGCTCGGCGCCCGCGAGGAGCTGAACCAGGCGGTTCACGGGTGGGGCGGGATCACGCTTCACGACATCATCGATGACCGGTTCGCGCGCAAGGCGGTGGCGAAAGGCGCTGACGGCCTCATCGCCGTGGCGGCGGGGGCAGGGGGACACGCCGGGCACTGGTCGCCGTTCGCTTTGGTGCAGGAAATCCGGAGCTGGTTCGACGGCCCACTGATCCTGTCCGGATCCATTGCCACGGGTTCTGCGATCCTGGCCGCGGAAGCAATGGGTGCCGACCTTGCTTATGTCGGCTCGCCGTTCATCGCCACTCCGGAAGCGCGTTGCTCTGACGAATATCGCCAGGCAATCGTCGACAGCGGCGCCGCCGACATCGTCAACAGCGCGTTGTTCACCGGAATTGCCGGCAATTACCTGCGCTCGTCCATCGAGCGCTCGGGCCTCGATCCGAACGCCCTGGACAAGCTGGAGTCACTCCCCACGGAATTCGGCTCCGACGGCTCGACCAAGAGCAAGGCATGGCGCGACATATGGGGGTCGGGGCAGGGGATCGGAGCGATCAGGAAGGTTCAGCCGGCAGGCGATTACATCGCTCAGCTCGAGCGGGAGTATACGGAAGCGCGTTCGCGCCTCTGTTCTAACCCTGGCCGGTGAGCCCGCGTTCGAGGCGGCCCATCAGCGCGCGCGCCGGACTGGCCACCGGCTCGTCCCCAACATTGCCTTCGTCGAGCCGCTTCACCCGCGCGTAGAGGTCGGAGCTCGCATTGACGAGCCGCTGTGCAGCTTCCGGAAGGCGCGCCACGACCGCCGGATCGCTCAGCTGGGCATTGCCTAGCCTGCGCTCCGGCCGCCGTCCCTCGCGATAGGCGATCTCGCCGCTTTCGATCGCGCGCTGGGTTAGCAGCCAGGCGACGATGTGCATGATTCGAGTGGTGACCTTCAGCGATTCGCAGGCGAAATTCACCCGGACGAACGGGTCGAGCGTGCATCGCTCTTCGCGCCCCGCATCGTCGAAATAGGACCGCGCCTCGTCGGCCAGCAGCATCGCCTCAGTGTAGAAGGAATCCACCAGCCGCGGCGTGATCCGGACTTCCGGTTCAGGCGTTTCGTTGGGATCGTGCATAAGCATGAAGGTGCCACTTTCGGGGGGCCAAGAAAACGCGAAATGCTCGCCGAAGGTCCGATGGAGTGCCTCGTTTGTCCCGAAGCGGGACGAGGCGGCGATCACACATTTGCGCGACAGCCCGCGCGCACGATCCGTCGGACGGTTATTACAGCCCCAAGACAAAAGCGAAGATTCGTGATTTACTGCGAGGCGCTGTCACTCGTTTTCACGAAAGGAATGACACCGATGGACAATGCAGAGGCCGAATCTCTCGCATCCAAGCACGCGGCTCTCCACGCCATGATCGACGAAGAAGAGCATCAGCCGCACCCCAACGAAGACCTTCTCCACGAGCTTAAGAAGGAAAAGCTCAGGCTCAAGGACGCGCTTGCCGGCCACTACGCGCATTAGGCCGTAGCCGCCGGCCCTTCCGGCGTCGCACTCTCAGCAGATTACCGGCTTCGCCGCGCCGAAGCTCAGTCGTCGCGTGAAATCTTCTCGATTCGCTCGTGGCGCTCCTGCGCCTCGAGGGACATCGTCGCGATAGGGCGCGCTTCGAGTCGGGCCAGCGAAATCGGTTCGCCAGTGACTTCGCAATAGCCATATTCGCCTTCGTAAAGACGGCGAATCGCGCAATCGATCTTGGCGATCAGCTTGCGCTGGCGGTCGCGGGTCCGAAGCTCGATCGACCAGTCGGTTTCGCTCGACGCGCGATCGGCAATGTCCGGCTCGCGAAGCGAATCGACCTGCAGCTGCGCCATCGTCTGGCGCGACTCATCGATGATGGCATCCTTCCATTCGCGCAGCTTCTTGAGAAAATAGGCGCGATGGAGATCGCACATGAACTCTTCATTCTCGGATGGCCGATAGCTCTCCGGAACGACGGTCCGGTCGAACGGAACCGGTTTTTCATTGAAGAAATCGACTAGCGCAGTCGCCATTTGAAACCCCTCCCCCACTCTGTCCATCGGGTCCGAAGACCCGAGGGAACACCGCAAGCCCGCCTCGCCGCTGCGACCGGGGCCCACCGGTGCAGCCGGAGGCGGATTCAACTAGACTTTCCCGGGACTTAGTACCGGGCAAGTCGGTCATCCCCGACCGCGCCTATAAATAAGCGCCGGGTCCTTAACAAGCGCTGACGGAATCAACCCACAGAAAAGCGCAAGCTGTTGCGGATATAGCGCAATTTCCGTTCGGCAAGCGCCTCGGTTGCGGCACTGACCGTCGCCGCTATGAGGGTTTCGGAAATGCGCATCCTGCTGACCAACGACGACGGCATCAACGCCCGCGGACTCGACCTGCTGGAGACGGTCGCCCAGTCCTTTTCGGACGACGTCTGGATCGTCGCTCCGACGGAAGAGCAGTCCGGCGCGGGCCATTCGCTCACCCTTACCGAGCCGGTTCGGCTGCGAAGGCACGACAACCGCCGCTTTTCCGTCACGGGGACGCCGACCGATGCCGTGATGCTGGCGCTTGCCCATGTGATGAAGGACTCGCCGCCTGACTTGATCCTCTCCGGCATCAACCGTGGCGCCAATCTCGGCGAAGACGTGACTTATTCCGGCACCGTTTCGGCGGCGATGGAAGGGGCGCTCGCGGGCGTTCCGTCGATCGCGCTCAGCCAGAGCTACTCACGCGAGGGCATGGGCGACACGGTGCCGTTTGCCGCTGCCGAGGCCTGGGCGGAGAAGGTCCTGGCCGCACTGATCGACTTCGAGCCCGCGCCGGGAACCCTCATCAACGTCAACTTCCCGGCCCTAGCTCCCGAGAAGGTCAACGGAATCCGCATTTGCCGGCAGGGGATCCGGGATTACGGCCGCCTTCGAATCGTTCAGAGGACCGATCCGCGCGGCTACGACTATTTCTGGTTCGGCCTTGGGCCGATGGTGCAGACGCCGGGCCATTCGACCGATCTCGAGGCGATGGACGACGGGTACATCAGCGTCACTCCGCTGCATCTCGATCTCACCCACGATCCTTCGCTGGAAGTTCTTCGCGGCCGATTCGCCTGAATCATTCGAAACAACGGCTGTAACCTTTTCCGCCCGTCCGCGTTCTCTCGCCAAGATAGGAGTTGGGGGCATTACGCAGCAGGTTCGAAATTACGGCATCGCTCTGGTCGCGGTGGTTCTGGCGTTCGGCGCCAGGCTGGCGCTTGCGCCGCTGCTCGGCACGTCCGCAACGTTTGTGTTTTTCGTGTTGGCGGTCGTGTTCACGGCGGCGCGCATCGGCATCGGACCGGCAATCTTCGCCTCCGTCATCGGCGGCCTTGTTGCGACATATGCATTCGTGCCCCCGGCTTTCACCTTTTCCGACCCGGATAAGCTCACGAACGCTCTCGCGTTTCTGGCAATTTGCGCAGCAGTCATCCTGTTTGCCTGGCGCACACTTGCGCAACGAACTCAGTACGAAGAGCGCGAGGAGAAGCTTGTCAGCGAAGCTCGCGAATATCGGCTGATCGACGCGGCGCAGGACTTCGCGATCTACGAGCTCGACCGCGAAGGCCGAATCCTCACCTGGAACAAGGGCGCCGAGCGGCTGAAGGGCTGGAAGGCCGAGGAGATCATCGGCAAGCCGTATAATATCCTCCACACGCCGGAGAGCCGCGCGACCAATGCCCCGGGGCGCGAGCTGAAGATCGCCGCACAAACCGGCCGGTTCGAGGAACAGGCGCCGCGGATGCGCAAGGACGGCACGATTTTCGCCGCCCATGTCAGCCTGTTTCCGATGCGTGACCAAAACGGCGACGTCACCGGTTTCGTGAAGGTCACCCGCGACATCAGCGACCGCAGCCAGGCCGGCAAGGCAATCCTGGAATCTCGCCGCAGGATGGAAGCGATCGTCCAGTCTGCGATGGACGGGATCATCACCTTCGACGAGGATCTCAGGATCGTCGTGTTCAATCCGGCCGCGGAGAGGATATTCGGTTATACGGCCGGGGAAGTCCTGGGGTCCCAAGTGACGATGCTTTTCCCGGAGGCGTCGCGACAGCGTCAGGGCCAACGCTTCCGCGACTTCTTCACCAGCGGTGACGTCAATCGCCCGCTCGACGGAGCGGACTCGACCGTCGCGCTTCGAAAATCGGGAGAGGAATTCCCGATCGAAGCCTCCATGTCGCAGGTGACCGTCAGCGGCGAGCGAGTCGGCACGATCATCCTTCGCGACATCACCGACCGCAAGACCAACGAAGAGGCGCGGGCGCTTCTTGCCCGCGAGGTCGATCATCGGGCCAAGAATGCGCTCGCCGTTGCTCAGGCGCTTGTCGGCCTCACCAAGGCCGATACGGTCGAAGAGTTCGGGGAATCGATTCGAGGCAGGATCGCGTCCCTCGCCCGCGCCCACACTTTGCTGTCGCAATCGCAGTGGCGCGGCGCGCCGTTGGAGCAACTGATCCGGGATGAGATCCTTCCCTACGCCAAGGAGTTGCAACTCACTCTCCAAGGGCCGGAGGTCAGTTGCAGTGCCGCAGCGGTCCAGTCGCTGAGCCTGTTGTTCCACGAGCTTGCGACCAACGCCGTCAAGCACGGAGCGCTGGGCAGCCAGGACGGCCATGTCGATATCGAATGGAAGCTCGCTTCCTCCGCTATGATTGTGTCGTGGAAGGAGCGCGGCGGTCCAAGGGTCCTTCCGCCAAAGCGTCAGGGATTCGGGACAAAGTTGCTCCGGCAGGTCACCGGACGGCAGTTGGATGCCGATCTCAACTTTGACTGGAATCCGGAAGGGCTGGGAGTGGAGATTCGGCTCCCGCGCGAGCTGTTCCTTCGAGCCGGTTCCGGAAGTTCGCCCGACGATGCGACCCCCGAACTGCCGCAGGCGCGTGCGACCGGCGATGAGCGGCGCATCCTTGTCGTGGAGGACGAAGAGCTGGTCGCGCTTGAGCTCAGCTCCGAGTTGTCGAGATTGGGCTGGGCGATCGTGGGCCCCGCGGCGACACTGGCGGAAGCGCAGGCTTTGTTGTCGCATGGCGTCGATGCAGCCGTGCTGGACGTCAATCTGCGCGGCCGGCCGATTTACCCTGTCGCCGAAGCGCTGAGGGCACGCCACGTGCCGTTCCTCTTCTGCACCGGCTATGAAATGGTGGACCCGGAAGGGCGCTTCGCAAACGTTCCGGTGATTCGCAAACCGGCGCACCCCGCGGCGGTCAGTGCGGCGCTTTCAGACCTATTGAAGTCGCGAGCGCACTGAGGTCTGTCCCTAAAGGCGCTGCCGAAGCTCGGAAATTTCCCAATAATCGTTGCGGCTGAACGGCAGCAGCGCCTTGAGCGCTGCAAAACTGCTCCTCCCCAAGGCCCGCCTGAGGCCGTCGAGCTCGGCAAAGGCGGAGCGGACTTCCGCTTCGTCGACCGATGCATCGCCCACCGCTTCTTCGATCAGGGTCTCTTCGGCTTGAACGACCAGCCAGGTCTGCAATTCCCAATATCGGCGCATTCGCTTCGCGGTCTCGGGGCCAAGCCGCTCCGCCAGCGCGGCGATCCTGCGGCCGGCGGGCGAATCCGGCCAGCTTCCTGCGCGAAGAGTCTCAAGCTGTGCCTGGTGAGCGGCGCATTCCGTTCGAAGCCAGCGTTCGGCTTCGGCGGCGCCGAATTGAAACACGGTCATGATTGCGATCGGCGCCAGGACCGCGGCGGCCATCATCGCGATCATGGGCTGATCCGGGAATTGGTTGAACGCCGTGTGGATCGCAACGGCGACCAGATAGCCGGGAAGGAACCATAAGAAGTTGAAGTTGAAATCCGTCGACGCCTCCCGGGTTTCCCGTTCGGCGAATTCGTGGGCGATTGCCGCGAGCATCGCCAGGGTCGATCCGTGCATCACCGCCGTTCCTAGACCCCGAACGAGCCACGTGCCGGTTCCGTACTGCGGGAAGATTGTGAGGTAGATAATGTTCTCGACGACTGAGAATCCGGCGCCGATGGCAAAGCCGGAGATCACCGCGTCGAGCTTGTAGCCGATCCGGTTGAACCGGAAGAGACCGATGATCACGAACGCCTTCAGCGCTTCCTCAATCCATGGCGCGACGAAACGGCTGTAGTTCGAAAAGCCGATCGGGAGGGTGTCGATGAAGCGGCCGCTGATCGGATAGGCGACGCCCGCCGCGACTCCGCCGAGTAGCAGCAGGAACAGGATCTCCCGAAATCTCATCAGCTTGAAGGCGTCGAGCCAGACGAACACCGCGAGCAGGATCAGCACCGGCACTAGCGCGAAGGCCCAGTGGGCGCTCTCGGCCAGGAACGGCGCCATCACATGATCTTCAGCGAAGCGAGCCACTCCGTCTTGCGATAGTGGCCGTCTTCAAACCCTGCGGCGGCACCGAAGGAGAGAACCATCGGCAGTCGCAACGCGACCGTGAAGTTGAGATCGAACTGCGCGCCGACGTCGCTGTAGGTGTGCTTGGTTCCGTCCTGGTTCTGCGCCGCCATGACTCCGACGAAGGCGGCAGGGCGGATGTGGCTGAGATAGAAAGACGGGGTGCCGAGTTCGGCGAAACGGATCGGTGGAAGGTTCACCTCACCGGTGACTCGCCCGAAGTGGCGAAGCGCCAGTTCGTCGATCTCGAAGCCGGGGAAGCTCTCCATCTCGCGGTATCTCTTCTCCGGCCGGTTATCGACATAGTTGTTCCGGAAAGCCCCGAAATAATAGGCTGCAAGCGGGTTGAGGTGCCGGCGGCCGCCGACCGTTCCCGCCGACGCATAGAGCCAGGCAGAACTGTTCGACCATGGCAAAGCCGTACCGAGATCGAAGCCGCCGTAGAGCCGCGGGAAGACGTGGCCCTCCGCCTCGTCACCGGCGGCTACGATGCGCGCTGCAAAGCCTTTCTCGTGGTCGACTCCGCCCAGTGCCTTCGTCGTATTGGTGTAGCGAAGCCCCATCTCGAAGCTTCGAAGGTTTTTCGGGCTAGCGATATTCTGCGCGCCGGGCAGCTGGTCGAGGCCGAAGAAAATGGAGGCTGACCCAAAGACGTCGAGTTGTCGCGGCGGATCGTAGATCAGCGGCTTGGTGTAGCTGGCGATGAAGGCGTCGCCCTTGCGGCTGCGGAGGACCGGCCCCGCGAGGTCGTAGATGTCGGACAGGTTGTGCCAGTAAGTCAGCTTCCAGTTGGGCGTCTGATACTCGACGTCGAAGTGGAATCGCTCGCTTCCGTCGACCTTGTCGAACGGCGACACGGCCGCATTGACGCTGAGCTGCCTGAACTGGAGCGGATCTGCGACGTGAATGTAATAGCCGAATGCCGGCGAACGGCCGTAGCCGGACACCATCGGATAATGGGCATCGAACCGCATCCGCTGGATCGGGATGTAGGACCCGCGCTGCGTGATCATCTGGTCGAGCGGGATCTTGGCCGGCGAGCCGACTCCCCATTCCTTCAGCTCAGGGCGAGCCTTGACCACTTCGCTTCCGAGGAAGCGTACGTTGGCTAGATCCTCGCGGACCTGCGGCTGGATGATCGACGGGTTGAAGCCATCGCCGGCATAGTCGTAGACGAACAATGATCCGTCGGGACGAAGCTGAGGCCGAAAGAAGCCGGTCGAGGCATTGGTCAGGACGTCATATTTCCCGCTTGCGATATCGAAACGGAAGACGTTGGAAACGCCCGTGTAATAAGAGTTTCCGAGAAGCGCCTTGCTGTCGGGCGTGAAGGTGAAATTTTCCGGCACCGAAGTGGGCAGCGAAAGCGTCGCGACCGGTTCGTCGGCATTGCCTTGCTCGAGATCGGAACGTTTCCAGACTTTGACCGACTGTTTGCCATCGATCGTGCTGTACGAGGCGGAAACGAGCTCGCCGTCGGGCGAGACGTCCAGGTCGAAGACGATCTCGCCATAGTGAAATGTCTTGAGCTGGTTGAAGCTCGAATAGGGCGCGGGGATCCTGACCAGAGTCACATAGCCGTTCTGGTGGCGGATCCCCCACAGGCTCTTGTCGACCTGGTTGAAGGCGAGGTCGCCGATGCGGGCGTCGTGGAGGAGTTGCCGCTTCTTCCCGGTGTCGACATCGATCGCATAGATGTCGCGGAAGGCGTAATTCTGGTTGGTGTAGAACGCCGTCCGCGCCGCTGGATCGTAGGCGACGCTCGTCACCTTGTAGAGCATCATCCCGTCGAGGTCGGTCAACGGCGTCACCTTGCCGTTCGAAAGGTCCATCTTTCCGAGAAATCCGATTCGTCCCGGATAGCGGAATGCGGCGATCAGGCTGTTCGTCTTGTCGTCGATGAACCCGCGCGACATGGAGCCGAGCCCGTGCGGCGAAAGGTGCTTCACGTCGGTCAGCGGATATTTGGCCAGCGCCGCCAAATTGTCTTGCTGGAACTTGCGCTCGAAGCCGATCCAGTCGTTCCAGACATCGTCCAGAGGGCGGCCGAACACATGCTTGAACTGGGCCGCATAATAAGCCTTGGAATCCTCCGACCGGCGAAGCCATTCGACCGTCCGGTCGACGCCGTAGGTCAGCGCGAGATAGGAAAAGAAGCGGGTGCCGTAGAGGTAGGAATTGGCGCCGACCTGAAAGTCGACCTGTGTGCCTTCGCTCTCGAGCCCCAGCGGCGAGAAGATCCTGAGGTCGTCACGGATCTTCGCCCGCCAGACCATCTCGTCATAGCCGCCCTGCGCCCTGCCGAGTCCGCCCGCCATCCATGTTTCGAAGAAGACGGCGCTTCCCTCCATGTACCAACGCGGCGTCAGGTTCCGCGGGCTGGTCAGGAAGTTGTAGAGGATCGATTCCGGGTGCTTCTGCAGCGGCACCGGCTTGCCGCCGAGGAAGCGGCGCCAGAACGCGTCGCGGCTGTTCCACACGTCGATCGCCGCGACATGGGCAAGCTCGTGATTGGTGAGAGTGAAGAACCGTTCTCCCGGCGAGAAGGTCTCCATCGACAGCGAAAGCGGCGCGACGTCGAGCAGCACCATGTTGCTCGGGCTCGCGAGAGCCGCGGCGTTTCCATAGTCGGAGAAATCCTTGAGCAGGATCGTCGTCCGGCTCCACGGCTTCCAGTGGAATTGCTTCTCGTGGAAGGCGAGCGCGTTCTCGAACGCCCGTCCGAGATAAGGCGCCAAATAGGTCTGGACCGGGTCGATGTAGAGCAGCGACAGGTTGTCGGTTTCCAGCGTCGATAGATGGAATCCCGAAGCGTCCTGCGGGACATGCTCTGGGCTGGTTTGCTCAGGTGCGTTGGGCTTGGTCGGCGCCGGAGTTACAGGCTCGCTCGGCGGCTGCCCCTCCGGAGTGGGAGGAACAGCGTCCGGCTTTTCGATCTGGGTGGTGGTGTCGGTCGGCGGCGGAGGTGGGGGTTGCTTGGACGGCGTCTGCGCAGCAAGCGCGCTGCTCGATCCCGCAAGAAGGAGCGCCAGCTTGCAACGGGCAAGCCGGCGCCCATTCGACCATTCAACCCCCATGTACGGCCCCCCAGCCGCTCAGCTTAGTTGGCTTGCGATTGTGACACGCCAGCCTGGTTTAACGCAGCCGAGAAGCTTGGGTTGGCCATCAACGCGGCCAGGTTCGGCTGTGCAGCAAGCGCGGACAGGGCCTTCGGATTGGCCGCAAGAGCCGCCATCGCCGCCGAGTTCTGGCTGACCGCTGCGAACGCCTTGGGGTTGGCCATCATCGCCGAGAACGCTTGCGGGTTCGCCAGAACGGCCTGCGATGCCGCAGCGTTGAACTGGCTTGCCGCCGCCGCTGACGCGACCAGAGAATGAGCGTTGAGCGCCTGGAGCGCTTGCGAAGCCTGGCCGAGCGCCGCTGCATTGTTGGCCATGTTCGAGAAGGCCGACGCATTGTTGGCGATTCCCGAAAGCAGCTGCGGGTTCAGCTGGCTCGCATTCGACGCAAGGCTTGCGAACGCCAGCGCCTGGTTGCCCATCGCGGAGAACACCCGCGGATCGGCCTGGAGCGCTTGCATTGCCTTGTTGTCCGCAGCGAGTTGCTGGAACGCGACGGCGTTACGCGCCATATGGGCATTGCTCGCGGCCTTCGATGCGGCGTCGCGGAACGCATTGGCGTTGTTCGCGAAGCTGCTGAACGATGACGCATTCGCCATGATCGCAGCCAGTGCCTGCGGATGGCTAGCAAGCGCGGCAAACGCATTTGAATGGGCCGCGATTGCCGCCAGTGCTTTAGGTTGCGCTGCAAGCGCCGAGAAAGCCGACGGGTTGGCAGCGAGCGCAGACATTGCCGCGTTCGATACACCGAGCGACTGCAGCTGATGGGCTGCTGCGGCTGCACTGCTGATCGCCGCCGACAGCGCCTGCTGGTGGCCCGACAGCGCCTTGAACGAAGCCGCATTGGCAGCAAGCGCACTGAAAACTCTCGGATCCGCCTGGAGCGCCTGCATCGCCTTGCTGTTTCCGGCAAGCTGCTGGAAGGCGGACGCACTGTTCGCCATCTGCGCATTGCTTGCAGCTTTCGACGCCGCATCGCGGAACGCGTTGGCGTTGTTTGCGAAGTTGCTGAAGGCTGACGCGTTGGACAGGATTGCTGCGAGCGCCTGCGGCTGCGAGGCGAGGGCCTGCATTGCCGCCGGATGGCTTGCAAACGCGCTAAGCAGCGCTGCGCTGGCCTGGTGAGCCTGCGGTGCCAAAGCGGACGCGTTGCGTGCCGCATTCGCCACTCCGGCAAAGGCCGAAGGGTTGGCGGCGAGCGCGCTGAACGCTTTCGGGTTGGCCATCAATGCAGCCATCACCTGCGGCTGTCCGGCGAGAGCCTGGAAGCCGGGGCTTGCGGCCAGCGCCCGGAAATTCGGGTCGTGAACGACAAGCTCGAAGGCGTCGGTCTGCATCAATTCCGGCACCGACGTGTCGCCAAGAGTGACGTCCGCTTCGGTGACCTGCGCTGATTGATACCGATCGGCAGGCGCGATCGTGCCGGCGCTAGGGCCAAGCGGCGGATAGACTCGCCCGAGCCCGTAGGCTCCGACTGCGACGAAAAGAATCGCCGCTCCAGACATTAAGTATTTGCGATTGTTGGCCGTGGTCCCGGTCATGGCGCAACTCCCCTGTAGTCAACCGGAATTGGTTAACCGGACAGAGGTATCACCAGTTAAGGCAGAGTCAACCAAGTCCCCGACGCCGGCGCCGACGACGAAACAGGAATCCGCCAAGTCAAAAAGATTTGCTCCCAAGTTCTCAATAATAACGAAAGTTAAGACGCTTAGATCGTTGGATTCATTCGGACTCTTGTCTGCCCGCCACTGTTTCGGACCGGGGGTCGACTATCTGTCGATAGGTGAATCCTGAACAGCAATTGCGCTGTAAGGACTTGAGACAGATTAGAAATCGGGCTTGTGACGAGCTGGTTAAGCTGCTCTAAACCCAGCGTTCGCGCGAGCGAAACGCACCTTGGGGGAGGGGCCGCCCCGAAATGCTTCGACTGGTTGACGGGAATAGCGCCGACAGCGGCAGCAGCGGTTTGCGCCATTTGCTGACCGGCCTTCTATTGTCGTCCCTGAGCATCTCCGCGCCGACTGGAGCAGGGGCCCAGGTCTCGCGCCAGGTCGTTCTTCCAACCCGTGAAGAAGTGACCCGGCCCAAAGCTCCTCAAGTTCGTGAGACCGGGGCGCAATTACAGGTCGAAGGCGGGCTGGAACGTGCGCCGTGCGCGCTCGATAGCCCGGAGTTCAAGGATGTCCGCTTCACTTTCCGCGGTGCAGAGATCGAGGGGCTGAAAGGCCTTTCCCCGAGCGAACTTGCGCCGGCTTATGCGGATATGATCGGCAAGGAACAGCCGATTTCGACGGTATGCGACATTCGCGACCGCACAGCGGCGATCTTGCGTAGCGCCGGCTATATTGCGTCAGTCGAAGTGCCTGAGCAGCGAATCACCGATGGAGTTGTTCGCTTCAAGGTGACTATGGCGCACCTCGGCCAGGTGCGCGTGCGCGGAAGTGCTACCGGGGCTGAACGAGTCATCGCGGCCTACCTCAGTGCGCTGACGGAGCAGCCGGTCTTCAACCGCTATGCCGCGGAGCGCTATCTGCTGCTGGCAAGCGATCTGCCGGGCTATACGGTGCGGATGACATTGCGTCCGGCGGGGACGACGCCGGGCGAGGTGCTCGGAGACGTCACCGTCCAGCGTACCCCGATCTACGTCGACTCCAATATCCAGAACGGCGGATCGAACGAAGTCGGTCCGTGGGGGGCGTTGGTCCGGGCACAATTCTACGGCCTGACTGGACTTGCTGACCGGACGACCGTTGCGGCGTTCACTACCGCCGATTTCGACGAGCAGCAGACGCTCCAGGTCGGCCATGACATGCGGCTTGGCGCTGACGGCCTCGGGCTCGGCGGCGAGTTCACTTATGCCTGGGCGCATCCGACGATTCCGACGCCCAACACCAACGTTCGTGCCCGAACGCTGCTTGCGACTCTCCACGCCGATTACCCGATCATCCGCACCTTGCCGCGCACGTTGCGCGCATCGTTCGGAATGGATTTCATCAACCAGACGGTCGATCTCAATTTAAAGGTCCTGACGAGGGATCGCTTGCGCGTTGGGTTCCTCCGGCTCGCCTTTGACGCTCTGAACACCAACTTCTCGGAAGGCCGCTCCCAGACGGAGCCACTGTGGCGCGTCAACAGTCTCCTGGAGCTACGCAAGGGCCTGGATATCCTGGGTGCAACCGACCCGTGCGGGCCGAAGGCGGTTAATTGCCTCGGCCCAAAGGGCGTAGCTCCAAGCCGGGTCGAGGGCCTCGCGACGGCAGCGGTGGTGAGGGCCCTGCTGTACGGCGAGTACCGGCCCATTCCCAAGCTGACCTTCGCGCTCGGAGGCCGGGCGCAATATGCATGGGATCCTCTGCTCAGCTTCGAGGAATTCTCCGCCGGCAACTACACCGTTGGACGCGGCTACGACCCCGGAGTGCTGCTCGGCGACCGCGGATGGGGGACCCAGGCGGAAATCCGGATAGGCAGCACCATCCCAGCGAGCGCCCGCAAGGCCGGCGTCGAAGGCTATGTATTCTGGGATCACGCGAGGGTCGGCAACCTCGATCGCCTCGCGCCGGAGATTATCGGGTCCAGGCACCTCAATTCAGTGGGCGCGGGCGCCCGGGTCAGCTTCGCCCGATTCTGGCTCGACGCAAACATCGCGGTGCCTTTAACCCGCGTGGGACCTTTCGCCCGCAAGGGTGACCCCCGGATCCTGATCTCGCTGTCGTCGAGGCTCTGGCCGTGGACCTACGAATGAGACGGGCAGGGCGCCTGGGGCTCATGGAGGGCTGGATGCGAAAGACTGGTCTTGCGCTCGCTTGCACGCTTTGGGCTGTTGTCGCGCCCGCGACCGGCGCTCCGGTTAGCGTCCGCGACAGCTTCAGGATCGGCACCACGGGATCGAGCTATTGCTCGGCGCAGCCGGTTTCGAACGACCCGGCTCTCGCGGGCATGTTCGACTCCGGCTATTCGGTGACGTGCCGCGATGCGGCGCTCCCTGTCGGCAAGCTTTACCATTTGCGCGCTGAGGGCGACCCTGCATCGAGGCTGGCGGCAGCCCGAAGCCGGGAAGTCAGGTGCGGCACTGCGCATGCCGGCACGCTTGAAGACCTCGGCACGGTTGAGGTCATCGACTGCAAGCTCGCCGACGCAGACATCGACTACCGCGTTTACCAGTTTCGTCGCGGCAGGGGTTTTTTCAGCGCCGAAGGGCTCGCGGGCTATGAAAGCGCGCTCGAGCTGGGGCTGAGAAGCATCGTCGCCGACAGGCCAGTCGTCGGCGAAGTGTCTATTGCGACGACCGGCGCCGGCGACCCTGCGGCCTTCGCCCGCGTGCAGGCGGGGACATTGGATCCCACTCGCGCGCTGGCGGAAGCCTATCGCCGCAACAATGTTGGCAGCTACGCGGATGCCGCGGAATTCTTCGCCGCCGTCGGAAGTGCAGGCGATGGCCCGATCAGCCGAGCCGAGGCCGTCATCAACGAGGCCTTGCAGAAATCGAACCTCGGCCGCTTCGCGGAAGCGGACAATTTGTTTTCGCGCGCGGAGGGGCTGGTTCGCGGCGACCCGCTCGATGGGCGCCGACTGCGCAACTACCGGGCCATGCACCTGCTCAACCAGGGGCAGTCCGCGGAAGCGCTCAAGGAGCTCGATAAGCCGGTCCCCGCTTTCGCGTCGGCTGCTGCGCCAGGCTCGGGCCGGTCACTCGAAATCGATGTCGCGACCGCCAAGCGGCTGAATTCCGAATCCAATGTCGGCGAGCAGCTGGGAACGTCTTCCGACCAGCTCCTCCCCGAGGAGAAGGCCGAGATCCTCGACGGACAGGCGCTCCAGCTCCGCGGCACCTCGCTCCGGCTCGGCGGCGACTATGCCGCCGCGACCCAGTCGCTCCAGAATGCCGACACGAAGCTGCAGGCGGTCCGCGGTGGACGAGTGGCTTCGATCGCCTGGATGCGCGCGCAGATCGCCGGCGATCTCGGGGCGATCGCCGAGCAGACCGGCAATCCATCAGAAGCCGAGCGGCTCTACCGCGACGGCGTCACGATCCTTGAAGTGAATTATCCGGGCTCGGCGGCTTTGCTGAACGCACGCGCCCGGCTCGCTGGTTTCCTCGCTCGCTCCGGCCAGCCCGCGGCGGCTGAGACCATGTTCCGCGACATCGTCCATTCGCAGGCGGACGCCAACAACCTGCCCCCGTCCTTCGCCCGGGTCCTTCGGCCCTATGTCGATATTCTGCTGGAGAAGACTGGAGACGCCACAACGACAGCGGAAATCTTCGCCGCAAGCCAGTTGATGATGCGTCCGGGCCTTGCCCAGACGCAGGCGGTGCTTGCGCGCGAGCTTAGCGGCGGGACCGACGAGGCTTCGCGCCTGTTCCGCCAAGCGGTGACACTGACTCGGCAGGTGGAGCGGACCCGGATCGCGCTCGCCCACATGCAGGACCTGCCACATCCCTCGCCGCAGGAGCTGGTTCGAATGAAGGCTCTGACCGCGGACCTCGACAGCGCGAGCAAGAGCGAAGTCGCGACCCAGGCCTCGCTCGCCGGCTACCCCCGCTACCGCGCAGTTTCCAGCGGCGTGCTGTCGCTCGCTGATCTTCAGAAGGCGCTGCGGCCCGGCGAAGCTTATTATCGGATGACCATCGTCGACGATAATATCTATGCGTTGCTGGCGAGCCCCACGTCCGCGCGAGCCATGAAGCTGGGACTCACTGCGAAGGATCTGGACGACCAGGTCAGCTCGCTTCGCGACACCATCTCGACGATCGAGAAGGGGCAGCAGGTCACCTATGCTTATGACGTCGCTTTGGCGCACAAGCTGTACACCGAGCTGTTCGGGCCCGTTGACGGCGATCTCAAGGACGTCCGGCATCTGATCTTCGAGCCGGACGGCGGAATGCTTCGCATGCCTCCGAACCCGCTCGTCGTCGATCAGGCCTCGGTGGATCTCTACGCCGCGCGAGTGAAGGCGGATCCGAACGCCGACTTCGACTTCACCGGGATCAAATGGTTCGGGCGCGACCGCGACATCAGCACGGCAGTGTCACCGCTTTCCTTCGTCGAGCTCCGGCAAGCTCCGCCTGCGTCCGGTTCGAAGCAATATCTGGGGCTTGGCCACAACTCCTTGCCGGCCCAGGGCGCCGACGCGGCTCAGTCGGCCGCGGACCGCGATTGCGTTCTTCCGCTGGCGTCGTGGAACCGCCCGATTTCGGACCGCGAGCTTCACATAGCCGGCGACATCTTGTCGAAGATCGACGCGAAAGGCGTACAGATCGTCACCGGCGATGCGTTCACCGACACCGCGATCGAAGCCCGCAAGGACCTCGACCAATATCGCATCATCCACTTCGCCACTCACGGAGTGGTGACTGCCGCTCGCCCGAAGTGCCCGACCCAGCCCGCGCTCCTGACCAGCTTCGGTGGAAGCGGATCGGACGGCCTGCTGACGTTCCGCGACATCTTCGACCTGGACCTCGACGCCGACATCGTCATCCTTTCGGCCTGCGACACCGCCGGCAAGGCGACGGCGCTCGCGACTCAGAGCGCGGGCCTCGCCACCGGCGGCGACGTCGCGCTCGACGGCTTGGTTCGGGCCTTCGTCGGCGCCGGGGGCCGCCTGGTGGTCGCGAGCCACTGGGCCGTGCCCGACGACTTCAATGCGACGCAGCGGCTGATGACGGGAATCTTCACCTCCCCGCCTGGTACGCCGACCGTCACCGCGCTTCGCGTGTCCGAGCAAAAGCTGATGGACGACGTAAACACGTCGCATCCGTTTTATTGGTCGGCGTTCGCTGCGGTTGGTGACGGTGAGATCCCGATCATCAGGACAAAGTCGCAGGTCGCTCAGAAGCCCTGACGGGCCGGCGAAGCTTAGTCGCTGGGGTTCTGGTCGCCGCAGCGGCAGCTGCTCACCCGCGCATGGCGGGCCGGCACCTTGGCGGCATCGCTTGCTTCGGGCTGTTGGCGCTGTTCAGCAGGGGCGGACACTACCACCGCGTCGGCTGCGGCCATGACGGCGGCCGGGGCGCGATCTGCTGGCTGCTCGGCCTTGGCGACGGTCGCCTTGGGAGGCTCGGCGGCCGCAACCGCGGAAACCAGCGAAATCCCGACTGCAATCGATACCAGACGAGCGCTCATGCCGCTCTCCTTCGCAAAGCGGCTCAAGCATGCGCTGAAAGCGGTTACCGATTTCTAAACGAGCGTCCGGATTTCCTGAGGGCGCAGCCTTGCTGTTCCCTCAGACCACGGCCGCGATTATCGTCACTGAAATCGCAAAGCACAGGATTAGGAATGGCAGAAGCAGGATAAGGATCGTCGCTTCAACGCTGGTCGAATGGCCAGTGGCCGTCGCAATCCCCTTCTCGCGAAAGACAGGCCAGTCGAGAGCCTTCGTGCGACTGAGGCTGCGCCCTACACGCGAGAACAGCGCCGGCACGAGGAAATAGGCGGTCAGGAAGGCGAAGATGACGCCATAGGAAACCGACATGTCGGAGCGGAATGCGAAAGCGAGCACGCCAATGAAGCCAGCGAACATCAGGCCCATGGCGATGTAGATTTCAGTCGGCACTTCGAAGCTCTGGTCATTGCAGGCACGAACGGTGGGTGCCGAAACCAACTCATTTCGGGCACTAAGAACCTTCAGACGTACGCGACTTGTCATGTCTATTTCCCCATCCAGCGACAATCGAGCGGATGAGGTGCCCGGCACGGGCGCCAGCAGTAATCCGTAATTTTACGAGGGTGCGTTACCGCTGCTGTGCAGCGAAAATGATGCGGAGTGCCTCTGATAGGCTGCGAACTCCAAGCTTGGTCATCAGGTTGGCGCGATGGATCTCAACCGTTCGAGGGCTGATGCCGAGATCGAACGCGATCGTTTTGTTGGGCAACCCCTTGGCCAGACCTTCGAGCACTTCGCGCTCGCGAGCGGTGAGGGCGTTCAACTTGGTGACCGCGGCGTCCGCACGGTCTCTGCTTTCTGTCGCTCGGCGGAGCCGGTCGAAGCTGTGGTCGATAGCTTCCAGAAGCACCCCTTTCTCGAACGGTTTTTCGATGAAGTCGACTGCGCCGGCCTTCATTGCCTGCACCGCCAAGGTGACGTCCCCGTGACCCGTCATGATGACCACGGGCAGGCTTACCCCTCTTTTCGCGAGTTCAGCCTGGACCTGAAGTCCATCCATGCCGGGCATCCGAATGTCCAACAGCACACAGCCGGGCGCAGCAGGGAGCGATTTCAGGAGTTCAACGCCGCTTTCATATGTGCGGACTTCGTAGCCGGAGGTCTTGAGCATGAAGCCGACCGACCGGCGAATGGCGCCATCATCGTCTACCAGATGGACGAGGCGAGTGTCGTCGGAGTTCATGCGTTCGCTCTTCCACTTGGCAGGGTAAAATGGAAAGCCGTCCCGCCTGACTTGGGTTGCTCGAACCAGATCCGGCCGCCGTGGGCTTCGACTATCGTTCTGCAGATCGAAAGGCCAATTCCCATGCCGTTCGACTTGGAGGTCACAAACGGCTGGAAGAGCTGGGCAGCAATCGCCTCGCTGATTCCGCTCCCGCTGTCCTCCACGGTGATTCGAACCTGATTGCCTTCCGGCCGCGTGCGAATGACAAGCAATTTCGCCGGGCCTTCCAGCATCGCATCGATAGCGTTGCGGATCAGGTTCACCATCACCTGTTGAATTTGAATCCGGTCAACCATCACGAGGTCGGCTGCAGGAGACAGTGACAATTGCACGTCGATTCCGTGCTCCCGAGATCCCACGAGCGCGAGGGCATTCGCCTCGTTGATGAGCTGCTGCAGGCTCTCCACGCGGCGCTCGATTTCGCCGCGACTCATGAAATCCCGGAGCCGGCGAACGATCTGGCCTGCTCTGACGGCCTCGTTGGCAGCCTCTCCCATGGCCTCTCGAACGGTTGCCAGGGTCTCTTCGTCGCTGCTCGCTCCGAGTAAGTCGCGCGCCGTTTCACAATAAGCGGAGAGGGCTGTCAGCGGCTGGTTAAGTTCGTGCGCGAGCGACGACGCCAGGGTTCCCATTTCGCTCAGGCGCCCGACGTGCGCGAGTTCCGACTGGAGGTCCTGGAGACGCAGCAAAGTTTGCTGCCGCTCCGTGAGGTCACGCATGAAGCCGGTGAAAATGCGCCGCGACCCCAGCCACGCTTCCCCTACCGCCAACTCGATTGGAATGGTGTTTCCGTCGCGATGGAGGGCCGTGGTTACCCTGCCGATGCCAATGATCTTCCGCTGCCCCGTTCGAAGATAATTCTCGAGATACTGGTCGTGCCGCTCGCGATCGGGCGAAGGCATGAGCATGCTGACGTTCTGGCCCACGACGTCCTGCTCGCGATAACCGAACATTTTTTCCGCGGCAGCGCTGAAGGACAAGATCAGACCGACTTCATCGATCACAACCATCGCGTCGGGAACAGTCGCCAGAATCGAGCGAAGATGAGACTCCGCTTCGGGAGGTGCTTCGGAAGACGGCTCGTTCATCAGGTGGGTCATAGCAATTCGACGGCGTAATGGCAGTTTCGATCCCGACGGACGGCTAGGATACTTACGTATGCAACCGCGCCGGCCTGGTCGATATTCACGGCCCAATGATCGAAGCAGCAAATGGCCCGGAAGACTCAGAAAAGGCAGACCTCGTTCGCCGCCTTGCCCGCTATCGTCGCCGTGTCGAGGCTGAGGGGCGCGTTCGCTCTGTAAAGCTGATCGATCACGCAATCAGGGATAGCTCGAAAAACCTCGAGGATACCTAGAGTGCGAATTGCGAGCAGCCTATCCAAGTACCCCATTTGCGATGGATCAATACCGAATATGTTGTGATCCGTAACCTCCTCACCACAAAATGTGGGAGGGTGGAATGTTCTTCGACGTGGCGCTGGCGGAAGAAATCTGGACCGCGAAGTACCGGTTCCAGACGAGCGCTGGCGAAGGCGATGACAGCTTTGCGGCGACTGCCGCTCGTGTGGCGAGAGCAGTCGCGGCACGAGAGTCGCCCGAATGCCGAAGCTCGTGGGAAACTCGCTTCCGCGACGCGATCCAGGACTTCCGGTTCATCCCCGCCGGCCGGGTTCTCGCCGGCGCAGGTACGGATCGCGCAGTTACACTGTTCAACTGCTTCGTGATGGGCACGATCCCCGACAGTCTGGACGGTATCTTCGAGCATCTGAAACAGGCGGCGCTGACCATGCAACAGGGAGGCGGCGTCGGAATGGACTTCTCGACCGTTCGTCCCCGCGGTGCGCTGGTGAAGGGCGTAGCCGCCGACGCCTCCGGTCCCCTTACGTTCATGGACTGCTGGGATTCGATGTGCCGGACCGTCCATTCGGCGGGACAGCGGCGCGGAGCGATGATGGGGTGCCTTCGTATCGATCATCCCGACATCGAAGCGTTCATCGATGCGAAGCGCGACCCCGCCCGCTTTCGCAACTTCAACGTGTCGGTGCTTGTGACAGATGCATTCATGGCCGCGCTTGGAAGCGATTCCGACTGGCCCCTGACGTTCGGCGGCGAGACGATCAGAACGGTGCGTGCGCGCGAGCTTTGGGAAAAGCTGACACGCGCGACCTACGATGTCGCGGAGCCCGGGGTGATCTTCGTCGATCGAGTGAATGCCCAGAACAATCTGGCCCATTGCGAGACGATCAGCGCAAGCAATCCATGCGGCGAGCAGATGCTTCCGCCATATGGCGCTTGCTTGCTCGGCTCCATCAATCTTGCGCGGCTGGTCGAGCGGCCGTTCGAGGAGGGTGCACAGCTCGACGAAAAGCAGCTGGGGGAGCTGACGCGCACAGCCGTCAGAATGCTCGACAATGTCATCGACATCTCACGCTATCCACTGCCGGAGCAGGAGGAGGAAGCGAAAGCGAAGCGGCGAATCGGTCTTGGAATTACGGGCTTGGCCGACGCACTCCTCTTCTGCGGCGCGGCCTACGGGGGCAGCGACGCCGTGGCATTGACCCGCAGCTGGCTCGGCACAATCAAGCGCGAGGCCTATCGCGCCTCGGCCGAGCTCGCCGCTGAGAAGGGGCCGTTTCCCCTTTACGACAAGTCGATGCTCGACCGTCCGAATCTGGCTTCGCTGGACGAAGAGACGCGCGCTCTCGTCGCCAAGCATGGCCTTCGCAACGGCTGCCTTACTTCGATCGCGCCGACGGGCACGACCTCGCTTCTCGCCGGTAACGTCAGTTCCGGCATCGAACCGGTCTTCGCCTTCTCCTACACGCGCAAGATCCGCCGGCCCGACGGCACGACGCGCGAGGAGAAGGTCGAGGATTTTGCCATTCGCGAGTGGCGCCGGCTGAAGGGCGACGCACCCCCGCCGCCGGAGCTTTTCGTAAGCGCTCAGACTCTATCGCCCTCAGATCACCTCACCATGCAGGCCGCCGCCCAGGCTCTGATCGACAGCTCCATCTCCAAGACGGTCAACTGTCCTGAGGAGATCAGCTTCGAGGACTTCGCCGACATTTACGTCGAAGGCTATCACCTCGGCTGCAAGGGCCTGACCACATACCGCCCCAATGCGGTCACCGGGTCGGTTCTGAGCGTCGCCGAAACGAAGGCATCGAGCAATGAGGAAGTGCTCGAGCCTCGCGCCGAGCAGCTGCACGGCACGACCTACAAGCTCAAATGGCCGGAGAGCCCGCATGCGGTCTACATCACGATCAACGACCTCGACCAGGATGGCGAGAGGCGCCCGTTCGAGATGTTCATCAACTCCAAGAACATGGAGCATTACGCCTGGACGCTTGGTCTAACGCGGATGGTGTCCGCAGTGTTCAGGAGAAGCTCCGACGTTGCGTTCGTAGCCGAGGAGCTGAAGGCGGTTTTCGACCCGCGCGGAGGCGCGTGGATGCAGGGCCGCTACGTCCCCTCGCTTCTCGCGGCCATCGGCGACATCGTCGAGCGGCACCTTGGCGGGCTGGGGCCCCAGCTAGTCGAAGCCGGTGGATTCGAAGCGGCTTCGGCAAAGCCGATGCCGCAATGTCCGCAATGCGGAGCGTCGGCGCTGGTGAAGGTCGAGGGCTGCAACAACTGCCTGGAGTGCGGCTATTCCAAATGCGGTTGAGCTAGACCGCAGTGACGTGGGTGGCGGTCGAGGAGGGCAGGTAGGTATCGAACGCGGCAGCGACTGTCCGGACCAGGGGCCGGCCTTCGTCCGTCACCTCGATCCGATTGCCGGAGCGTCGGATGAGGCCATCCTTTTCGAGCTGGTCGAGGGGAGCGTCGACGGATGCGACGTCAGCCCGGTAACTGCACATCAACTGCTCGATGACCTCGGCGCGCCGGATGTCCTCCGGCGTGGTCATGCAACCCCGAACCGTCGCCAGCCGCCCCTCCGCTATCCGCCTTTCATAATCCGGGATCTTGGTCGCATTCTGAACGAATCCCTCCGAAAGGTGTCCGATCGCGGACGCTCCGAAGCCGATCAGGCTGGCACATTTGTCGGTGGTATATCCCTGGAAGTTGCGGCGTAGGGTGCCCTGCTCGGCAGCAACGGCCAGCGTGTCACCTGGCAATGCGAAATGATCGATCCCGATTTGTCGATAGCCTGCGCTCGTAAGCGCGCGGGCGATGGCACTGGCCTGCGCTTGGCGCTCCGCCGCGCCCGGCAGCGCGTGCTCGCTGATCTTGCGTTGATGGGCCTTGAAGGACGGGACATGCGCATAGCCGAACACCGAAAGCCTGTCCGGCTGCAGCCTCAACGCGTGCTCAACCGTATCCAGGCATGAAGCCACCGTTTGGAACGGGAGCCCGTAGATCAGGTCGAGGTTGACCGCTGGAATGCCCGATGTGCGCAACATCGTCACAGCCGCATCTGTGGTGGAGAAACTTTGAACCCGATTGATGGCCTGTTGGACAATTGGATCGAAGCTTTGCACGCCCAGGCTGGCGCGGTTGACCCCGGCCAAGCCCAGCGCGCGTGCCAGCTGATACGTCAAGGTCCGCGGATCCACCTCGACGGCATTTTCGGCGCAATGGTCAATGCGGAAGGCTGCCTCGACCGCTTCGCGGAGTTTGGCCACATCCGCAGGCGTGAGCAGTGTCGGCGAGCCGCCTCCCCAGTGAAGGTGGCCGACTGTCGGCCGCGATCTCATCCGCTCCGAAACAAGCTCGATCTCGCGGACAAGCGTATCGACATAGCGGCTTACAGGCGCCTGCCGGCGGGTTACCGTCGTGTGGCAGGCGCAATACCAGCACATCTGCCTGCAGAAAGGGACGTGCAGGTAGACGGAAATTCTCGAGCCTTCGCCAATTGATCGGAGCCAGGACCCGTATATGGTTCCATCCACCCCGGCGGAGAAGTTGGGAGCCGTTGGGTAGCTCGTGTATCGCGGCACGGGCATTTGGGCGTACCGAGCATAGGTTTCCGGAGAAATCATGTCCGTAAAGCTACGGATCAAAAGCCGGCTTTCGTTGATGTACATCACTCAAGGTGGAAGCGCTGCTGCTAGGCGCTCGGCGGAAGCGAGTGGTGAACGATAGCGTGGCGCTCCCAGGACCGATGATCGACAGTTTCGGCCGCAAGATCACTTACGTTCGGCTTTCCGTCACCGATCGCTGTGACCTGCGGTGTCGTTACTGCATGGCCGAAAAGATGACCTTCCTGCCCCGCAGTGAAGTGCTGACGCTGGAGGAACTGGCGCAGCTGGCCGACCTTCTCATTGGCCGGGGCGTTCGCAAGATTCGGCTGACGGGTGGTGAGCCTTTGGTGCGCAAGGGCGTCGAGCATCTCGTCGCCGATCTCGGCACACGGGTCGGCATGGGACTCGACGAGCTGACGATGACGACGAACGGAACTCAGCTCCCCCGATACGCCCGTTTGCTGTCTGATGCGGGGATACGTCGCATCAATGTCAGCCTCGACAGCCGCGATCCCGAACGCTTCCGCTACATCACCCGCCGCGGCGACCTCGACCAGGTCCTTCGTGGCATCGACGCGGCTGCCGAAGCGGGCTTGAAGATCAAGATCAACATGGTCGCCCTCAAGAACATCAACGAGCATGAAATAGAGCCCATGCTGGTCTGGTGCAGCGAGCAGGGGTTCGATCTGACGCTGATCGAAACCATGCCCTTGGGAAATGTCGAGGAAGATCGGACGACACATTACTTGCCGCTGAGCGACGTCAAGACGCGGCTCGATCGGGAATTCACGCTTGTCCCATCGTTTGCACGCACCGGGGGTCCGGCTCGCTACTGGGAGATTGACGGTCTCGGCGTGAGGCTGGGGATGATCACGCCTCTCACCAACAATTTCTGCGACGGCTGCAATCGGATCCGAATTTCAGCGACGGGCACTGTTTACGGCTGCCTCGGGCACGATCAGAAGGTCGAGCTTCGCGAGGCGTTGCGCTCGGGAAGTCAGGACCTCGTCGACGAGGCCCTCGACAAGCTGCTCAAGGGCAAGCCGCGGAAGCATGAATTTGCAATTCGGGCTGGAGAGGCGCCGGCGGTGGCGCGACACATGAGCGTAACGGGTGGCTGACAGGTGAGTCGCAAATGATCTGCATCATCGCCTCCGACCGTCAGGACTGGCAGAGCCAGGGCCAGGAAGCGGTCCCGTTCAGCCCGAGCCCGACTTCCGCAGAGGTTTTGGCCCATCCCCTCAGCCTCTGCAATGAGCCCCGGCCACCCAATGGCCCGGGGCTCTTTTTTTACTGCCGCCATGTGCGTTCCGGGAGAGGGACGAATTCATGAACGCCAATAAGAGCGACCGCGTAACCGAGGGCGCGGGCCAGGCACTCTGGACGAGCACGATCGCGTTCACGGTCTGCTTTGCCGTCTGGACGATCTTCTCGATCATCGGCCTCGGCGTTAAGGACCAGCTCGGTCTCTCTGAGACAGAATTCGGGCTGCTCGTCGGAACGCCCATCCTCACAGGCTCGGTGACTCGAGTCCTGCTCGGTGTTTGGGCCGACCAGTTCGGCGGTCGTCGGGTTTTTGCCGCGGTGATGATCGTCGCTTCCGTCGCGACTTTCCTGACATCCTTTGCGGATACCTACATCGAGTTGCTTGTCGCGGCTCTAGGTGTCGGCATCGCCGGCGGCTCCTTCTCAGTGGGCGTCACGTACGTTTCCAAATTCTATCCTGGAGAGAAGCAGGGAACGGCGCTTGGTATCTTCGGCGCAGGCAATGTCGGTGCTGCCGTCACCAAATTCCTTGCGCCGTTTGTCATGGTCGCAGCGGGTTGGCAGTCGGTCGCGCAACTGTGGGCGGCGGCGCTGCTGGTCACGTCGCTGCTGTATCTGGTGCTGACCAAGGAAGATCCGGAGCAGACGGCGAGGAAGCGCGAAGGCCGCAAGGCGGAATCAATCGGAAGCCAGCTTTCAGTATTGAAGAACCTGCAGGTCTGGCGGTTTGCGCTCTATTATTTCTTCGTCTTCGGAGCGTTCGTGGCCCTCGCGCTGTGGCTGCCTCACTACCTGATGGGCGTCTACCATCTTGATGTGAAGTCGGCCGGCATGCTTGCCGCTTTCTACTCGGTGCCAGCGAGCCTTTTCCGCATTTACGGCGGCAAGCTTTCCGATCGCTACGGCGCGCGATCGGTGATGTACGTCACCTTTGGCGTCTCGGTCCTTACGACCTTCATGCTGTCCTATCCGCCGACGACTTATATTGTCGAAGGCATCCGCGGCCCGATCACGTTCCACACCGAAATGGGCCTCGTGCCCTTCCTGGTCACGATATTCGTGCTCGGTTTCTTCATGAGCCTCGGCAAGGCCGCGGTCTTCAAACACATCCCTTCTTACTATCCGAATCACGTAGGCGCCGTCGGGGGCCTCGTCGGCATGGTCGGCGGGCTTGGCGGATTCATCCTTCCGCTCGCCTTTGGCGCCTTGCTCGATGTCACTGGAGTATGGACCAGCTCCTTCGTCCTTCTCTTCGTCCTCGTCAGCATCGCCCTCGTGTGGATGCAGGCAGCTATTCGCTACATGGAGCGGGCCGCCGAGAAGAAGGGTGCAGCGGCCCAGGTTCCCGAGCTGCCGGAAATGCGCGGGCTCGGGGAGGCGGGCATCAAGATCCCGCCGCGCCGCGCCGGACCGATCGCTGATTGGCGACCGGAGGAGCCGGGCTTCTGGGAGAGCGGCGGTCGTGCAGTCGCTCGCCGCAACCTTTGGGTTTCCACCTATTGCCTGCTGCTTTCCTTCGCCGTGTGGATGGTGTGGAGCGTCGTCGTTGCGCGGCTTCCGGCCATCGGGTTCGACTTCACTACGGACCAGCTATTCTGGCTCGCCGCGCTTCCTGGACTGTCCGGCGCGACGCTGAGGATTTTCTACGCGTTCCTGGTGCCGATATTCGGCGGCCGGCTGTGGACGACGCTGTCGACCGCCTCTCTGCTCATCCCGGCGTTCGGCATCGGTTATGCGGTGCAGGAGCCGAGCACGCCCTACCTGATGTTCGTGGTGCTTGCATTGCTCTGCGGGTTCGGCGGCGGAAATTTCGCGTCGTCGATGGCCAACATCAGCTTTTTCTTCCCGAAGGCTGAAAAGGGGAATGCCCTGGCGATCAATGCAGGCTTGGGGAATCTCGGCGTCAGCGTGATGCAATTCCTGGTTCCGGTCGTGATCACGATGGGACTCTTCGGCGCGCTCGGCGGGCAGGCGCAGACCGCTGCAGACGGAACGCAGGTCTGGATGCAAAATGCCGGTTTCGTTTGGGTGCCGTTGATCATCATCGGCACGCTCGCCGCCTGGTTCGGAATGAACGACATATTGTCCGCGCGTGCTTCGTTTGCGGATCAGTCGTCGATTTTCGGACGCGTCCATACGTGGATCATGTGCTGGCTCTACACCGGCACGTTCGGAACCTTCATTGGGATGTCGGCTGGTTTCCCCCTGCTTGCGAAGCTCGTGTTCCCCGAAAGGAATGCGCTCGCTTATGCGTTCGTCGGGCCGCTCATCGGAGCGCTCTCGCGCGCGGGCAGCGGCTGGATCGCCGACCGAGTCGGCGGCGCGCGAGTCACATTCTGGGTCTTCGTCGTGCAAATTGCCGCCGTCGCGGGAATGCTGTGGTTTCTCGACGCCCACAGTTTCGCTGGCTTCTTTGCAATGGTCCTTTTGCTGTTCTTCGTCAGCGGCATCGGCAATGCTTCCACCTTCCAGATGGTGCCTTCGATCATGCGCGCCGAAGTGGACCGGGCGGAGCGCGGGGCTGCCGAGGGCGACCGGCGCCTTCAGGCAGAAAGGGAGTCGGCGGCGGTCATCGGATTCACCTCCGCGATCGCGGCCTTCGGCGCTTTCTACATTCCAAAGGCCTACGGCTCGTCGATCGAGTTGACCGGAACCGCCGATGCGGCGCTGTGGGGCTTCATTATCTTCTACCTGAGTTGCGCGGGGCTAACATGGATCGCCTACACCGGGCCGCGCGGACTCTTTCGGAACCTGGAGCGCGCGCTTGCGTCTCAATCAACAACGGCTGTTACTGCCTGAGCGGGGAACATCATGAGTCATTTCCTGGATCGTCTGACCTACTTTCGAAGGGCGAGGGAGAAGTTTTCGGACGGGCACGGGATTACGACGAATGAGGCTCGTGACTGGGAAGATGCCTACCGCAAGCGTTGGGCGGCGGACAAAATCGTCCGGTCCACCCACGGCGTGAATTGCACCGGCTCATGCTCGTGGAAGATCTACGTCAAGGGCGGAATCGTCACGTGGGAAACGCAGCAGACCGACTATCCCCGAACGCGCCCGGACCTGCCGAACCATGAGCCGCGCGGCTGTCCGCGTGGGGCCAGCTATAGCTGGTATCTCTATTCCGGCACGCGCATCAAATACCCGCTCGTTCGAGCCCGGCTGATCCGTCACTGGCGCGAAGCGCGCAAAAGCATGACTCCGGTTGCGGCCTGGAAGTCGATCGTCGAGGACAAGGACAAGCGGCGCGACTGGGTTTCCAAACGCGGGCGCGGCGGCTTCGTTCGTGCCGGCTGGGACGAGGTCACCGAGCTGATAGCCGCGGCCAACGCCTATACGATCAAGAGCTACGGTCCCGACCGCATTGCCGGCTTCTCGCCGATCCCCGCGATGTCGATGATCTCTTACGCCGCAGGGAGCCGCTATCTTTCGCTTATCGGAGGCACGCTGCTCAGTTTCTACGACTGGTATTGCGACCTACCGCCCTCGTCGCCGCAAACGTGGGGCGAGCAGACCGACGTCCCGGAAAGCGCCGACTGGTACAACGCCGGCTTCCTTTTGGTTTGGGGGTCGAACATTCCCATGACGCGCGCTCCGGACGCGCATTTCTATTCGGAAGTTCGTTACCGCGGTGCGAAGAGCGTCGTGATTGCGCCGGACTACAATGAAGCCGCGAAATTCTCCGATATGTGGCTTCATCCGAAGCAGGGCACGGACGCGGCGCTAGCGCTGGCGCTTGGACACGTCGTGTTGCGCGAGTTCCACGTCGATCGTCAGGCGGAATATTTCGCCAATTACGGCCGCCGCTATTCGGATTTTCCGCTGCTCGTAAAGCTGGTCGAGCGTGACGGACGCCTTGTCCCCGACCGCTTTGTCCGAGCAGCCGATATTGGCGGAAAGATCGCCAAGGTTGCCAACCCCGACTGGAAATGTGCCGCGTTCGACGAGTTGAGCGGAAAGCTGGTCGTGCCGGTTGGCTCAGCGGGCCATCGCTGGGGCGATCCAGGCAAATGGAACCTGGAAGAGAAGGAGGAGAGCGGCAAGGACGTCCGCCTTCGCCTGTCGCTGGCCGACGATCACGACTCCATCGAGCCAGTCGCGTTCCCCTATTTCGGTGCCGAGGCTCCGCACGATTTCGTGGCTACGGACCACGACGAGATTCTGATGCGGAACGTGCCCGTCAAGCAGCTGAAGTTCGCAGACGGGGAAAAGGGATACGTCACCACTGTCTTTGACCTTTTCTGCGCCAATTACGGAGTCGATCGCGGCTTTGGCGGCCCGAACGTTGCTGCAAGCTATGATGACGACGTTCCCTTCAGCCCCGCCTGGGCGGAGAAGGTGACGGGCGTGCCGCGCCAGGCGATCATCCAGGTCGCGCGCGAATTCGCCGCCAACGCGGAGACCACCAAGGGCCGTTCAATGGTCATCCTGGGGGCCGGCCTCAACCACTGGTACCACATGGACATGAGCTACCGCGGCATCATCAACCTGCTGGTGATGTGCGGTTGCGTCGGCCAGTCCGGCGGCGGTTGGTCGCATTACGTCGGGCAGGAAAAGCTCCGCCCGCAGACCGGTTGGCTCCCCCTCGCGTTCGCCACAGACTGGAGTCGTCCGGTCCGGCAGATGAACGGAACGAGCTTCTTCTACGCGCACACCGACCAGTGGCGGTACGAAACGCTCAAGATGTCCGAAATCCTGTCGCCGCTGGCGCCGGCTGGTGACTGGTCGGGCGCGATGCTCGATTACAATGCCAAAGCGGAGCGGATGGGGTGGCTGCCTTCCGCACCCCAGTTCGATGCAAACCCGATCGACTGGGGGAACCGCCTGCACAAGTCGGGCGCGGACCCGGCGCAGGCCGTCGCCAAAGCGTTCAAGTCCGGCAAGCTCAAGCCGTCGAGCCTTGACCCCGACAACCCGGTCAACTGGCCGCGCAACATGTTTTTCTGGCGGTCGAACGTGCTCGGCGCGAGCGGCAAGGGACATGAGTATTTCCTCAAGCATCTCGTCGGCTCGCTTCACGGAGTCGTCGGCACCGATGAGGATCGCGAGCGCATCGACCGGCCCAAGGATGTGGTGTGGCGCGATGAAGCTCCGGTCGGAAAACTGGACCTCATGGTCAACATCGACTTCAGAATGTCCACCACCAGCATCTATTCCGACATCGTCCTTCCGACCGCCACCTGGTACGAAAAACACGACCTCAACACGTCGGACATGCACCCGTTCATCCACCCGCTCAGCGCGGCCGTGGACCCCGCGTGGGAGACCAAGAGCGACTGGAACATCTTCCGCGCGATCGCGAAGAAGTTTTCCGACATCGCCCCGGAAGTCTTGGGAGTTGAGCATGACCTGGTGATGTCGCCGATCCTGCATGATACGCCCGGCGAACTTGCCCAGGCTTATGAGCCGAAGGATTGGTTGAAAGGCGAGTGCGAGCCCATTCCTGGCCAGACGATGCCGTCGGTCTCACTCGTCGAGCGCAATTATCCGGAGACGTTCGCGCGCTTCACCTCGATGGGGCCGCTCCTCGAGAAGCTCGGAAACGGCGCCAAGGGTCTCAACTGGGACACCAAGCACGAGGTAGAGCTCCTCGGCGACCTCAATGGTCGCGTGCTCGATGGGCCCGCCGAAGGCCGGCCGAAAATCGACACCGACATCGACGCTTGCGAGACCATCCTGATGCTGGCGCCGGAAACAAACGGCGAGGTCGCAGTGAAGGCGTGGGAAGCGCTCGGAAAGGCGACCGGCCGCGACCATCTCCACCTCGCCGAGGGCAAGGAAGAGGAAAAGATCCGTTTCCGCGATGTGGCTGCCCAGCCCCGGAAGATCATCTCGTCGCCGATCTGGTCTGGCCTTGAGAGCGAGCATGTTTGTTACAACGCCGGCTACACGAACGTGCACGAGCTCATCCCGTGGCGCACCCTTACGGGGCGGCAGCAGCTCTATCAGGACCATCACTGGATGCGGGCGTTCGGCGAAGGGTTCGTCACGTGGCGGCCGCCGATCGACACCAAGACGGTGCGGCAGGTGCTCGGCAAGCTTCCGAACGGCAACAAGGAGATCCTGCTCAACATCCTGACCCCGCACCAGAAGTGGGGGATCCATTCCACCTATACCGAGAACCTCATCATGCTGAGCCTCAACCGCGGCGGCCCGACCGTGTGGATCAGCGAAGACGACGCCAAGTCGGCGGGAATCGAGGACAACGACTGGATCGAGGTTTTCAACGTGAACGGAGCGCTGACGGCGCGAGCGATCGTCTCGCAGCGGATCATGCCCGGCTCTGCGATCATGTACCACGCACAGGAAAAGCTCGTGAACACCGTCGGGTCGGAGATCACCGGGCAGCGCGGCGGGATCCACAATTCGGTGACTCGCATCAACATGAAGCCGACGCACATGATCGGCGGCTATGTGCAGCTCGCCTACGGCTTCAATTATTACGGGACAGTGGGCGCGAACCGCGACGAGTTCGTCATCCTGCGCAAGATGAGCGAGATCAACTGGTTCGACAAAGCTGCGGATGACGCCGCCAATGTCGAGGGTGGAACCGCGGATTGGGGAACCGGCGCAACCGGTCCGGCGAAGGAGTCAGCAGAATGAAGGTTCGCGCACAAATCGCAATGGTGCTGAACCTCGACAAGTGCATCGGCTGTCACACCTGTTCCATCACCTGCAAGAACGTCTGGACCAACCGCGAAGGCGTCGAATACGCCTGGTTCAACAACGTCGAGACCAAGCCGGGAATCGGTTACCCGAAGGACTGGGAGAACCAGGATCGCTGGAAGGGCGGCTGGGTTCGCAAGAAGAACGGCCGGATCGTTCCGCGCCAGGGTTCGAAGTGGCGAATTCTGTCGAAGATTTTCGCCAACCCGCACCTTCCCGAGATCGACGATTTCTACGAGCCTTACACCTTCGAGTACGAATGGCTGCAGTCGGCGCCCGAGCTGCAGGCGCAGCCGACGGCCCGGCCGCGTTCGCTGGTGACCGGCGAGAAGCTCAACAAGATCGAGTGGAGTGGGAATTGGGAGGATATGCTCGGAGGCGAGTTCTCCAAGCGCAGCCACGATTACAATTTCAACGGTGTCGAGAAGGAGATCTACGGCCAGTTCGAAAAGACGTTCATGATGTACCTGCCGAGGCTGTGCGAGCACTGTCTCAATCCATCCTGCCTCGCCTCGTGCCCATCAGGCGCGATCTACAAGAGGGCGGAGGACGGCATCGTCCTGATCGACCAGGACAAGTGCCGGGGATGGCGCATGTGTGTCTCGGGCTGCCCGTACAAGAAGATCTATTACAACTGGTCCACCGGGAAGTCGGAGAAATGCATCTTCTGCTACCCGAGGATAGAGACCGGCCAGCCGACAGTCTGCTCGGAAACCTGCGTCGGCCGGATCCGTTACCTCGGCGTCGTTCTCTATGACGCCGACCGGATCGAGGCGGCTGCCTCGGTCGAGGATCCAAAAGATCTGTATCCCGCGCAGCTCGAGGTTTTCCTCGATCCCAACGACGTCGCCGTCCAGGAGCAGGCGCGGCGCGACGGCGTGCCCGAGCAATGGCTGGAGGCCGCGACGCGCTCGCCGATCTGGAAGATGGCGATGGAATGGAAGATCGCTTTCCCGCTGCACCCGGAATACCGGACACTGCCTATGGTCTGGTACGTTCCGCCGCTTTCGCCGATCCAGTCGGCCGCCGAGGCGGGAAAGATCTCTGCTGTCGATGGAATGCCGGACGTCCGCTCATTGCGAATTCCGCTGAAATATCTCGCGAATTTGCTGACCGCGGGAGACGAAGAACCAATCGCTGCAGCACTCGAACGGATGCTCGCCATGCGTTCCTACATGCGGGCCAAGAGCATCGAGGGAAGGATCGACGAATCCATTCCGAAGCGCGTCGGCCTCACCCGCAATCGCATCGAGGAAATGTACAAGATCATGGCGCTCGCGGCCTATGAGGACCGGTACGTGATCCCGACAACTCACCGCGAGCTTGAGGAAGATGCTTTCGTGCTCCGCGGCTCAAGCGGCTTCGGATTTCGCGAAGGGACGCTCGGTACGACGAAGGTCAACCTGTTCGGTGGCGGCGCGAAAAAGCCGTCCCGGGACCCGCGCATGGACATTCCGACATGATGATGACTCTTCGAGCGCTGGCGGCGCTGCTCTCATATCCTTCCGAAGATTTGAAGGCGAACGCAGGCCAGCTACGGGACGCGTTCGCGCGCGAGCAGATGCTGACGAATGGCGGACGGCGGCGGCTTGAACGGTTGCTGGCGCGGTTCGAACGTGACGAACTCCTCGATTTGCAGGCGACTTACAGCGAGCTGTTTGACCGCTCGCGATCGCTGTCGCTGCACCTGTTCGAGCATGTTCACGGCGACAGCCGCGAACGCGGCCAGGCGATGATCGATCTCGCTCGCCAATATATGGACAGCGGCTTCCTGCTGGAGGCGAAGGAGCTTCCGGATTTCATTCCCGTGTTCCTCGAATATGCGTCATGCCTGCCGATGCAGGAGGCGCGCGAGATGCTCGGGCAGCCGGCGCACGTTTTCGCGGCGCTGGCAGAGCGGCTCGACAAGCGCGGCTCCGACTATGCCGGGCTATTCCATTCCCTGGTCGCGCTTGCCGACACCAAGCCCGATGCAGCCGCGATCGCGCAAATTGACGAGAACACGCCCAAGGAAGATCCGGCAACGATCGACGAGGAATGGGAAGAAGCCCCGGTCTCTTTCATGTCCAGCGGTGCGCATGAAATGGGCGGCCCGACGGGGGTCGTTGCGAAGATCAGAGCGTCCAATCGGCCAGTCGACAGGGAGACAGGACAGTGATGGATTTCATCAACCAGCTGGCGTTCGGTTGGTACCCCTATCTTGCGGTGACGGTGCTGGTGGTCGGCAGCGTCCTGCGTTTCGACGCCAGCCAGTTCAGCTGGCGCTCGCAATCGAGCCAGTTCCTGCGCCGCCGTCAGATGGTCATCGGCTCCAACCTCTTCCACATGGGCATCATCATTCTTTTCTTCGGCCATCTTGTCGGATTGCTGACGCCCGTCACGGTGATCGACACCCTTCGTATAAGTCATAGCCTCAAGCAGACCGCGGCGCTGGTCGTGGGCGGCATCGCCGGCGTGGCGTCCTATATCGGCTGCACCCTTCTTCTCCATCGCCGCCTGTTCGACCCGCGGATCCGTCGAAGCTCCTCGATCGGCGACATCGCGGTGCTGGTGTTGATCTGGCTCCAGCTCACCCTCGGCATTCTGACGACATGGTGGACGCTGAAACACCTCGACGGGAGCGAGATGCTGAAGTTCATGAACTGGGCGAACGGCATCCTGACCCTGGATCCGGCGGCTCCGCAGCGGATCAAGGACGTGGCGCTTGTCTACAAGCTGCACATCATCCTCGGCCTGACCTTGTTCCTGATCACGCCGTTCACCCGGCTCGTCCACATTTGGAGCGCGCCCGTCTGGTACTTGCTTCGGCCCGGTTTCCAGATCGTCCGCTCGCGCCGCCCGGTCAACCGGAAGCCGGAGGTGCTCACCCACGGCCCGGCCGGAACCGCGCCGACCTACGGCGGAACGACCGTCCTTCGGCAGCTGGCCGAGAGCGGGCAGGAGGGCGCATGAACCGGCCGCTCGACGTCATCAACATCGGCGATCCGGCAGCACGTCCGCAGCCGGCGATGCCGAGCGCCTGCGAAAGCGGCGGCTGCGGCGGTCCAGAGCCGGCCATACCACCGCCGCCCACATTCGGCGAAGTCAGCGTCAACGGAGTCGAGATCGAGCCGGAAGCAATCGCACAGGAAATCCAGCACCATCCGGCGCCGGATGCCGAGACTGCATGGGTTGAGGCTGCGCGCGCGCTGGCGGTGCGTGAGCTGCTGCTGCAGGAGGCTCGCAGGCTCGGAATGGAGCCGGAGCCCGAGACCGACGAGGCCGGAAGGACCGAAGACGAAGACGATGCCCTCGTGCGCGCGCTGCTGGAGGCTCAGGTCGGGCCCGAAACTCCCGGCGACGAGGAATGCCGCCGCTATTACGATTCGCAACAGCATCGCTTCCGCACGCCCGAGCTGTTCGAAGCCGCGCACATCCTGATAGAGCCGGACGCGGATACCGACGAAGCGTGGGCGGCTGCCGAGGCGCAGGCGAGGCGGATTGCGTCGGATGTCGGCGACGATCCAAAAGCATTCGCCGAGGCAGCGCGGGCTTATTCGAAATGCCCTTCGGCCCAACAGGACGGCTCCCTCGGCCAGATCCGCAGGGGCGAACTGACGCCTTCGGTCCAGGCGGGGCTCGAGGCCATCGAGCAAGGAACGACGGGGCGCGAGCCCGTCCGGTCGCGGTTCGGCTGGCATGTGCTTCGCTTGCATCGACGGATCGAGGGCAGGGTGCTTCCCTACGAAATGGTCAGGGATCGGATCGCCGACATGCTGGAGGCGCGCAGCTGGTCGCTCGCCGCGGCTCGCTACGTTGCCGAGGTTGCCGGCCGATCGCAGGTGGAGGGAGTCGTTATCGGCGGCGGGGCGAGCTGATGCCCACTTTGGGTGATGTCCTCGCCGCGGCGCGCTCGTCCGCTGGATCGTTCCAGTCCTCGCTCGAGGCCTCGGATCCGGAACTGGCGGTTTCAGTATCGAGAGCCGCATCGCGCGAAGGAATGTCGCCCGCCGCTTTCGTCCGTTGTGCGATCGCCGACTTCGCCCGCTTTGCGAGCGAGGAGCATTGGGCGACGGTCGTTTCGGCCATCCGCGACAGCTCCGACCCGGGGGCCGAGTGCATGCGAGCGATGGTCAATTGGCGCTTGACCGTGAAGGGTTGCGGCGAGCACTCTTTCGCCACCCATGCCGCCGGAGTTCACCATGACCGACACTCAAGCCGATAAGCCATCCGACGGCCCGCTCAACCCTGCCCTCAAGAGCCGGACGGAAACAGTCTACGATACGCGAAACGTCACGCCTGCTCCATTCGACACGGCATCCGCGAATGAAGGCGAGGGCGAGCGGTGGCCGGTTGTCTGGCTCGTCGTGACCGTCGTGTGCGTCGCGCTTGCGGTCTACTTTCTTGTCTGAACCATCGGCCTGCTAATCTGCTCGCTGATTACCGTCGCCACGCAGCCGAGTGATCTGCAAATTCGGTTGAGGCGATCCAGAAGGGCGCGGCGCGCATAGCCCTGCCGCGTCAGCTCGAACGTGACGAACGTGGCAACATCCAGCACCGAACCGAATGCCGGCCTCTCGACCACCTCATACGTCGCCAGGCCGTGGATGATTCCATCCGCTGATTGTGCGGCGATTATGCCGCCGCCGCCATCGATCACGACTTCGACACGTGCCCGCCAAGCATGGAGTTCGAGCGCCGGTTCCAAGGAGCGAACCAGCGGCCAGGCAAGGACAACCTCGTCCTGGTCCAGGTTCTCGATGCGGAAATAGTTCACTCCGCCTCCGCCCCAGCTGGTTACGTGAATATCCGTATGGGGTTAGCGCGCCGTTCGACTTATCCGATGATCCAGATCAGTTCGATGGACAGGACCTGGCCATGCTTGCACCCGCACAGCGCCATCTGGACACTCTTCCCGCAGGTCACCCATGCGGAGCTTGCGACGTCCGCGCGCGCGCGGTCTGTGGTGTACTTGAATGTTCGGACCTGGCGCAATTCAAGGCATTGGGATGGACGCTGGTCGTAACGCCCGGACAGGCGCTGTTTCACGAAGGCGACCGCGCCGATCGCGTATTCACCCTCACGAATGGCTGCGTGAAGCTTTACAAGCTGCTCCCCGACGGACGCCGACAGGTCACCGGATTCCTCTTTCCCGGGGATTTCCTGGGAGTGAGCGTGTTCGATGAGCATGCGTTCACCGCCGAAGCGCTTGGTGAATGCCAGCTGTGCTGGTTTCCTCGAAGCCGCTTCGACCGTTATGTCGAAACGCAGCCGGCGATGGAGCGAGAGCTGTATCGGGCAGCCGCGCACGAACTCGCTGCTGCTCAGCAGCAGCTCGTTTTGCTCGGCCGCAAAACGGCGGCCGAGCGACTGGCGAGCTTCGTCCTCGAGCTGGCCGACAAGGCAAGCCGATCGCCAGAGCGGGCGGGTCGCTTCGTGGACTTGCCGATGAGCCGGTCGGATATCGCGGATTACCTCGGAATTACGAAGGAAACCGTCAGCCGGGCCCTGTCCCTGTTCAAAAGCCAACGACTAATCCGCCTGGAGACTTTGAACAGAATTGAAATCCTCGACGCGGAAGGCCTCAAGGATGTGGCGGACGGCGGGTTGGAATTCTGATCCTTCCGGACGCTCTTGACTGATGACCGTCAGGTTTGCCTTTTGAAGCATCTGCGTTAGCGCCAACCCGCGATCCCGGCGAGGTTCCAGCCGCGGACAGTGGGAGGCCGGATGGATTCGACTGCGATCGTATGGATCGCCGTGCTGATGGCATTGGGCGCGGCTCTCTATTCCAGCGTCGGTCACGGAGGCGCTTCGGCCTATCTCGCGACAATGGCGTTGTTCTCGGTCGCTCCCGAGACAATGAAGCCCACTGCTCTTGCGCTTAACCTGCTCGTGGCTGGGTTCGGTGCCTGGCGCTACTCGAGCAAGGGCTTGTGCAACTGGAAGCTCGTGCTCGCTTTCGCACTTACTGCGACTCCCGCGGCGTTCATCGGTGGCGGAATTCACCTGCCCGCGATTTATTACAAGCCGCTAGTCGGAATCCTTCTCTGGCTCGCCGCGGCGCGGCTGCTGTGGCAGCCGAGGCAGCTTGCCGAGCGCGAGCCGCACGCGCCGTCGCTCGCCGTCACCCTGCCTACCGGAGCGGTGCTCGGTGTGCTCGCGGGCCTGACCGGCACCGGCGGAGGCATTTTCCTCAGTCCGCTGATCATTTTATTCGGATGGGAAGAGCCCCGCCGTACGTCTGGGGTGGTTTCGGCCTTCATCTTCGCCAATTCCGTCGCTGGGCTCGCAGGCAACGTGGCGTCGATCGGTCGCCTTCCGAGCGAGCTCCCGATCTTCATAACAGCTGTAGCCATCGGGGCAGGCCTTGGTACCTGGCTGGGAGTTAGCCGGTTGCCGCGTCCCTGGCTGCTTCGGTTCCTGGGGGCGGTGCTTCTGGTCGCGGGCGCGAAGCTCCTGTTCACATGAGCACGGACGTCGCGATCGTCATCCTCGCCGGCGGAGAGGGCAGCCGGATCGGCGGAGGCAAGCCACTGATCGAGCTCGCCGGAGAACGGCTGATCGTCCGAGCTTTGCGTTTCGCGCGTCGTTTTTCAGACTGCGTCGCCGTGGCCGTTCGGGACGCTCGCCAGGTGGGGTCGGTCGAGGCCCAGCTGATCCCTGACAATTCCGTCGAAGGCCCCCTCGGCGGACTCCTCGCAGGGCTGGAATTCGCCAGGAGGGAGGGGCGGGGCCTGCTCCTCGTCATCCCCGCGGACATGCCATTCCTCCCGAACGACCTGCTCGACCGGCTTTTGGGCGCGATCGGCCCCGATCAATGTGCGATTGCCGCCAGCGGCGGAAGCGAGCATCCGGTTTGCAGCCTTTGGCGTGCAGAGGCCGTTGAGCGTGTGCCTGAGTATGTCGCGACCGGCCGCCGGTCGCTCAAGGGTCTGGCCGACCTGGTCGGGAAAACTAGGGTCGACTGGGACGACGCGCCGGACCCATTCTTCAACATCAATTCCGCGGCTGACCTGGAAGAGGCCGAGCGGCTGGTCGCGCGCTGGAGGTCCAGCGAACCGAAGTCGACGGAACGACCGTGAGCGGAGCTTCGATGCGGTGGAAAAATGGTGGACGCACCAGGGCTCGAACCTGCGACCCGCTAATTTCCCATCTGTGGCTCCCGGAAATCGCGGCGCGGGAGCTGCGCGGCACCGGCAAATTGGAAATTGTCACCCCCGCAGGTCGCGGATTCTGGACGCCTTTCCCGCCGAGCGCTCGATGCCCAGCGGTTCGCACAGAAGTACCGATACGGAAATTCCGATCACGTTTTTGATGTGGTGACGAAGCTCGTCGGCGGCCTCGCGGGCATTGTCCGGCGACAGGCCTGGCTTGGTCTCGACGTGGACGCTGACCTCGTCCAGTCGATGGGGACGAGCGACCTCGATCCGGTAATGCGGCGCAAGGCCGGGACAGCGCAGGATCTGCTCCTCGATCTGGGTCGGGAAGACGTTGACCCCGCGAATGATGAACATGTCGTCCGAACGGCCCACGATCTTCGCGATTCTCCGCATCGGACCGTTGCTGCCAGGCAGCAGCCGCGTGAGATCGCGAGTCCGGTAGCGGACCACTGGCATCGCCTCCTTGGTCAGCGAGGTGAAGACGAGCTCGCCTTCTTCGCCGTCCGGCAGGACTTCGCCGCTCTCTGGGTCGATGATCTCCGGATAGAAATGGTCCTCCCAGATCGTCGGACCGTCTTTCGTCGCCACATACTCCTGCGCGACTCCCGGGCCCATGACCTCGGACAGGCCGTAAATGTCGACGGCGTCGATCCCCGTTGCACCCTCGATCTCCCCCCGCATCGCCTCGGTCCACGGCTCTGCTCCGAAAATGCCGGTCTTGAGGCTCGTGCTTCTGGGATCGATTCCGCGGCGGCGGAATTCGTCGACGAGGCTAAGCATGTAGCTGGGGGTCACCATGATGATGTCCGGCTCGAAATCCAGGATCAGGTCGATCTGGCGCTCGGTCTGGCCGCCCGAGACCGGGATTACCGTGCAACCGAGAAGCTCTGCCCCGTAATGCGCACCGAGACCCCCGGTAAATAGGCCATAGCCATAGGCGATGTGGACCTTCATGCCTGCGCGCCCGCCAGCCGCCTTGATCGATCGCGCGACAAGTGCCGACCATCTTGCGATGTCATTCTTTGTGTAGCCGACGACCGTCGGCTTGCCAGTCGTTCCCGATGACGCATGGATCCGCGCGACACGGTCCATCGGCACCGCAAAGAAGCCGAAGGGATAGTTGTCTCGAAGGTCAGCCTTCGTCGTAAATGGAAACCGCGCAAGGTCGGAGAGCGACCGCAAGTCCTCGGGCTTCACCCCTGCTTCGTCGAACTTGCGGGAATAGGCTGGATTGTTCGCATAAGCGTGCGCAAGCGTGGCCCGCAGGCGCTCGAGTTGCAGAGCGCGAAGCTCGCCCTGGCTGAGCCGGTCATTGGCGTCGATATCGAAGTCGCCGGTTCCCATAAATCCTCTGGCCGTATTGGGCCGTCGTGGCCCTTGGCGCGTCAAGCAGAAAAAGTGAACATGTTAAATAACCACTGGACTCGTTCGCGGCTTCGGTTCCAGACTGTCCATTCGCTCAAAGAGGATCGCCGACATGCAAGACGTGATGGAACGCTATGGTCTCATCATCTCGGGCGAGAAGGTCCCGACATCCGATTATTTCGAAATTCGCGATCCCGGAACCGGCGAGCTCGTCGGCGAATGCCCGGTTGCAACGAAGCAGGACCTTGATCGCGCTGTCGCTTCGGCGCGTGACGCGTTCAAGAGCTGGAGTAAGTCGACCGATCAGGAGAGGAAGGACGCGGTCAATCGCATCGCGGACACCATTCACGCAAATATGGAAGAGCTCGCCGAGCTTCTGACGCGCGAGCAGGGGAAGCCGCTCAACGGCCTGGGATCACGATTCGAACTCCATGGCGCCGAAGCCTGGGCTCGGCACACCGGGACGCTGGAGCTTCCGGTCGAAGTGCTCCAAGACGACGAGACGGGCCGTGTCGAGCTCCACCGCAAGCCCCTCGGAGTCGTCGGTTCGATCACTCCGTGGAATTTCCCGATTCTCATCGCGATCTGGCACATCGTTCCGGCGATCCGCGCCGGCAACACGGTCGTTATCAAGCCGTCGCCGTACACGCCGCTCAGTACTATCCGCCTTGTCCAAATGCTCAACGAGGTGCTTCCGAAAGGCGTTCTGAACGTGGTCGCAGGCCGCGACGACCTGGGCCAGATGATGACCGAGCATCCGGATATCCAGAAGATCGTCTTCACCGGGTCCTGCGCCACCGGCAAGAAAGTGATGCAGGCCGCGTCGAGCAACCTCAAGCGGGTCACGCTCGAGCTTGGGGGCAACGACGCCGGGATCGTTCTTCCTGATGCAAACCCAAAGGAGATCGCCGAACGGCTCTTCTGGGGCGCATTCATCAACAACGGCCAGACGTGCGCCGCATTGAAGCGGCTCTACGTACCCGACAATATCTACGACGAGGTGTGCGAAGCGCTCGTCGACTATGCGAAGAACGTCCAGGTCGGTCACGGGCTGGCTGAAGACAGCGTTCTCGGGCCGATCCAGAACAAGATGCAGTATGAGAAGGTCGTCGACCTCGTCGAAGACGCGAAGCGCAACGGCGCGCGCGTCCTGTGCGGCGGCGAGCCGCCGTCCGGCCCCGGCTTCTTCTATCCTGTTACGATCGTCGCCGATGCAAAGGACGGCATGAGGATCGTCGACGAGGAGCAGTTCGGGCCCGTGCTTCCAGTCATCCGCTACACCGACCTCGAAGAAGCGATCGAGCGCGCGAATAGCCTCGACGTCGGCTTGGGCGGATCAGCCTGGTCGTCGGACCCCGAAAAGGCGAAGGCTGTCGCCGCGCGGCTGGAATGCGGGACAGCCTGGGTCAACAACCACGGGGCGATCAAGCCTTTCGCCCCGTTCGGCGGGGTGAAGGGATCAGGCCTTGGGGTCGAGTTCGGGGAGCTGGGCCTTAAGGAATATACCTCGGTCCAGGTCGTCCATCAGTGAGCGGCCGCGGCTGACCTCGACATCATCTCCAGCGTGTCGAGGAAAATGCGGACCTTAACTGGCATTAGCCGTCTCGCGGGCAGGAGCGCGTAGACCCGGAGCGGCGCGCATTCGAAATCTTCGAGGAGCCTGACGAGCCTGCCTTCGGCGACCGCGGGCTCGCAAAAGGTCGAGGTGATCCGCGCAACCCCGAGCCCCTCTATCGCCGCCTGCAAGCGGATGCCTGCGTTCGAGCTGCGGAGCCGCGGGGCCACGACAGGGACCGAGAGGTGGCCGCCGGCCAAATCCGTGAAGTCCCATACGGTGTCCGATGCCGCTGCGAGTAAGGGCAATGACTTTAGGTCGTATGGACTCTGCGGCCGCTCGACCGCCTCGAAAAAGGGCGGCGAGCAGAACAGTCCGCGCTCCAGCGAAAAGACCCGCCGAACTGCCCCGCTCGTGGACGGTAGCTCGCGATCAACCATCGTAAAGACGATGTCATATTGCTGGTCGAACAGGTTCACCGGCTGATGCTCGACGTCTATGTCGACCTCCAGCTCCGGATGGTCGGTGAGCATCGAACAGGCCACAGCGCCCAGGTGATGAGCGCCAAATTCGTAGGGCGCGGCGATGCGCAGGCGGCCGCTGACGGTCTCGCCCATGGCGGCCGCATTGCCTAGCGCTTCCCGCAAATGGCCGAACAATGGGGACATCTCGCGATAGAGCGACTCGCCTGGCTCCGTTAATCGAAGTCGGCGCGTCGTGCGCTCGATCAGGCGCGTGCCGAGCCGTGCCTCCAGCCGCGCAACCGAGGCGCTGACACTCGACTTTGGTCGCCGCAGCACTCGAGCCGCTCCGCTGAAGCTGCCGTGGTCGATCACATGGCAGAAGATATCCAGATCTTCCCAGTTCATTGTCCAGATCAGTGGACAATCTTTCCAGAAAAGCCAGCTAAATTTGTGTGATCTTATGGACTAGAAGCTATCCATGGCCGGACTTCGCACCGGCGCTCCGGCTGCGCCGGACGGGACGGGAGACGATCGATGTTCCTGAAGAACTGCTGGTACATGGGCGGCTGGGATCATGAGGTCATGGACGGCAAGCTGCTCGAACGGCGAATCCTGGATCAGCCGGTCGTTTTTTATCGAGGCGAAAGCGGTCAGATCGTCGCCCTCGACAATCGCTGCTGCCATCGCGGAGCGAAGCTTTCGCAGGGCCGGATCGAGGGCGATTGCGTTCGCTGCATGTACCACGGCCTGAAGTTCGATCCGTCCGGCAAGTGCGTGCAGATCCCCGGCCAGGAGCGAATTCCCCCTCAGCTGGGGGTCAAAAGCTATCCGCTCGTCGAGAAGCAGCACTGCATGTGGATCTGGATGGGGGACCCGGCGCTCGCCGACCCGGACGAGATTCTCGACATCCCTTACCTTGACGATCCTGAGTGGAAGGGCATTCCGGCATACCTCCACTATGATGCCAACTATCTGCTGATCGTCGACAACCTCAGCGACTTCAACCACCTCGCCTTTGTCCACACGAACACGCTCGGCGGGTCGGAAGAATATGCCTACGTAACCAAGCCGGTGTCGATCGACCGCTTGCCAAATGGCTTCCATGTCGAGCGTTGGCACAAGAACAGCGATCCGCCGCCTTATCTGCGCAAGGTTATCGAGAACAAAAACGACAAGGTGGACCGGCGCAACATCGCGCGCATGTTGATTCCCGGGATCTTCCTGATGGACACGATGTTCGCTCCGGCAGGCATGGGCGCCGAAGGGGAGGGGAAGCCTGGCACGCTCGAATTCCGCAACTGCCAGTTCATGACTCCCGAGACTGAACGCACCACGCACTTCTTCTGGAACTATCTCAACGACTTCGAAGGCGCGGACTACACCATCTCAATGTCACTCCTCGACAGTCTGATCGAGGGGTTCATGGAGGACAAGGAGATCATTGAGGAGCAGCAGAAAATGCTGGATGCCGACCCCAGCTTCAAGCTTGTGGCGGTCGCTTCAGACGTGGCTCTCTCGCATTTCCGCTACATCATGGACAAGCTGATCCAGGCGGAGCAGGCCGGAGAGGCGCCGCCGAAGTTTGCGCAGCAGCTTTCGCCGGCGATCGCCGCGGAATGACCGTCGCTTGAAATGCACGGAACGATTGCTGCGGACGCGGGCGTGACGAGCGCGCAACTGCTGACTGTGCAGGTCGCCGACGCCCGCGCTGAAGCGCGCGACGTGATGACTTTCGAGCTTCGCGCGCCGGGCGGCGGAGAGCTTCCGCCGTTCGAGCCCGGATCGCATCTCGACCTCCATCTCCCTAACGGCCTGCTTCGCCAATATTCGCTGACCAATGACTGGCGAGAGCGGGACCGCTACGTGATCGGAGTCGGCCGAGCGGAAAGCAGCCGCGGCGGATCCGTTTATGTTCATTCGCACCTCCGCGCGGGCATGCAGCTCAAGATCAGCCCACCACGGAACAACTTCCCGCTCGATCCGGACGCCGAGCGCTTCCTTTTCATAGCGGGCGGGATCGGCGTCACTCCGATCATGGCAATGATCCGCTGGTGCGTCGCGCACTCGAGGCCTTGGCGGATCATCTACGCGTCGCGGAGTCGTCAGCGCGCGGCCTTCTACGAAGAGATTTGCGGTCTCGCTGAGTCCTGCGCGCAGTTCCACTTCGACGATGAAGCGGGACAAGTACTCGATGTCGCGCAGGCGGTGTCGAGCTGGTCGCCGGGCGAGCGCATCTATTGCTGTGGCCCGACGCCGCTGATGGAGGCGGTCAAATCGCTCACCGCGAAATTGCCTGCGGACACGGTGCGGTTCGAATGGTTCACGGTTCCGGAGAGCGATGAGCCGGAGGAGTCCGACAGCTTCTCGGTGCGGCTTGAGCGTAGCGGCAAGGAGTTCCAGGTGCCGGCCGACAGGTCGATTCTGGAAGTGCTCGAGGAAAACGGATTCGAGGTACCCTTCTCGTGCCGCGAGGGGCTCTGCGGCACCTGCCTGACCAACGTGCTAGCGGGGGAGCCAGACCATCGCGACTATGTTCTCAGCGACGAGGAACGCGCGTCGGGTAAGCTGATGACGATCTGCTGCTCGCGTGCGAAGTCTGCAAGCCTTACCCTCGATCTCTAGGTTGGATCGAGCGTCGAAACGGCAGCGCTGAAACCGGCTTCCCCCCCACAATTTAACATGTTAAGCACATGGCATTGCCGCCGGACTTCAGGTGGCAGCGGAGGGGGTTCACAAATGTCACATGCTCGGCTTGCTGTCCTGTTTGCCACCACGTCTCTGAGCTGCATTGCGCTGGCTTCGCCAGCATTCGCGCAGACGGACCCGACAGGGACAACTCCGGCCGTTCAGCCGAACAATGCAGCGCCGAACGAGACCACGGTCGAGAGCGACAAGGTCAGCGAGGGCGTCGCACAGGCACCGCAGGACCAGGGCGTCTTTTCGCAAGACATCGTCGTCACGGCGCAAAAGCGCCGCGAACGCATCCAGGATGTAGGCATTTCGATTACCGCCCTCTCAGGCGAAACGATCAAGACCCTCAACCTCTCGAACATGCAGCAGATCAGCCAGCAGGTTCCCAACCTGCAGGTGTCAACTTGGACGCCGGCTTTCACGACCTTCAACCTTCGTGGAATCTCGCAGAACAACTTCCAGGACAATCTCGAAGCGCCCGTCGCCGTCTACATGGACGAGGTCTACGTCGGCAGCATGAATGCGCTTGGCCTGCCGATGTTCGACGTAGAGCGAGTGGAGGTGCTTCGCGGGCCGCAGGGCACGCTTTTCGGACGGAACGCGACCGGCGGCCTCATCCAGTTCGTGAGCAACGCCGCCGACGAGACTCGTCTCAACGGCTATGTTGAGGGCGAGGTTGCGGAGTTCGATACGCGCCGCCTGGAGGGCGCCATCGGCGGCGGCATCACACCGGGCATTCGGGCGCGCATTGCCGGATTCTGGACGAAGTCGGACGGCTGGATGAAGCCGGGTTTCAATCCGATCCTTGGAAGAAAGGCGCTCGGTCGGACGAGCCAGGGCACCGACGGCTGGGCGCTTCGTGCAAACGTTCAAGCAGACCTGACGCCCGACACGTTGCTGAGCCTCACCGGCTTCTACTCCAAGGACAATGACGTCCCGACTGGTCAGTATATCGTCCGCTTCGCCGGATTTGATCCAAATACGGGTCTCGGAGTTGACGCAGGACCGCCGATCACGGGCAGCGTTTTCCGGCACGCATCTGACGAGGATACCGGCTTTGACCGCAAGGTTGTCTCGCTCACGGCGAAGCTGACGCACCGGATCACCGACAACGTCGATTTCACCTACATCGGAAACTACAGCAAGCTCGACAAGAACTACATCGAAGACGCAGGCGGCGGCCTGACCTTCTTCCCCTTTCAGACGATCGCTCATCACAAGCAATGGTCGAATGAAGCTCGTCTTTCGGGACACGCGCCCCGAATTCGTTGGCAGGCAGGCGTCTATTTCCTGAACATGGATTTCAACGGCGAATTCGACGCATCAGGCGAGGCCATCACCGGGGATCCGGACGGCCGCATCCAGGGCCTCACAGACCTCAAGTCGAAGAACTGGTCGATCTTCGGCCAGGGCGAATATGATTTTACTCCGGAGCTGACGGGCATCGTCGGCCTGCGCTGGTCGCAGGACAACAAGAAGATCAAATTCCGCTCGACGGCGTTTAACGGGGCCCTTGGCCTGCCGGACGGCTTCGTCTTTTTCGACTACGCGAGTGAGATCGCCGCGAACCCGCAGTTCGCGGGTGACGACCACATCGATTATGGCGACATCGCCGCACGCGCCCAGCTAAACTACAAGCCGAGCCGGGACCTGCTTTTCTATGCGTCGTACAACCGCGGCATCAAGGGCGGAAACTGGTCGCCCTCGCCGAGCGTCGTCCTTGCCGATTTCAAGCACAAGAACGAGGTGCTCGACTCGTATGAGCTCGGCGTGAAGTCGACGATCGCACCGGGGACGCGCCTCAATGCTGCGATCTTTTATTACGATTATCACGACTATCAGGCTTTTTCGCTGACCAACCTTCAGCCGCAGGTCGCAAATTCGGACGCGACGGTGAAGGGCGCGGAAATCGAGCTCTTCTCGCGGCCGGTCAAAAATCTCGACGTCGCGCTCGGCGCAGCCTTGCTGGATTCGAACGTCGACTTCGTTCCGGCGGTCTTCCCCGGCACCGGAACGACCGATGCGGACTTGCCTCAGGCGCCGCACTTCAGCCTGAACGCCCTGGCGCGCTACACCGTACCGGTCGGATTTGCGAACCTCGCCTTCCAGGTGGATGGCCGGTACGCGAGCAAGCATTTCCTCGAAGGGACCAACTCCGAAGTCTCGTTCCAAAAGGGCTATGCCGTCGGCAATGCGTCCATCTCGCTGACGTCGAACGATGAGCGCTGGCAGGGCATTTTGTGGGTGAAGAATTTCACCAACACCAAGTACAAGGTCTACAACCTCGATCTCGGTCTCGCCGGCTTCGTCGAGCAGATGTACGCCCCGCCGCGGCAGATCGGCGCGACCCTTCGTTTCGGCTTCAAGGGATAGGTTCGGCCGCGGCTATTCGCCGCGGCTCCTTCCGTTCAGACGGTCCGTCACGCGACGCAGGAGTTCGTAAAGCTCCTGCATGTCGCCCTCGCCGATGACTCCGGTGATGCGCGAATATTCTGCTTCGTTTTTCGGTGCGAGCCGATCGAAGAGCTCGCGCGCCTGGGGCGTCAACGAGATGTAGGCGCGCCGCTGATCGCGGTCGGACTTGAAGCGGTTGACCAGGTTGCGCCGCTGGAGATTCTTCACGGTTCGCGTGGCGCTTGGCTTAAGTATGAAGACGCGCTCGGCGAGCTCGCCGATGTCGATCTGGTCAACTTCCCTAAGCGCCCGGATGATGCGCCATTCCTGTTCGTTGAGTCCGTGTTCCCGAAGCACTCGGCGAAAGCCTCGCATGACGGCTTCGCGGGCTCTGAGCAGCGCCATCGGAAGCGATTGCTCGAACGGTCGCATCGTGGGTGCTGCTGCGCTGCGCCGTCTCGAGCCTTCGTCAGCCATCCGTCACTCCGTTCCGCAACATCCCGATACCAGGCGCCGAGACTTCGACCACGTCTCCGGGCTTGAGGTAAACCGGCGGATCGAACCTAGCCCCCGCGCCGGGCGGAGTTCCAGTTGAAATGATGTCACCCGTCTTCAGAGTCGTGAACGTCGAAATGTAGGCGATCAAATCGGCGAAGCTGAAGATGAGGTTCGCCGTGCTGTCGTCCTGGCGAAGCTCGCCGTTGACTCGTGTCTGGAGCGCGAGCGAGTCGAATCCGTCGAACTCGTCGGCGGTGACCATCCACGGACCGATCGAACCGCTGAAGTCGAAGTTCTTGCCCTGCGTGACGTTGAACTTCGCGTGGCGAACCCAGTCGCGGATCGTTCCTTCGTTCATGAGCGTCAGGCCGGCTATATGCGCAGTCGCTTGTTCGCGCGCGATCCGGCGGCCGCCGCGCCCGATCACGATTGCGATCTCACCTTCATAATCGAGCTGCTCGCTCTCGCGCGGTCGGACCAGCGGGCGATCGTGCGCGGTGAACGACGTCGGCGCGCGCATGAACAGACTCGGGAATTTCGGAAGATTGGAGCCGTCGCGATATTCCTCGTTGCGATTGGCGTAATTGACGCCGACGCATATGATCTTTTCTGGCGCTGGCAAGAAAGGCTCGAAACTGAAGTCCTCCAGCGCCGAGTCCGGCGAACATCCGGCGACATAGTTGTTCGCACGCTGGACGCCTGCCTCGCTCAAGAGCGGATGCGCTCCCTCGGGTGCCTCCAGCAGCGGCGTAAGATCGATCGCGCCGGCATCGGTGATCGCGGCCCAGCGTGCCGTGCCCTGAAATTCGACCTTTGCGATCTTCACGCCGCGGCGGCCGTCAGTAGTCCGGCGCGTTCCAGCACGGCGTCGAGCCGCCGTTCGAGCTCGGGTGTTGCGGGTGCCATTGGCAGGCGATGCTCGTTCTCGGGAATAAAGCCGAGGCGCTTCATCATATATTTGATGGGGATCGGGTTGGTGTCGAAGAAGACGGCCTGGTTGAGCTCAAGAAGGCGGTCATGAAGCGCGCGCGCTGCCGGAATATCGCTGTTCCACACGGCTTCGCAAAGCTGCGAAAGCACCTTGGGACGAAGATTGCCGACGGCATTCATCAGCCCGCATGCCCCGATCGCCATCATCGGGAAGGAGAGCTCTTCAAGGCCAACGAAGATCCGGAATTCGTCTCCGAACTCGCAAAGGCACTCGGTGACGAAGCCAAGATCGTTTGCGGCATGCTTCATACCGACGAAGGTGGGCGAGCGGTCCTTCAGCTCCTTAAACGTGTCGAGCGTTACCGAGACCGCCGTCCGGCCGGGGATGTGATAGACCATCCACGGACGGTCGTGTCGCTCAGCGAGACTGAGATAATAATCGATCAGGCCGCGCTGCGGCGGCTTGGAATAATAAGGCGTGACGATCAGGAAGGCGTCCGCGCCCGCGCGCACTGCGTGATCCGTCAGGGCCTCGGTTTCCGCCAACGACTGCGAACCCGTGGCGGCAACCACTGGTACCCGTCCGCCCGCAGCCTCGACAGCGACATCGACGATGCGGTTGCGCTCTTCGATCGTCAGCGATGCCGGTTCGGACGTGGTGCCATTGGCGAGTATCCCGTGCGAGCCTTCGCGGACCTGGAACTCAACCATCGCCGCATAAGCGTCATAGTCGACCGCTCCGTCGGTGAACGGAGTGATGAGCGGCGGGACGGACCCCCTCAACCTGCTTATGTCCATTCAAAGGTTTCCTTGCGCGCCCATGCCCCGGTTGATATTTAACATGTTAATCAGCCGAGCTGTGAGAGGTCAATGCCGCACCTGAACATCGAATATTCCGCGAACCTGGCTGACGCGCTGGACATACAGGCGTTGGTCGACCGAATCCACGAAGCGGCGCTCGAGACCGGGATATTCCCGCTCGGCGGCGTTCGCACCCGCGCGGAGCCGCGAGCGCACTATCGGATCGCGAACGGCAATCCCAACGCAGGATACATCCACATGATGGTTCGTATCGGATCCGGGCGCGAGGCGGAGACTCGTCGTGCGGCGGGAGAAAAGATTTTCAATGCGCTGTGCGATTTCACCGACGAGCTGTATCGGTCGCGCCCGCTCGCGCTCTCGTTCGAGCTGCATGAAATCCCGCCCGACATGGCGTGGAGGAAAAACAATCTGCACGAGCTGCTGAAGAAGGAAGCCGGCGAATGAGTGAATCAGCGCCGGTACTGACGGACTCGGTCGCAAGCGCGAACCGACAGCGCGCCCTCGGCCATCTTGCGCCGTACGTTTCCGAGCCACTGGGCCATTTCATCGAAGGCCAGCCGACGTCTGGCGCGGGCGGTGAGCCGTTCGACGTGCTCGATCCATCGACGGGCGAGACGCTTGGCCAGGTCCTTGGGGGCATGGCGCAGGACGTGGATGCTGCGGCGGCCGCAGCGAAGCGCGCATTCCCGGAATGGTCACGCACGAGCGGCGAAAAGCGTCGGAAGATCCTGCATTCGATTGCCGACGCAATTGAACAGCGAGCGGACGAGATTGCGGTCGTGGAATCGCTCGACACCGGTCAGCCGCTTCGCTTCATGAGCAAGGCTGCGCTCCGCGGCGCGGAAAATTTCCGCTTCTTTGCCGACCGCGCCCCCGATGCGCAGGACGGGCTCGCTTTGCCGACGAGCGACCACCTCAATTACACAATGCGCCAGCCGATCGGTCCTGTGGGCGTGATCACGCCGTGGAACACGCCGTTCATGCTGTCGACGTGGAAGATCGCGCCAGCGCTCGCGGCCGGCTGCACCGTCGTTCACAAGCCCGCTGAGTGGAGCCCGTATAGTGCGAGGCTGTTGGTCGAGATTGCGCACCGAGCGGGATTACCGGCGGGAGTTTTCAACAGTGTCAATGGATTAGGCGAAGGGGCAGGGCGCGCGCTTACGGAGCATCCGGACATCAAGGCGATCGGCTTCGTCGGTGAATCGAGCACGGGAAGCGCGATCATGAGCCAGGGCGCGGCAACCCTGAAGCGAGTCCACTTCGAGCTCGGCGGCAAGAATCCGGTCGTGGTGTTCGACGATGCCGATCTCGATCGCGCGCTCGATGCGGTGGTCTTCATGATTTACAGCCTCAACGGGCAGCGCTGCACATCGTCGAGCCGGCTGCTCGTCCAGGATTCGATCCACGATGAATTCGTCGACCGGGTAGCCGAGCGGGTGGAGCGCCTGCGCGTCGGCGACCCGCTCGATCCCCAGACCGAGGTCGGCCCGCTCATTCACCCGCGCCATCTCGACAAGGTCATGGGCTATATGCAGGTGGCGCGCGGCGAGGGGGCCCGGATCCGCAGCGGCGGTGCCCGGCACGATTGCAGCCCCAAAGGCTATTTCGTGCAGCCGACTCTCTTCACCGGTGCCCACGCGCAAATGCGGATTGCGCGGGAAGAAATCTTCGGCCCGGTCCTTACGGTGATTCCGTTCGCCACCGAGGAGGACGCGATCGCCAAGGCCAACGACGTGGAGTACGGCCTGGCCGGCTATGTCTGGACCGGCGACGCCGGGCGCGCGCATCGTGTTGCGCAGGCAATCGAGGCCGGCATGGTCTGGGTCAATTCAGAGAACGTGCGGCACTTACCCACGCCGTTCGGCGGAATGAAATCGAGTGGGATCGGGCGCGATGGCGGCGATTACAGTTTCGACTTCTACATGGAGACGAAGAACATCGCGATCGGCCTGGGGCAACACAAGATCCCGAAGCTGGGCGCGTAGTCGGCGCGATTCAGGCCGCCTTCGCGGCTGCCGCCTGACCGACGTCCATTACGCCTGCAAAGCCACTGGTAGCGAAGATGGGGATGGGCTCGCAGAACCAGATTTCGCCGGAGCGTCCCTCGCATGCGCCGGCGACGGCGATTAGAGTCCGGATCTCAAACCCGCCTTGCCCAGCATCGCGAAGCGTTTCCTCGTCGGTATATGCGGTGAGAGCGTCACGGTCGTTCCGAGTCCATCGGCTTAGGAATTCGCGGTCCCACTCCTCGTTGATCTTCCCGGAGTTGGGAGTCGCAGGCCAATGCGAGATCCCGCCGGTCCCGATCAGCGCGATCCGCTCGGGGACTGCATCGCACGCGGCCCGGATGGCCCGCCCGAACTCATAGGCTCGCAAAAGCGGAGTCAGCGGCGGCCCCTGGCAGTTGATGTTGGCCGGGATCACCGGGAGGTCGAAGCGCGGCGTGAGGAAGCTCAACGGGACCATGATGCCATGGTCGAACTTCCATTCCTCGGCATAAGCTACGTCCACGCGCTCCATCACCTTGGCAATGATACGCCGCGACAGGTCTGGATTGCCGGGAATCCTGCGCCGCTCGATCTTGAGCCACTCCGGGTCCTCGATCGGCCCTTCATAGTCTTCGGCCATGCCGATTCCGTAGGCTGGCATGTTGTTCATGAAGAAATTGGCGAAATGCTCGGCGGCGATGACGATGATCGCGTCGGGGCGGCTCTCCTCGAGCGTGGCCCGAAGGCGATCGAGGGTGGCGAAGAAGGGATCGCGCACGGCGGGGTCCGCTCGGTCGGCGCGAGCCCTCATTCCCGGTCCGTGGCTCATGATTCCGGCGAAAACCAGGCTCACAGCGCGCCTCCCGCTCCGCCATCGACCGCGGCGTAGATTCCGCCGCGCACCTGTCCATGCTCGGCAAGCGCATCCTTCATCGCGGCGATATATTCGTCCCAGCTGAGCCCCCGCCAGGCGGCAAAGTGCATGAGGATCTGCCCGTTCACTCCAAGGATGTAGAGCTTGCCGATATCGTCGCGACGTATCGCCTCCGCTTCCTCCTCGGTCAGCCGATAGCGGCCGAGCACATCCTCGCGATCTGATGTAAAAGCGTGCTGCACGGCGGGGTCGCGATTAAGCTCGTAGAGCAGCTTCTGCAGGGCGTAGAGGCTCATCCTGGGCAATTCTACGACGCGGGTTGCCCGGCATCAAGTTAACCTGTTAAGTATTTTCCAGCGATGACCTGAAACGAGCGGGAGGGTTTGCAAATGCGATGGATGCCTCGAGCGGTTGCGCTGGCGGTCGTCGCGGCGGGACCCGCCGTTGCGCAACAGGCGCCCACGAACCCGATGGACGCACTGACAGCGGACGAAATCAACCGAGCCGTCCAGGTTCTCACCGCCGCCGGGAAGGTGGATTCGAACACCCGCTATCCGACCATCACCCTTCAGGAGAACTCGAAGGAGTCTGTGCTCGCCTGGAGTCCGGGGAAGCCGTTCGCGAGGCTCGCCCGCGCCTCTTACCTCCGCGGTCCGGCTATCCACGAAGCCGTGGTCGACCTGACCCGAGGTTCCGTGGTTTCCGACCAGGAGGTGAAGGACCGCCAGTCGCTCATCCTGTTCGAGGAATTCCTCGGCGCGAGCGAGATCGCCAAGTCGGACCCGCGCTGGCAGGCGGCGATGCGCAAGCGCGGCTATACGAGTTACGACAAGATCATCTGCGCTCCGCTGACCGTCGGCCCCGTCGTTGACGAGCGGTATCGCGGCCTGAGGCTCCTTAACGTCCCCTGCTTCGACACCGCCGGCGCAGTGAATCACATCTACGGACGCCCAATCGAGAACGTCCTCGCAGTGGTCGACGTGCGCGCCCGCAAGGTTCTCGATGTGATCGATTTGGGCGTTGTGCCCGTTCCTGCGGAAGTGCCTTCCAGCGCCTACGATCCTGCGACGAGCACTCGGAACGGCTTGAAGCCGGTGCAGATCGTCTCGCCGGCCGGCGACAATTTCACGATCAACGGTTCGACCATCGAGTGGGACAAGTGGAGCTTCCACCTGCGCGTCGACAAGCGCGTCGGACCGGTGATCTCGCAGGTGAGGTACCGCGACGGCAATCAGGCACGCCAGATCGCCTATGAGATCAGCACGTCGGAAATGTTCGTTCCCTACATGGAACCGAGCAAGACCTGGGCCTACCGCGCCTACATGGACATCGGCGAATACGGTTTCGGCGCCTTGTCGTCTCCGCTGAAGCCTGGCTCCGACTGCCCAGTGAACGCGAAATTCCTCGATGCGATCATCTCGGACGATCACGGCAAGCCGTTGGCGCTGAAGAACGTCGTTTGCGTGTTCGAGCGCGACACGGGCGAGCCGCTGTGGCGCCACTACGAGGTATTCACGGAGTCGCACGAGAGCCGCCCCAACGTTGAGCTCGTGGTGCGGATGGCGCCGGAGGTCGGCAATTACGACTATTTGCTTGACTATGCCTTCAACCGCCGCGGCGAAATCGAAGTTCGCGTGGGCGCTTACGGGATCGATGCAACCAAAGCCGTTGCCGCCAAGACGATGCAGGATGCGACCGCCAAGGAAGACACTGCCTACGGAACCCTGATCGCTCCAAACCTCGTCGGCGTGAACCACGATCATTTCATGAGTTTCCGCATCGATCTCGACGTAGACGGGCAGAAGAACCGGATGGTGGTCGACAAGTTCGTTCCGAAGGCTTTGACGAACAACCCGCTTCGGCGAAGCATCTGGCAGGTGGAGCGCTCGACAGTCGATTCCGAGCAGGCCTTCGAGCCCATGCACGAATCCGCCTGGTTCCGATTTGAAAGCGGCGACAGGAAGAACGCCCTTGGCAATCCGACCAGCTTCCAGCTGGCGCCCGGCCATTCGGATATCTCGATCCTCGCCGATGACGAGCCGCAGCAGCAGAGGGCGGCCTTCTCGGGCGCGTCATTTTGGGTGACCCGCTATCATTCTGACGAATTGTACGCGGCGGGTGCCTATCCAAACCAGAACCGCAATGTCGAAGGGCTTCCGGCCTTCATCGAGAATCACGAATCGATTGCCGACCAGGACTTGGTCCTGTGGTACACGATCGGCTTCCGACATCAGACCCGCGCGGAGGACTGGCCGGTGATGCCGGGGCTCTGGCATTCGTTCAAGCTGCGGCCATTCAACTATTTCGACCGGAATCCGGCGATGGATACGCCCCCAGCCGAGCAACTCTCACACTGATCAGCCTGTCTCCGCCGAAATCAGGCTCAAGTCTGCGACCATGCGAACAAGCCGCCAGCAACATGCAGCATGCGCCTAATTACCGGCAATCAGATTTGCTTTATCCAGCTTAATATCTTCAGGCCCTCGACACGGGCGGCCGCCTTAACGCCAAGATGCGGATCTACGGTGGGACGCCTGACCTGATCCCGAATCGGACGCACAGGTGAGTGCTTCGCCAACTTCGTTGATGCCTGATCTGTTACCTGTGGTCGGCAGGCGTCGTTTGGTTACATAACCGGTTGGTGTTGATGAAAAAATGGTGGACGCACTAGGGCTCGAACCTAGGACCCGCTGATTAAGAGTCAGCTGCTCTACCAACTGAGCTATGCGTCCACACGATTTGCCTGTGAGGCGAAAGGCGCTTCGGTCGGCCTTCCGCAAGGGGCGGCGCGCCGGTAGCACGGGCTCAGATGGGGCGCAACCGCGGTCCGTTCAAGCGGGGATTCGAAGGCTGGAAATTCCCGAGCCGGTGCGCTGTTGCCGCTCGAGCGCCATCAGCATCCCAAGGCTGAGCATGATCGTCATCACGGCCGACCCGCCATAGCTGACCAGGGGAAGCGGGACGCCAACAACGGGAGCAAGGCCCATCACCATCATCAGGTTGATGGAAACGTAGAAGAAGATGGTGGCGGTCAGTCCCGCGGCGGTCAGTTGCGAAAAGCGGGTCCGCGCATTCATGCTGACGCGCATGCCCCAGCGGACGACGAGGTAGAAAGCCATGATGAGGATCAGGCCGCCGATCAGCCCCCATTCCTCGACCATTGTCGCGAAGACGAAGTCGGTATGTCCTTCCGGCAGATAATCGAGGTGGCTTTGGCTCCCCTGGAGGTAGCCCTTGCCGAAGATGCCGCCCGAGCCGATCGCGATCTTCGATTGAGTGACGTGATAGCCGGCGCCGAGCGGGTCCGCTTCAGGATTGAGGAAGATCAGAACCCGCTTGCGCTGGTAATCGTGCATCAACGCGAAGGCGAGCGGAGCCGCCGCCGCAAGCGCTCCGGCAGCTCCGGCAAAGATCCACCACGGGATGCCGGCGATGAACATCACGCTGGCACCGATCAGGATCACCATTAGCGCCGTCCCCATGTCCGGCTGGACGAGGATCAGGGCGGCAGGGATGAAGAGCATGAGAGCGGCCGGCCAAATCGCGCGCCAGCTCTTGATCGCACTGGGTGGGAGAAGGTCGTAGAATCGGGCGAGGACCAGCACGATGACAGGCTTCATGAACTCACTGGGCTGGAGTTTCACCGGCCCGATCTCAAGCCATCGCTGCGCGCCCTTGCCCACGAAGCCAAGGAGTTCGACGCCGACGAGAAGGACGAAGACGACAATGTAGATCGGGAAGGCGACGCTCTTTAAAGTCGATTCCCGAAGCCAGGACATGGAGATGGCGACGGCGAAGAAGAAGAGGAACGTCAGCCCCTGCTTCAATGCCCACGGGCGAAGCGAGCCTCCCGCGGCTGAATAAAGCGTCAGGAGTCCGACGCACGCAAGGATGACGATGAGGAAGATCAGCCGCCACGGAAGCTTGGCGAGCGGCTGCGGGATAATGGCCGAGGAAATCACGCGCTGTTCGCTCTCGCCACGGCCTTGATGCGATTCAGCTCGCGGGCATTTCGCTCGGCGAGGGTGCCGCCCCATTGCTCTTCGAGCGGAGCAAGCGCTGCGTAGGCCTTCTGCTTGTCGAACAGATAGGTCATCGTGTCCTTGACGATCGGCGCTGCCGCGGACGCTCCGAAGCCGCCATGCTCGATGATGCAACCGATCGCGTAGCGCGGCTTGTCCGCCGGCGCGAAGCCGATGAAGAGCGCGTGATCGCGGAGCGCCCAATTGCTTTGGTGTCCGCGGGCACCCAGCTTGAAAACCTGCGCCGTGCCGGTCTTTCCGGCCATCAGCACTCCGTCCAGCGGAAGCTTCGAAGCCACTGCCGTGCCGTGTTCGTTTACGACGGCGGCCATAGCCTTGCGCACATAGTCCAGATGCTCGGGGTCGACGGCCAGCGGCGGTATCGGCTTGCGCGGAGTTCCCATCAGCAACCGGGGCTGCACGAGCGTGCCGGAGGCGATCCTCGCCGGCATCACCGCCAGTTGGATCGGATTCACGAGCACATAGCCCTGTCCGATCGAGGTATTCGCGGTGTCGTAGCCCTGCCACTGGCGGTGGTACTTCTCCTCGAGCCAACTGGGGCTCGGCATGGTGCCGAAGCGCTGCGACGGGATCGGCAGGTCGAACTCCTGGCCGTAGCCGAGGTAATTGACCATCTCCGTCGTCAGCTGCGGGTCCGTCTTCAGTCCCATTGCCCAGAAATAGGCGTTGCAGCTGTGCTCGATCGCCGAGTGCATGTCGACGGTCCCATGCGCCGCATCATCGCGGAAGTAGCGATTTCCGATCTGAACCCCGCCCGAGCAGTGGAACTTCCGGTTCGGATCGATCCCCTGCTTCAGAAAGGCGAGCGCCATTGCCGGCTTGATCGTCGATCCGGACGGGTAGAGACCCTGGGCGACCTTGTTGAGCAGCGGGATGTGGTCGTTCTCCGACAGCATCTTCCACTCGGTACGGCCGATGCCCTGGCTGAAGCTGTTCGGGTCGAAGGCGGGCATCGAGACGTAGGCGAGCAGGTCGCCTGATGCGACGTCCATGGCGACAAGGGCGCCTGAATTGTCGCCCATTCGCCTGGCGGCGAATTCCTGAAGCCCGGCGTCGATCGTCAGCTTGACCGTCTGCCCGGACCGATCCGGCTGCGGGTCGAGCTCCTTTACCAGCTTGCCTCGGGCCGTGACCTCGATCCTCTGGCCGCCGGGTGTGCCGCGGACGTACGGCTCGAGGGTCTTCTCCAGGCCCTGCTTTCCGATCTTGAACCCCGGGGTGAGGAACAGCGGGTTCTTCGTCTTTTCATATTCTTCCGCGGACGGGGTGCCGACGTAGCCCACCAGATGCGCGACCGCCGGACCGTGCGGGTAGTAGCGCGAAAAACCGCGCATCGGGCGGACCCCCGGCAGCTCCGGCAAGCGCACCATCAGCGCTGCATATTGTTCGTACGGCACGTTCTCCGCGACCTGCACCGGCTGGAACCCGCGGCTCTGCTTGAGGTCGCGAAGGATCCTGTCCATCGCGTCGGTGTCGAGGTCGAGGATCTTGGCGAGGCTCTTCAGCGTCTGCTCGGGCTGCTCGAGCTGCTGCGGGACGAGGTCGACGCGAAAGTCGCTGCGGTTGATCGCGATCGGGACGCCGTTGCGATCAACAAGCCATCCGCGCCGTGGAGGCACGACGATCAGCTGGACCCGGTTGCTCTCCGACAGCAGCGAGTAATGCTCGTTCTCCGCGATCGACAGCCAGCCGAGCCGGCCGACGAGGAGCGCTCCAATGGCGGCCTGAGCGCCGCCAAACACCATCATCCGCCGTGAAAAGGTCAGCGACTGATGGACTGGAGTGATCGGCTGGTGCTTCATTTTCTCCGAAGCCTCCAGCGGTCGATCGACGCGACTGCCCAGGCGAAAAGCGGAAATGCCGCGATGGAGATTAACATCGGGGGAATGACCGAAGCGAAGGGCAGCCTTGCACCCATCCATGCCGCGACCTGCCATTGGGCGAGCTGGTCCATGACGATCAACAGCGCCCCTAGCGTCCATTCGATCCAATAATCGCGCCACATGATGCGGCGGTCAGCGAAGTCGGCCGCGAGCATCGCCACCGTCCAGACGGTCACCGAAAGCCCGATCGGCGCACCTGTGAGAAAATCGTTGAGAAGCCCGAGCGGGGCTGCCCACCAGGCTGGCCAGACGTCCGGCCGGCGAAGGCGCCAGGCGATCAGCACCATGAACCCGAAGTTCGGAAACCAGCCGCTCTGAACGACGATAGGAAGCGCGGTGAGAAGTATCGCGACGACGACCGAAGCCGCGGGGACCAGGTGCGCGGCCGGAACCGGCCCCTCGCCGATCCGCTTGTTTGGAGTCAGCGCGGAGCGGACCATCAGGGGATCGGTCCCTGGTCGGCAACCACCGGCGCGGCTGCGGAAGCTTCCACCTCATAAGGCTGCTCCACCATGGCCACGGTGGTCGAACCGATGTCGGCAAGCGGGACCGCGATCGCGCCATCGCCGAGTAGGCGTACGACCCGCGCCAGCGGGATCAGCGGCGGATAAAGACCGCCGACTCCCGACGTGACCACCACGTCGCCAGGCTTGAACGGGTTACGACCCACCTCGAGTGGCTTGATTTCCAGGGTGCCGTCGCCGCGACCCTGGCACAGTACAGCCTGGCCGCTGGTCAGGAGGCGGGCAGGGACAGTGCTCGCCCTGTCCGACACCAGCAGCACCCTTGAGTTGAGGGTGCCGGCCTGAAGCACTCGGCCGATCAGCCCCTTGGCCGACCGGACCGGCATGCCTTCGTCAATGCCGTCGCGCTTGCCCGCGGCAAGGATTGCGAACCTGCGCGGGCTTTCGAACGATGAGCTTACGATCCGCCCGATTGCGATCGTGTGCGGCGTCTCCTCCCGGAGGCGGAGAGTTGCGCGAAGCTCGCGATTGTCGAGCAGGATCGCCCGGGCTTCGGTAATCTGCTGCCGAAGCGCGGCGTTTTCGCGCTTCAGCTGGTCGTTCTGGTGAGCGGCATCCCAATAGTCGCCGGCACCGGAGGCGAGGCCGCCGACGGTGGCACTCACCGCGTGAAGCGAGTTGGTGATTGGCGCCGTCGCGTCGAGGGCCAGGCCTCGAAGATTATTGAACCGCTGCGGAGCCGCGATGGAGATGGCGAGCAGGATCAGCCCGATGGCGACCGCGACAATGGCGGCAATGAAGCTGAAGAACAGCCCGTATTGCGCGCGTCTGGACCAGCCGGGGCGCGACGCCGCCACCGCTCAGGGGCCTCTTACGCCGTCTGCAGGACGCCGCGGAACTGCTCTTCCTCGAGCGCCCGGCCAGTGCCCAAGGCGACGCAGGTCAGCGGATCTTCCGCAACGGTTACAGGCAGGCCGGTTTCGTCGCGAAGGACCTCGTCGAGGCCCTGAAGCAGGGCTCCGCCGCCGGTCAGCACGATGCCCTGGTCGCAGATGTCTGCGGCGAGCTCGGGAGCAGTGTTCTCAAGAGCGATCCGGACTCCCTCGACGATCGTCCCGACGGGCTCTGAAAGCGCTTCGGCGATCTGGCCCTGGTTGATCGAGATTTCTTTCGGAACGCCGTTGACCAGGTCGCGGCCCTTGATGTGGACCGTCTTGCCGATGCCGTCCGTCGGGGGCTTGGCGATTCCGACTTCCTTCTTGATCCGCTCGGCCGTTGCCTCGCCGATCAGGAGGTTGTGGTTGCGGCGGACGTAGGAGCTGATCGCTTCATCCATCTTGTCGCCGCCGACCCGCACGGAGGTGGTGTAGGCGAGGCCGCGAAGCGAGAGGACCGCAACTTCGGTGGTGCCGCCGCCGATGTCGACGACCATCGACCCGATCGGCTCCGTGACCGGCATGTCCGCGCCGATCGCGGCGGCCATCGGCTCTTCGATCAAATAGACCTGGCTTGCTCCAGCATTGGAAGCGGCGTCGCGGATCGCTCGGCGCTCGACCGACGTCGATCCGGACGGCACGCAGATCACGATCTCGGGAAAGCGCCAGGCGCGCATCTTGCCGCCGTGCACCTTGTGGATGAAGTGCTTGATCATCTGTTCGGCCACGTCGATGTCGGCGATGACCCCGTCGCGAAGCGGCCGGATGGCCTCGATCTGGTCCGGCGTCTTGCCCATCATCAGCTTGGCGTCGTCGCCGACGGCCTTGACCCGCTTGACGCCGTTCACCGTCTCGATCGCGACCACCGACGGTTCATTTAGAACGATTCCGCGGCCCCGCACGTAAACGAGCGTGTTGGCGGTCCCGAGGTCGATCGCCATGTCATGCGACATCCATTTGAACCAGCGCGTCCAGAACATCCTGATTTATCTCTCCGCCTTAAGTCCGGAAGCCGGACTTTCCCCCCGGCCACAGAAACGAGAATTAACCGCTTCGCATTGAAAGCGAACTGAATTTTTCGGTTCAAATCAGCGCTTCGCGGGACGCTTCGGATTGGGCTAGAGCTATTAACATGTCAATAAGAAGACTGCCGTCCGAACTGGTCGACCGAATCGCCGCGGGCGAGGTCGTCGAGCGGCCGGCAAGCGCGCTCAAGGAGCTGGTCGAAAACGCCCTCGACGCTGGTGCGAAGACCATCACCATTCGGCTTTCCGGCGGAGGCACCGGCCTGATCGAAGTGGTCGACGACGGTTCGGGAATGAGCCCGGACGACATGCGCCTGGCCCTGGAGCGCCACGCGACGTCCAAGCTTTCGGGAGACAGCATCGAACGAGTCACGAGCTTCGGCTTCCGCGGAGAAGCGCTGCCGTCGATCGCGAGCGTTTCGCGCCTGACACTTGAGAGCCGGACCAGCGGCGCCGATGGCTGGCGGATCGAAGTCGATCACGGCAAGCGAGTGGGCGAAGGACCGGCTGCGCTTCCGCCCGGCACCCGGGTGCGAGTGGAGCAGTTGTTCGAAAAGGTGCCGGCGAGGCGCAAGTTCCTGCGCAGTCCGCGCGCGGAATATGCCGCCTCGCTCGATGCAGTGAAGCGGCTTGCGATGGCGAGGAGCGACGTCGCCTTCGCGGTGGAGCATGACGGGCGGAAAATCCTTTCGCTTCAGCCGTCGAGCCCGCAGGCGCGGGTCGCCACGTTGCTCGCGCCCGAGCTCGACAGGCACGGCGTCGGAATCGACTGCGTGCGGGACGGTCTCGGCCTTACCGGCGTGGTCAGCCTCCCGACTCTCAACCGCGGCGTCGGGGACCAGCAATATCTGTTCGTCAATTCGCGGCCGGTGAAGGACCGGCTGCTCGTGGGCGCGTTGCGCGCAGCCTACCGCGATCTCATCGCACGCGACCGCCACCCGATCGCGGCCTTGTTCCTCAACGTCCCCCTCGAAGAGGTCGACGTCAATGTCCACCCGGCAAAGACCGAGGTTCGATTCCGCGACGCTGCGGCCGTCCGCGGGCTGATCGTCGGCGGCATCCGCTCGGCGCTAGACATGGAGTCCCACCGCAGCGCCGCCCACGAGCAATCGGCCGCGCCGGTCGTCTGGACCAGCAGCGTCAGCTCCCCCTCGACGCCACCCGCCGGAGTTCGCGAGGAACGGGCGTTGTTCACCGGCATCCGGGTCGATCCCTCCGCCCGTGCGGAACCTGCCGTCGAGCCCGTGCAGTCCTATCCGCTCGGCGTCGCTCGCGGCCAGGTCGCGAGCACCTACATCGTCGCCGAGGCCGACGACGGTCTCGTCATCGTCGACCAGCACGCGGCACACGAGCGGCTCGTCCTCGAACGGCTTCGCGCCGCCCGCTCTGGCGGAAGCGTTCCGAGGCAAGACCTGCTGATCCCCGAGGTCGTGGAGCTTGAGGAGCCCGATTGCGACCGGCTCGAAGGTGCGTCTGCCGAGCTCGCCGGCCTTGGTCTTGAGCTCGAGCGGTTCGGCCCGACCTCGATCCTCGTCCGTTCGGTCCCCGCAGCGCTTCGTTCGCCCGACGTCCACAAGCTCCTCGCCGATCTCGCCGCCGAAATCGCCGAGCTCGGTTCGGCAATGTCGCTCCAGGAGCGGTTGGATCATGTCGAGGCGACGATCGCATGCCACGGATCGGTGAGGGCAGGGCGCGTGCTTTCTGTGGCGGAAATGAACGCGCTTCTGCGCGAAATGGAGGTCACTCCGCGGTCCGGCCAGTGCAACCACGGCCGCCCCACCTGGGTGAAGCTCGCCCACTCCGACATCGAGAAGCTGTTCGGACGCAGATAGTTAAGGAACCGCGCGTCGCTCCTGTTGTTCAACCAGCGACAGGGGAGAGACGATGGCGCGTTGCGCAGTGCTTATGATGGCGCTGTTGTGGACAGCGCCGGCGCTCGCCCAGGATCCTGCCGCCGACCTCAAGTTGCAACCTGCGCCGAGCGAGCCCGAGCTGAACCTTGCACGCAGCAGTTTCGCTCTCCCTGTCATCGACTATCGCGCTCCCGACGGAACCCTGAGGCACGGGCAGGGAATCATCGTCGGCCGCGACGTCTCGCCCAATGCGACGGTTGGAATCGGCTTCTTCAAGACGAAACCGAAATATTCGGACGGATCCATGACACCGGTGGCCGGCAAGTCGAAGAAGCTGGCTGTCGGCCTGTCGCTTCGCTTCTGAGCGATGTGTCGCACCGTTACAGGGATAGAACGAGCGACTTCGCCCGCAAAAGCTGCTAGGCTCTCCGCTCAGTAGGAGTAGAGCCATGGAAGAGCAGGACGCCAGCAAAGATCGCGCATATTATGCGCAGCGTGCGGCCGAGGAGCTCGAGCTCGCAAAATCCGCCGGTGACGGCGAAGCGGCCGAGGCCCATCGCAAGCTTCAGAAGGCTTACCTGGAGCGGGCGTCAGTCGGGGAACGGGAAATCCCCGTTCGCGACGAAATCGGCTAGTCGCCCGTAAGCTTCCTCAACTTCTGATAGACCTGCTCGATCGGCTGTGAGCGCGCGGCCTGTCGCGCGGCGTCGAGCTTCGGATAGCCGTTCTCCGCCTCGCTCCGGAGCGTTTTGGCGAACTCGCCGGAGCGGACCGTTTTCAGAACGCCGGCCATCTTTTCCCTGATCGCGTCGTCGATGATCGCCGGCCCGCCCAGCACCGCGCCGAGCTCCGCCGTGTTGGAGATCACCTCGCGCATTCCTGCGATCCCGCGAGCCTCGATGAGGTCGGCGATCAGCTTGAGCTCGCCGACGCACTCCAGATAGGCGACTTCGGGCGAGATTCCGGCGTCGACAAGCGTCTCGAAACCGGCGCGCAGAAGCTCGGGCACTCCACCCCACACCACCGCATTCTCGTTGAACAGGTCCGCCACCGCTTCCTCCTCAAAGGAGGAGGCGATCAGGCCGGCACGAGCGCAGCCGATGGCGCGGCCATAGGCGAGGGCGATGTCGCGCGCATTGCCGCTTGCGTCCTGGGCGACCGCCCAGAGCGCGACCATGCCCTTGCCGGCCTGGTACAGTGAGCGCAGCGCCGTTCCGGGACCCTTCGGTGCAACGAGATACACGTCGAGATCGGCCCGGGGGCGAATGAAGCCGAAGTGGATCGCAAGCCCGTGGCTGAATCCGAGCGCCGCGCCTTTGCGGATGTGCGGTTCGACCTCGGTGTACAGGTCGCCGAGGATTTCGTCGGGCGCGAGGAACATGATGACGTCTGCGGTTGCTGTTGCGGTCTCGAGCAGCTCGACCTCAAGCCCGGCGGCCTGCGCCTCGATGCTGCTTCCGGATGCGCCGCGAAGCCCAACGACGACGTCGATCCCGCTATCTTTCAGGTTCAGCGCCTGCGCGCGGCCCTGATTGCCATAGCCAAGGATCGCGACGCGCTTGTCGGCGAGCGGCGCCGGATCGATGTCTTTGTCACGGATCAGCTCCATCGACGCCGCCTACGCGCTTGGCCGAAGCAGGGCCAGAGCCCGGCCGATTGCTTCGCCCTCCAGGGGCTTGGCGAACCGCGGCCATTCGGGCGGCGGTTGGTGAGCGAACCAGGTGTACTGCCGCTTCGCATAGTTGCGCGTCGCCTGCTGGCCCTTCTCCAGCATCTCTTCGCGAGTGAGCTCGCCCTTCAGGAAAGCCGCGATTTCCCGAACCCCGATGGCGCGCATTACGGGCAGTGAAGGATCGAGCCGACGGGCGAGCAGTGCCTCAACCTCCTGAACCGCCCCATCGTCGACCATCTTCGCAAATCGGGAATCGCAGCGCTCGTAGAGCCACGGCCGAGGCGGCAGCAGGATCAGCGGTTTCAAGTCGATCTGGCTGCCAATCCCGCCTTCGCGGCTGGACTGCCAATTGGCGAGAGTGCGGCCGGTAGAGGCAACGACCTCAAGCGCCCGAGCGATCCTTGTCGTGTCCGCGGGGTTGAGCCGCTCCGCGGCCTCAGCGTCGAGACGCTCAAGCTCCGACCTGTTCTCCTCAGCCGGGCGCCCGCGCACGCGCTTGCGTATGTCAGCGTCGATGGGCGGGACCGGCGCGATGCCGTCGAGAAGCGTCCGCAAATAGAGGCCGGTGCCTCCGACTAGGATCGGAAGGCGCCGGTTTCGCTGCGCCTCCTGGATTTCGGCTTTCGCCAGCTCCGCCCATTCCGCGGCGGAGCAGGGCTCGGCGCCGTCGCCGATGCCGTATAGCCTGTGCTCCGCGCGCCGCAGGTCGTCCTCGCTCGGCGCGGCGCTGACGATCGGCAGGTCGCGATAGATTTGCGCGCTATCCGCGTTGATGATCAGCCCGCTGGTGCTCTCGGCGAGCGCAAGCGCAAGCGCCGACTTGCCGCTAGCCGTCGGTCCGGCAATTAAGGCGACCATGTTCATCGCAACTTTGATAGCAGCGGGACGGCTCGATGACAGGATGGTGGACCGGGCGCTTGGGCTTCTGAGAGAATTGGACCCCAAGGCGCGGTTCGGAGCCTGGATCGACGAAGGCGACGCCGTCGACCTGCATGTATCGGGCGATGCCAAGGCGGTCCGCTGGGCCCTCGAATCGCTGCCCGAGGTCGACGTCGTCGTGCAGCCGCCCGAGCCGCGGTTCCGCAAGCTCCTCGTGGCCGACATGGATTCCACGATCATCGGTCAGGAATGCATCGACGAGCTGGCGGATTTTGCAGGCCTGAAGCGCGAGGTCGCCGAGATCACGGAACGGGCAATGCAGGGCAAGCTCGACTTCAAGGCCGCGCTTCGCGAGCGCGTGGCCCTGCTTTCAGGGCTGGAGGAGGATGCGATCGCTCGCTGCCTTGCCGAGCGAGTCGTCCCGAACCCCGGAGCGGCAACACTCGTCCGGACGATGCGCGTTGGTGGCGCTCGAAGCTTGCTGATCTCGGGCGGGTTCCTGTCCTTCGCCGAGCCCGTCGCCAAGATGATCGGCTTCGACACTGTGCGGGCCAATCGCCTGCTGTTCGACGGCACCCAGCTGAGCGGCGGTGTCGAGGACCCCATCGTGGACGCGCAGGCGAAGCTGGAAGCGCTGATCGAGGAGCGTGGCAAGCTTGGCGTGGAGGCTGCCGATGTGCTGGCGATTGGAGACGGAGCGAACGACCGGCTGATGGTGGAGGAGGCTGGGCTGGGCGTCGCCTATCGCGCGAAGCCCGCGCTTGCGGAGATCGCCGACGCACGAATCGACCATCACGGCCTCGACGCGCTCCTGTGGGCGCAGGGAATCCGCAAAAAGGAATGGGTGTGCGGCTGAGCTTCTATTTCGCTTCGACGGGGAAGCAGGCCTGGCCCTTGAGCGAGGCGCAAGCAGCCGCAGCGGCCGCGCGGCTGGGGTAGGGTCCGACCTGAAGCCGGGTGACTGCGCCCGCGGCAACATAGAAAGGCCGGTGTCCGGCCAGCGCCCCTGAGAATTTCCGGTACAGGGATTCAGCCGACTCCCGCTTCGAAAAGGCGCCGAGTTGAATGCGCCACTTTCCCGCTGTGGCAACCTGATTAGGCGAAGCGGCTGCTGACGGAGTAGCAACCGGCTTCGCTTTGACGGCGGGCGGGACGGCGGGCTTCGCCGCTACCCTGGCCGGTTTCGCGGCTTTCGCCGGTTTGGAGCCAGGCGCGGGGACTTCCGCCGCCTTTTGAAGTGCGATCTCGACCGCCCGGCGGCGAACATCGACCGGCAAAACCTTGTCCATTTCGGCGAGGGTTGTCTTCGCCGGTTCGAGCCCCTGGGCCGCGGACCGGCTGACATAGGCATAGGCCATCAACGGGTCGCGCGGCACGCCGTCACCGTTGAAGAGCGCCGTTCCATAGACCAGCATCGCCCTCGGATCGCCGCGCTCGGCAGCCTTCTTCAGCCAAACCAAAGCGGAATCGCGGCTTCCGCTGTCAAACAGCAGCAGGCCCAAGGTGGTCTGTGCGTCCAGATGTCCTGCCCGCGCTGACTTTTCGAGCCACTTCTGCGCCTGTGCGAGGTCGACGGTCACGCCCCGCCCGAGGCGATAGGCCTGGCCCAGGTTGAAGGCTGCGTCCGCGTCCCCTCTTTCCGCCAGAGGGCGCCAGATCGCGACTGCAGACGCGTAATCCGCATTCTGCCAGGCAGTGATTCCGTCCCGGACCGTTTTCGGCGCGGCCGCCGGCGAAGCGGACGCAGCACTAGTCGCGATCACCAGTAACAAGCTGAATCGAATGAACTTCATCCCCGGATAATCTCCCGCGGCTAGCCTAGTCATCTTGCCGGCGCGGGCAACAGGGTCGTGGAGCAATTAACCAGATTTTAGAGCCTTGGGTGTCACTCCCGCCTCGATCGATCGCAAAGGGCAGGGGAAAACATGCGCGTTCTCGCTATGGCATCGCAGAAGGGCGGATCAGGAAAGACTACGCTTTCCGGTCACCTCGCGGTGCAAGCTCAGCTTGCGGGCGCCGGTCCCGTCTGCCTGATCGACATCGACCCGCAGGGCAGCCTTGCCGACTGGTGGAACGAGCGCGAGGCCGACATGCCCGCCTTCGCCCAGACGACCGTCGCCAGGCTCGCTTCGGATCTTGAGGTTCTTCGCCAGCAGGGCTTCCGCCTCGCTGTCATCGACACTCCGCCCGCGATCACCATGGCGATCCAGAGCGTAATCGCGGTCGCCGAGTTGATCGTCATCCCGACCCGTCCGAGCCCGCACGATCTTCGTGCCGTCGGCGCCACCGTCGACCTTTGCGATCGTGCCGGAAAGCCGCTCATCTTCGTCGTCAATGCGGCGACGCCCAAAGCCAAGATCACCTATGAGGCGGCCGTCGCGCTGTCTCAGCACGGAACCGTCGCTCCTGTTACCATTCACCACCGCACGGACTTCGCGGCGTCGATGATCGACGGCAGGACCGTGATGGAGGTCGACCCCAACGGTCGCTCCGCGCGCGAAGTCATCGAGCTGTGGGAATATATCTCCGACCGGCTCGAGAAGAATTTCCGCCGGACGGTTTTTGCAGCCCCCAACGCAGCGCCGGGCATCAGCCAGGCGAGCCCGCGTCCAGTCGGCGGCTTCGGCCGTCGCGTGATGGGCCAGTAACGGGGGAATGCGTGAAAACCGAGCCTAAGCCTTTCGCTTCTCTTTCGTCCGGCCTCCTCGCCCGCAAGGGCGCGGCCCGCCCGGCCATGCGTCCGCAGGGCTTCGGCCAGGCCGGCGCAAGCCTGGAGGACCTCGGCTGGAACGACATGGGGTTCGAGCCGCCGAAGCCGGCGCACAACCCGGCTCCGGATGAGGAACATGATGCGTTCGGCGAAGTCATTCCGGCGCATCCACACAATCTTGCCGGCCTGACGCCGATCGAGTCTCCCGTCCACAACCAGCAGGCGGAAATCGCCGGCCGGCTGTCGGCCTACACGCCGGACGATGCGGGCGAGGAAGAGAAGGAGGAAGTCGACGATTCCGCCGAGCTGTACGAGCCGGAAGCCGACGTCGACGCGGAAGACGCCATCGAATCCGAAGCCGACCTTTCACCGGTGCTGATGGCTAAGCCGCAGCCCGAGCCGGTCATCGTGCGCCAGCCCGCACCCGCGCCTGCCGCTCGCCGCCAGCGCAAGGAACGCGCCGCGCCTGGAACCAAGGGCAAGGCTGCCTTCACTCTTCGCCTGGATCCAGATCGGCACCTGAAGCTTCGGCTCGCCTGCGCCGTCGACGGACGCTCGGCGCAGATGCTGGTCACCCAGGCTCTCGACAAGCTGCTCGGCGAAATGCCCGAGCTCGACACACTCGCCCAAAAGGCAAAACGGAAGGGATAAGCGACAATGCGCCCGGCCCGATTTGGTACCGCAATCTCCTCAATCGCCATCGTGGCGGCCCTCGCCGGCTGCGCGATCGGACAGCCGCAGGGGCGGCAATCGTTCGCCTCCAAGGCCGACAGCTCGAAAATCGGGCTCGCGATGCGCGCCCAGTCGGCTCTCTCGTCCGGCCAGTTCGCGCTTGCGGTCGATTTCGCCGAGCAGGCGGTGCAGTACACGCCCAACGACGCCGGCTTCCGGAAGCTTCTGGGCAATTGCTACTTCGCCGCCGGCCGTTTCGCTTCGGCCGAGCAGGCCTACCGTGACTCGCTGACCCTTTCTCCGGCTCAGGCGGACGTGGTGCTCAAGCTCGCGCTTGTCGAAATCGGGCAGGGCCGGTCCTCCGACGCTCTGGCCGCCCTTGATGCGGCCCGCGGTGCACTCGATCCCGCCGACTATGGGCTTGCCGTGGCCCTCGCCGGCCGTCCGGACGACGCCGTTTCAATCCTCGGCGAAGTTGCCCGAGCGCCGGGGGCAGACGCCCGCGTCCGCCAGAACCTCGCGCTCGCTTATGGCCTTTCCGGCGACTGGACCATGGCTCGCACCGTCGCTGCTCAGGACGTTTCGCCCGACCAGCTCGACTCGCGGGTCGAGCAGTGGATGGCGATGGCCACGCCCTCGCACCCGTACGACCAGCTCGCGATGGTAACCGGCGTTCATCCGACCACCGATCCTGGCCAGCCGCAACAGCTCGCACTCAAGGCTTCGCCTGATAACCAGCGCATGGCGCAGCTTGTCCTTCCGAAGAGCCAGCCGGAGCCCTTCCAGGCTCCGCAGCCCGCGGAAATTCCGCCTGCTCCGCTGCCGGCACTGCCGGATCCGGCGCCGAGCCAGGCCGAGGAGGCCCAGGTCGCCGTCGCCGCCGAGGCAGCGCGCTCGCTCCTTCAGCAATCGAAACCTGAAGCTCCCGTCGTCCAGGCTGTTGCTCCCATGCCGGAGCTTCCGACCCGCTTCGAGGCTCCTGCCCAGCCGGCCAGCTATGTCGCGATCAGCGATACGGTCCGCCGGGCGGCCAGGAAGGCGCACCGCGCCAACGGCCATTCGAACTCGGTCGTCCAGCTCGGCGCCTACAGCTCGCCGGCGCAGGTCAGCGTCGCCTGGAACAAGATCACCAAGCGCTATCCGGCGCTCGCCAAATATTCGCCCCAGCGCGCCCGCTTCGAAGGGCCGAAGGGCACCGTCTGGCGGCTGTCGATCAAGGGCTTCGGAAGCGACCGCGAAGCGCGCCTGCGCTGCGAGCTCCTCCAGAGCCGCGGCGGGAACTGCTTCGTTCGCCTCGTGGCCGGTGATGCACCCGTCCAGATGGCTTCGCGCTAGGCGAGGACAAGCTCCAGGCAGGCCATCCGGACTGCCACGCCATATTCGACCTGAAGCGTGATCAGCGAGCGATGCGGGTCGTCCGCGATCGCTCCGTCTATCTCCACTCCGCGGTTCATCGGGCCGGGATGCATGACGAGCGCGTTCGGCTTCGCCTTCGCCAGCCGTTCGGCAGTCAGGCCGTAGCGGGCCAGATATTCCCCGGGAGCGTCGCCGAGGTCCTCGGCCAACCGCTCGCGCTGCACACGAAGCATCATCACCACGTCCGCGCCCTCGATCGCCTCGTCGACCGAATGCGGCGCGAGCAGGTCGTCGGGCATCAGCATCGGCGGCCCGCCCAGCCGAACCTTTGCACCCAACCGCGGAAGAAGCATGGCGTTGGAATGGGCCACCCGGCTGTGGCGGATGTCGCCGCAGATCGCGACGGTCAGTCCTTCGAAGCTCCCGAAGCGGGAGCGCATGGTCGCCGCATCGAGAAGCGCCTGGGTCGGATGCTCGTCAGTGCCGTCGCCGGCGTTGATCACCGGACTGTCCATGATTTCGGCGACGCGTTGGGGCGCTCCGTTCTCACGGTGGCGGATGACCACCACGTCCGGCCGCATTGCGTTGAGCGTTCGCGCGGTGTCTTCGAGGGTTTCGCCCTTCTTCACAGACGACTGCTCGACCGGGAGCGTCACGACGCTACCCCCGAGCCGATGCGCCGCGGTGGAGAAGGACATCAACGTTCGGGTCGAATTTTCGTAGAAGAGGTTGAAGACCAGCTTGCCGGCGAGGGCGTTGCTCGAACCTCCGGAGCGATTGGCGGCGAGATGGAAATCCGCGCGATCGAGGATGGTCCCGATCTGCGCGTCGTTCAGGGAATCGATTGAAAGAAGGTCCACGAGCGTCCCGCTTATTCCGGACCCGGAAGATTTGCCAGTGCGTCGATCGCACCTTGGAGGATGTGGGCGGCGGCAAGCGCGTCCACTTTCTCCGCGCGCTTCGCCCGGCTGACGTCAGCGTCGATCATCGCGCGCTCGACAGCCTGCGTGGACCAACGTTCGTCCCACAGCAGGATCGGAAGATCCAGCGGAGCGAGGTTGCGGGCGAAGGCGCGGACGGATTGAGTTCGAGGGCTGTCGCTTCCGTCCATGTTCAGCGGAAGGCCGACGACGACGCCGACCACATGCTCTCGCTCGACGAAGGCGCGGAGGGCCTCCAGGTCCTTGGTGAACTTGGTGCGTTTGATCGTCTCGGCGGGACCGGCGAAGTGCCAGCCGGCGTCGCAAATCGCTAGGCCGATCGTCCTGGTGCCGACATCCAGCCCCGCAAGCTTGCCCGCGTCGGGCAGCGCGTCGGCGAAGGCCGAGGTGTAGCCGGTGATCAGCGCTTCCATGCGGCCAGCCTCCGTTCGGCGTCGCGCCGGATCGCGGCCCAGAACAAAGCATAATCGTAGACGTGATAATTGTTGCCCGGCAACGCGAAGCCTCCGAGAGACGGCAAGTTTCCGTCGACGAGCAGCAGGCCTTTCTCGCAGCGCGCCCCGACCGAGCCCGCGACCAAAGTCCCGTTTGAAAAGTCCCCGTTGGGGACCAGCGTTCCGGGGTTGGCCGCGGGTGGCGCCGAGCCGCTCTCAGTCCCGGTGATCGGATTGACGCAGAGGATCTGCTCGCGGTTGCGCTTGCCGCCGTTGAGCCCTTTCGTGCCCTGCCAGTCACCGACGATGAAATTGGCGTTGGGCGGATCGCCAAAGCTCATCCACGAGAGGATGCAGCCCGACTGGTCGGCCGCCGTGCACGCGGGAAAGCCGAGCGCGGGAAGGTCAGCGCGGATGTCGATCGGCCAGCCGACGACATAGGCGGCGACAAGCCGCTTCTGGAGCACGGCCTTGTGCTGCTGAAGGAGCCGGATCAGGTGAAGCGCCCCCTGGCTGTGGCCGGCGAGGATGATCGGCTGGTCCGCACCGACGCGGTTCAGGAACTCGTCGAACGCCGCGGAGACGTCGCCGTAAGCGAGGTCGAGCGCTTTTTGCGCATCGTCGCTCTCCAGAAGGAAGGCGCCGTACGCAGCCTGGCGGTAACGCGGCGCCCATGTCGCGCCGGCGCCGTTGAATGCGCTCGCCTGGCTCTGGGTGAACAGCTGGTCGCGCCAGCCGCTGTCCCGCTCGTAGAGCGGCGCATTCCAGTGATCGCCTTTCAGATAGGTCGTGGGGTGGACGTAGAAGACGGCCGCTTCGCCAGGCTCGGCGACGGGCGTTCCGGGCGGCAGCCATCCCGCGGCGTTGTGCGGGATGTCCGGCCGGGCGATCCACGACTCCGCCTTGGCATAATCGGGGCCGCTGCTGGGCGCCGGGGCCGCGAAATGGCCCTGCGGCGTATATTGATGGCGAAGGACCGACCCGCCGAACTGATAGATGGCGAAGGCCGCCCCGACGACGAGCAGGGTCAGGAACGTCACGAAGATCAGGAAGCGGCGAGCGCACATTGGACGTGGCGGTTAGGGCAGGGGCTGCTGGCGGGCAACCGAGCCTGCTCTGTAATCTCGAATTGAGCGCATCTTTGGTTGGCCCTTCAGGCCTTCGGCGCGCCCTCCATTGATCCTGTTGCTTGATTGCGCCGCACCGGCTGTACGGCGCGAATATTCATTGCCACGGAAATTCTTGTGCCCGTGCCATGAAACGGCTCCACGCTGTGGGACAGCCATCCTGGGAAGAGCACCATCAGGCCAGCCTTGGGCTTGATGCCGGCTGCGACCTCCGCACCGACACCCTCGAAGCGATAATCAGGCGCATGCATGGTAAGGCCAGGCATGCGGGGGTCGTGGAGCACCAACTGGCCTCCGCCTCCCTCTCCGATCCTCACATAATAGACGCACGACCAGAAGGACCCTCCGTGGATGTGTGCCATGTTGAAAGCGCCGCTCTCCGAGACATTCGCCCAGCAGTCCGTCACCCATCCCAGCCCTACCGGCGCGTCGGTCGCGGTATAGAATGAGGCTAGACCTAGCGCGTGCCTGATAAGCCGATTGCCAGCCGCACCGGACCAATCAGGGAAATCGTGTCGAGACTGCCAGCCACCATGGTTGGACAGGCGTAAACCGGGTTCATGCTCCCGCCGCGCGAGGATGATTGCCTCCAACTGGCGATTGAGGTCCGCTGCGTCTTCGAGTTCGTCGAAGATCACAGGTGTTGCGAACAACGCCCTCAACTGCCCCTTAGGCACCCCACCGGCCATCAGCTCTGAAGCGCCGCGGCGCCCGGCAGCGTGCGCCCTTCAATCATTCGAGGAACGCTCCGTCCGGGGTGTCGGGAGTGAAATTTTTTCGACGCATTGCGCAACCCCTGAATTTGAGAGGCTCGCACAGGGAAAGTCGCGGGACAAGACCAAGCTGGCGCGGAACGTTCGTTTTCGATAGCCGCGCACTGAATGGCAGCTTTCCACGCAAAGCTGCCAGAAGAGCGGCGTTAGCGCGGCCTCGATCCGTCCGCGTTGATCGCCGTCGGGCCCGCGCGTTCAGCGTCGCGGCGATAGGCATTGAGAAGCGCTTCAACCTTTTTCTTCACGTAAGCACGATGTTGCGGTGTCAGCTGACCGCCATCGGCCTCCTGGAGCGCACGCATTTCAGTCCGGAGATTTATGGCGTCGCGTTCGTAGTCGAGGCTAACGACTCCCCATCGCTCGCCGCCGCCGTTGGTCGGAGGATCGGGCGGCGAACCGGGTAGGCTCGGAGTCATTTGCAGTGCCGCAAGTGCGAGAATGGCAGCGATCATCGGCCTTCCTCCTGCGAAGCCGGCTATTCCTCATCCCTTTGCGACTCAATCGGGAGGTCTCCCTAGGCTGGGGTCCGCCCGCAATTGCCGGAAGTGGCGATCGCACCAGGCTGATCGAAACGGAGGGGTAAATAGCGCGAATTTTCTACGAACGGTCCGACGCAATCGGTTGCAGTGAGCATACCTTTCGTTAGGGTTCGCCCGACAATCCGAGGGGAGGAATTTTCGTGCGGAAATTGCATTGGCTGCTCGTTGCCGCGGCGATCGTCGCTGTCCCACAGTATGCATCGGTCTCGGCCCAGCCGGCTCCGATCGCCGCTCCTGCCAATGCCGAAGACGCGCGGCTCACCGCCTTCCTCGACCAGGAATTCGCCGAGGAGCTGAAGTCCCGCCCGCAGCTCGCAACCCGGCTCGGGATGAAGGAGGGCCAGGACCGGCTCGACGACATCAGCGATGCAGGCGAGCTAAAGCGGCTGGAAGCGCTTCGCGACAGCGTCGCGCGGATGAAGGCGCAGTTCGACCGCAGCAAGCTGTCGGCCAGGGGGCAGACCAATTACGACATCCGGGTGACCGAGCTCGAGCGTGCTGAGCGCCGGTACAAGTACCGCCACTACAGCCCGCCATTCTATTCCTTCCTCTATTCGATCCACGCGTCGCTTCCGAACTTCCTGATCAACACGCACACGGTTCAGGACGAGGCGGACATGAGCGCCTACAATTCCCGCATTCGCGCCATTCCGGCGGTGCTGGATACGGCGATCGCCCAGAGCAAGGAGTCGGACGCGCAGGGAATCCGGGCTCCTAAGTTCGAGATCGAGCGGGTGATCAGCGGAAGCAAGACATTGATCGCCGGAGCGCCGTTTGGAGCGGGCGAGGATTCGCCGCTTTGGGCCGACGCGAAGGCGAAGGTCGCCAAGCTCCAGTCGGCCGGCAAGATCGACGCGTCGAAGGCGAATGCGTTGCTAGAGGACAGCCGGGCGGCGCTGCTGGAAATGAAGCCGGCGTATGAGCGAGTCATCGCATGGGCGACGAGCGAGCTTCCGAATGCGCCGAGCGGGCGGGTCGGCGCGATCTCGCTTCCGGGCGGAGCGGACTATTATGCGGCCGCGCTCAAGCTCAACACGACGCTCGACCTCACCGCCGACCAGATCCACAAGATCGGGCTTAGCGAAGTCGCTCGGATCGAGGCTGAGCAGGATGCGCTCGCTCGCCAGGCCGGCTTTGCCGATCGGCACGCCTTCTACGCGGATCGCGAGAAACGCTTCCCGCCCACTCCGTGGACGGACGCTCTCCGGAAAGATTATCTCGACCGGGCGAACGCCATCATCGCGCACAATCGCGAGCTTCTCCCCGAGCGCTTCAACGACGTTCCCAAATACAAGATGGAGGTGGTTCGCGAGCCCTCGTTCAGCGAGGTCGCCGGCGGTGCCGCCCACGCAGGTGGCCCGAGCCCGGACGGCACCCGGCCGGGCCGGGTCTATGTCCACCTGCTCGGCAACACGGAGGACCCTGCCGCGCTCGCCGACCTGATGTGCCACGAAGGCGTTCCCGGCCACGTGATGGCGGGCGACATCCAGGTTCGCCAGACCGGCACGCCCAAGTTCCGCCGGGCCGGCGGCTATGTCGCGTTCAACGAGGGCTGGGCGCTCTATTCCGAGCAATTATGCAAGGAGATGGGCGCCTATCCCGACATCGCGTCCGACTTCATGCGTCTGGATGCGGAGCTGTTCCGGGCGGCGCGGCTGGTGGTCGACACTGGGATCCACGCGCTCGGCTGGACCGAGGACCAGGCGGTCGATTACATGATCAAGACCGGCCGGCAGTCCCCCGACGCGGCGCGCTCGGAAGTCCGGCGCTACATCACGCTTCCAGGGCAGGCGACCGGCTACAAGATCGGAATGCTGAAGATCATGGAGCTTCGCAAGAAGGCGGAGACCGCGCTTGGACCGAAGTTCGACATCAAGGCGTTCGACGATTTGATCATAAGCGACGGTTCGCAGCCGCTTCCCGTGCTCGAGACGCGGGTGGACGAGTGGATCGCATCGAGGAAATAGAAATGGCCGAAGCCGCATTCGATCTCACCCCTCCGACCGAGGAGCAGCTCGAGGAGCTGAAGGAGGATTTGAACGAGGATGAGCGGCGCGTTCTGCTGGAGCACGGCACCGAGGCGCCGTTCTGCGGGGTGTTCCTGGATGAGAAGAGGCCCGGAGTGTTCACCTGCCGGCTGTGCGGGCTGCCGCTGTTCCATGGCGGCACCAAGTTCGAGAGCGGGACGGGTTGGCCGAGCTTCACCACGCCGTTCGCCGCCGATCACCTCGATACGATCCGCGACATGAGCTACGGAATGGTGCGTACCGAGATCGTCTGCGCGCGCTGCGGAGCGCACCAGGGGCACGTCTTTCCCGACGGTCCGCCGCCGACCGGCGAGCGCTATTGCATCAATTCCGTCAGCCTCGATTTCACGCCGGAAGGCGAGCCGCTTCCCGACAAGCTCGGCCGCGGCGCACCCGAGGGGGAGGCGTGGAGCGGCTAGAGCGCTTGCCGCTCTGGGGCGTCGCCGCTATCCGGCGCGCTCCATGTCAGTTTCCCCCGAACAGGTCCGCCACATCGCCAAGCTCGCCCGAATCGCGATGAGCGACGAGGAGATCGAGCGCCTCGTGCCGGAACTCAACGCCATCATCGGCTGGGTCGAGCAGCTCGGTGAGGTGAACACCGACGGAATCGAGCCGCTGACCGCTGTGATCAAGCAAAAGCTTCGGCTGCGCGATGACGCGGTCACTGACGGCGCTTGCCGCGACGCGATCCTCGCCAACGCTCCGGGAGCCGAACACGGCTTCTTCGCGGTCCCTAAGGTGATCGAGTGACCGACCTTACCAACCTTTCGATCGCCGAGCTTCGCGACGGCATGCGCGGAGGCGATTTCAAGGCGCGCGAGGTCGCGGAGGCGTATAATGCCGCCGTGGCCGCGGCTCGCGGGCTGAATGCCTACACTGTGGAGACTCCGGAGGACGCGCTTGCGGCTGCGGACGCAGCGGACAGCGGCAAGTCGACCGGTGCGCTCGCCGGAATCCCGCTCGGCATCAAGGATTTGTTCGCGACGAAGGGCGTCGACACGACCGCCGGAAGCAGGATCCTCAAGGACTTCAAGCCGCCTTACGAAAGCACCGTGGTCGCCAATTTGCGCAAGGCGGGCGCGGGCATGCTCGGTAAGCTCAACATGGACGAGTTCGCGATGGGCTCGTCGAACGAGACCAGCGCCTACGGGCCGGTGATCAGCCCGTGGCGGCGCACGGACGGGAGCAACGTCTCGCTGACCCCCGGCGGATCATCGGGCGGGTCGGCGGCCGCGGTCGCGGCAGGGATTGCACCGGGCGTCACCGGCACCGACACCGGCGGCTCGATCCGCCAGCCGGCGGCCTTCACCGGCATTTGCGGGATCAAGCCGACCTACGGCCGCTGCTCGCGGTGGGGGATCGTGTCATTCGCAAGCTCGCTCGACCAGGCGGGGCCGATGGCCAAGACGGTTCGTGACTGCGCGATCCTGCTCGGGGCGATGGCCGGTTTCGATCCGAAGGATTCGACCTCGCTCGACCAGCCCGTTCCCGATTGGGAAGGCGCTTTGTCCAGCAATCTCAGCGGCAAGCGAGTCGGTATTCCAAGGGAATATCGGATCGACGGAGTGCCGGACGAGATCAACGTGCTTTGGGACAAGGGCATCGAGTGGCTGAAGGACGCCGGCGCGACTCCGGTCGAAATCAGCCTTCCGCACACCAAATACGCGCTCCCGACCTATTACATCATCGCTCCGGCCGAGGCCTCGTCCAACCTCGCTCGCTATGACGGCGTTCGCTACGGAATGCGCGTCGAGGGTGTGAAGACGCTCGACGACATGTATTCGGCGACGCGAGCAGCCGGCTTCGGAGCCGAGGTGAAGCGCCGGATCATGATCGGCACCTATGTGCTCTCGGCGGGCTTCTACGACGCTTACTTCACCAAGGCGCAGCGCGTCCGCGCGCTGATCAAGCAGGACTTTGCGCGCGCATTCGAGCAGTGTGACGTCATCCTGACGCCCACCGCGCCATCGGCCGCATTCGGGATCGGCGAGAAGATGAGCGACCCGCTGGCCATGTATCTCAATGACGTCTTCGCTGTGCCCGCGAGCCTCGCCGGGCTTCCAGCGATGAGCGTTCCCGGCGGCCTCGACGAGCAGGGGCTTCCCTTGGGACTCCACTTGATCGGCCCGGAGATGGACGAGCAGACGGTGCTCAACGCCGCCCTGGCGATCGAGGAGCGGGCCGGCTTCACGCATCGGGCGGAGAAGTGGTGGTGAGCGTGAGCGACTATCGCGTCAAAGGCGCCACCGGCGAGTGGGAGGTCGTCGTCGGCCTCGAGGTGCACGCGCAGATCACCGCGACCGCCTCCAAGCTGTTCTCCGGCGCAGCGACCGCGTTCGGTGCGGAGCCGAACACGCAGGTAAGCCTGATCGACGCGGCGATGCCGGGCATGCTTCCGGTGCCGAACAGGGAGTGCATCCGGCAGGCGGTGCGGACCGGAATGGCGCTGGAAGCCAAGATCAATGCGTGGAGCCGCTTCGACCGGAAGAACTATTTCTACGCGGACCTTCCGCAGGGCTATCAGATCAGCCAGCTCTACCATCCGCTGGTCGGCGAGGGTGAAGTCGAGGTCCTGGTCGACGAGAAGGACGAGGGCTCGGCCAAGCGCATCGGCGTCGAACGGATCCACGTGGAGCAGGACGCGGGAAAGCTGATGCACGATCAGCATGCGTCGATGAGCTACGTCGATCTCAATCGCGCGGGCGTTGCGCTGATGGAGATCGTGTCGCGGCCTGACATGCGTTCTCCTGCCGAAGCAGGGGCTTACCTCAGGAAACTCAGAACAATCCTTCGTTATGTCGGCTCGTGCGACGGCAACATGGAAGAAGGTTCGATGCGCGCCGACGTCAACGTCAGCGTCCGCAAGCCCGGCGGCGAGCTGGGCACCCGAACCGAGACCAAGAACGTCAACTCGGTCCGTTTCGTAATGGCCGTGATCGAGCATGAGGCGAAGCGGCAGATTGAGGTCCTCGAGGAAGGCGGTGAAGTCGTCCAGGAAACCCGCCTCTACGATCCCGACAAGGGCGTCACCCGGACCCTCCGGTCGAAGGAAGACGCGCACGATTATCGCTATTTCCCCGATCCAGACCTGCTTCCGCTGGAGCTGGACGAGGCGTTCCTCGAGGAATGCCGTGCAAGCCTGCCCGAGCTGCCGGATGCCAAGCGCAAGCGCTATGAGGCGCTCGGGATTCCGCCCTACAACGCGAGCGTCCTCACCGCCGACGTCGACATCGCCCGCTGGTTCGACGCGCTACTGGAGAGCGGCGCGGAGCCGAAGGCCGCGGCCAACTGGACGGCCTCGGAGCTGTTCGGCGCGCTCAACCGGCTGGAGCTGACGATCGACCGAAGCCCGGTGAGTGCCGCCCAGGCGGGCGAACTCCTGAACCTCATCGCCGACGGCACCCTCTCGGGCACGCTCGCCAAGCAGGTGTTCGAGATCATGCTCGAGAGCGGCAAGGGCGCCGCCGAGATCGTCGAGGAGCGGGGACTGAAGCAGACCAGCGACACCGGCGAGATCGACGCGCGCATCGACGAGGTGCTAGCCGCCAATGCCGACAAGGTCGCCGAGTACAAAAGCGGGAAGCAGGCGCTGTTCGGCTTCTTCGTCGGCCAGGTGATGAAGGCGATGGCCGGCAAGGCCAACCCGAAGGTCGTCAACGAGAGGCTGCGGGCGAAACTGGAGGGTTGATGCGTATCCTGCCGGCGCTTTCTGCCGCCTTTGTCCTCACCTCTTCCATCCCCGCAGCTGCCCAGGTGCCAGCAGCGCCAAAGCTGCTGATCGTGATCTCTGTCGACCAGTTCGGCGCCGACCTGTTCGACGAATACCGGCCGCGCTTCACTGCCGGGCTCGCGCGCCTGTCGTCGGGAACGGTATTCCGCAACGGCTACCAGGGCCAAGCGGCTACGGAGACCTGTCCGGGCCATTCGACGATCCTCACCGGCTCGCTTCCGGCGCGGACTGGGATCATCGCCAACAGCTGGATCGACCAATCCGCTCCTCGCGCGGACAAGAAGATCTATTGTGCCGAGGACGAGCGTGTTCCCGGCTCGACCTACAGGAATTACACCGTCTCGGCCGTGCACCTGAAGGTGCCGACGCTCGGCGACATCCTGAAGAAGCTCTCGCCGGACAGCCAGAATGTCGCGGTTGCCGGCAAGGACCGCTCCGCAGTGATGATGAGCGGCCATTCGGTCGACCAGCGCTGGTATTGGAACGGCAAGCAGTTCGTCACCGACCTCGCGTCGGCTCCGGCGCCGCGTTCGATCGCCCTGGCCAACGCAGGCATCGCCAGGCTGGTCGCGACTGCGGAAGCTCCGCTGGATCCGCCGCCTTATTGCCAGACCAAGGCGAAGCTGGTCCCGCTCTCGAGCGGCGTCTCGGTTGGCGGCGGGCGCCTGGCGCGCGCTGCCGGCGATTATGAGGCGTTTCGTGCTTCGCCCGACTTCGACGGCGCGACCCTGGCGGTGGCGGCCGGCCTCATCCAGGACATGAAACTCGGGCGGGACCGGGCGCCGGACGTTCTCTCCATCGCGCTTTCAGCCACCGATTATCTCGGCCACACCTACGGAAGCGAAGGCGAGGAAATGTGCCTTCAGATGTATGCGCTCGACCGCGAGCTCGGCGATTTCTTCCGTGCGCTGGACGCGATGCACCTCGATTATGCGGTCGCGCTGACCGCGGATCACGGGGTCGAGGATATTCCCGAGCGATCAGGCGGCGCGCGGGCCGATCCCGCGCTCGCTCCTAGCGCCATGGGGACAAAGCTCGGCCAGGCGCTCGGATTGCCCGGCCCGTTGCTGGCCGGCGGAATTGGCGGCGACGTCTATCTGGCGCCGTCGATCCCCTCCAGCGAACGCGCCAAGGCGCTTGCCGAGGCAGTACGCCTGTATCGCGAGCACCCGCAGGTCGCGGCGGTGTTCACCAAGGATGAGCTTGGGAAGCTGGCGCTTCCGACCGGTGCGCCCAGTGCCTGGACGCTCGAGCAAAGGGCGCGGGCGTCGTTCGACCGGGAGCGGTCCGGCGATCTCGTGGTCCTGCTGAAAGAGCGCGTGTCGCTGCTAACCAAGCCGACGCATGGCGATGTGGCCACTCACGGGAGCGCCTGGGACTATGACCGAAGAGTCCCGATCCTCTTCTGGAGGGCCGGAATGGCCGCTTCCGACCGGGCCGAGGCCATCGAGACCCCGGACATCATGCCGACCCTTGCGGCGATGATCGGAATCCCGATCGAGGCCTCCAGCATCGACGGCCACTGCCTTCAGGGAATTGCGTCTATAGCCTGCCCTTCACGCTAGGTTATTCAAAAAGCTGCATTTTTCATCTAGCGTTAAGCGGGGCCCAAGCAGTAAAGCGGGCGAAGCGGCAAAGCATTCTGCCGCGGGGAGTCGTCCGACATGCGCAAATCCGGCATCGCCATTGCCGTCGCCCTGAGCTTTGCCGCGTCGGCTTGCGTACAGACGCAGCAATATGCGGACCTTCAATTCAGCCCGCCCCAGGGCGATTACAAATTGCTTGTGTTGCGGCCCGACGTTTCCGTTGGCTCCGTCAGCACGGGCGGGATGACCGAGCCGCGCGCCGACTGGACCGAAACTGCGCGGACCAACCTAATCGCGGCCCTCAAAGCCCAGCAGTCGGCTCGCGGAGGCCATGTGCTGGTGATCGAGCGGCGGACGGATGTCCCTGGTGCCGACCCTGACGAAGTCGCCGACCTGGAGCGGCTGAACTACGTCGTCGACCAGTCGATCGTCCTCCACAAATATGACGGCGCCTATCTTCCGACGAAGAGCCGCAAGGGGCTCGATTACACGCTCGGCGAAGACGCGGTGAACTTCGGCCGCAAGACCGGCTTCGACTACATGCTGTTCATGCACGCGGAGGACAGCTTTGCCTCGCGAGGACGGATCGCGGTCCAGGTGTTGGGTATCGCCGGCTGCTTCATCGGCTTCTGCGCTCCCAACGTCGGGGGCGGAGGCCAGCTGGCTTATGCCTCGCTCGTCGACCTGCACACGGGCGAGGTCGTCTGGTTCAACGTTCTCCAGGCCGGAACGCAAGTGGCGGGAATCAACCTCGGAGACATCCGCACCCCCGAAGGCGCCGCGCAGATGGTCGAGCGGCTACTCGGCCGCATGAAGCCGGGATACGACATCCGCCGGCAGCAGAAGGCGCGAAGCTGATGTGCATCCGTTGCGAAATCAGCCGGCGCTCCCTGCTCGCCGCCGGCGGCGCGCTTGCGGCCGCGACGATGACCGGAGTCGCCCAAGCGCGGATCAAGCCCGCCGACATGGTTCCGCTCATCGGGCCGGGGTTCAAGCCCGCGGACAGGGACGAGCAGGGCCTGTGGCAGCAGATGGACCGGGTCGAGGAAGAAGTCGCCGGATCGAACCTTGTCATGAAGAACGCAGGAATCGACTCCTACGTTCGCGACTTGATCGGCAAGGTCGGCGGTCCGGCCGCCAGGGACATGCGGATCTACGTGGTCCGGATTCCGGAATTCAACGCGATGATGTTCCCGAGCGGATTCGCAGTCGTCTTTTCCGGGCTCCTCCTGAGGATGCGCAGCGAAGCCCAGCTTGCCGGCGTGATCGCGCACGAAGGCGGCCATTTCCTTCGCCGCCACATGATCCGGCAGTGGCGCGACATGCGGCGCAAGACCGATATTTTCACCATCGGGGCAATGCTCGCCGGGGTCGGCGGGGCGGGTGCCGGGGTCTATCTCGGCGATTTCGTGCAGCTGGCCCAGCTCGGCACCTTGCTGTCGCTGTTCCGCTACAGCCGCGAGCTCGAGGCGGAAGCCGATGCAATGGGGGTCAGGCTGATCGCCGAGGCAGGATATGCGCCGATCGAGATGTCAAACACCTGGGCCCAGCTGATCGGCGAACTCGACGCAAGCGCCCGCTATCGCCGCAAGCACCGCGACCGGGGTTATGACCTGTTCGCGACTCATCCAGCGGAGGAGACCCGAATGGCGGACCTCCGGGCCAGCGCTGCCGAAATGACGGTGCCGGGACGAACCTATGACGCCGGACGGCCCCGTTACCTGGAAGCTATCGCCCCAATTCGCCAGATGCTCCTGGACGACCAGGTGAAGCTCAACGATCCCGGCGCGAGCCAATATGTGATCGAGACGCTGGCCCAGGACGGGTGGAACGGCCTCCTCCGCTTCTACGAGGGCGAGGTCTGGCGGCTCCGTAACCGCAGGGGAGACCAGGAGCGCGCCGAGCAGAGCTATGCGATCGCGGTCGCCTATCCCGACGCTCCGCCGGACGCTTGGCGCTGGCACGGCCTTTCCCTCATCAAGCAGGGCAGGACGGCCGAAGCGCGGAGTGCTCTGTCGCGCTACCTGTCGATGAAGCCCGACGCCGTCGACGCCGCCTATATCCGGCAGATGATCAGCTGAGGAGCGACGAATGAACCGCGCAATCAAGCTCGCAGCTGCTTCGTTGGCACTCGCGCTGACCGCCTGCAGCGGCGCGGGCGGCGGAAGCTTCGGCAGTTATTATTCCCTCGTCCGGCCGCACAGCGTCAGCGTCGGCGACGGATCGATGGCGGTCACTCCTCCGCGGCCCTGGAACCGGCAGCGTCGATTCTTCTTCGACGACGTCCGCTGGGTCGAGGACTGGACGCTCAACGGCCCGTTCCTAGACGACCTCACCTTCATCAGCGGCCTTCCCGATACCAAGCGCCTGATCCGGACCGATTCGCGCGATGCGCAGCAGGTGCCCAAGTTTCATTCCGACATGACGGCGCCCGAGATCGCTGCGATGCTCGAGAGCGCCTATCGCGTCCGTGGCGGGGCCGTGGATTTCAGGACGCTCTCGCTGCAGCCACGGCAGTTCATGGCCTATCCGGGCTTCCAGCTCGATTACGAGCATCTCGACAGCGACGAGTTGTGGCGCAAGGGCCGAGCGGTCGGCGCGGTCATTAACGGCCGCCTGTACCTGATCATGCTCGACGCCGCCCGGTCACACTATTTCCCGGACGAGCTCAGGGATTTCGAGGCGATGGTCGCCTCGGCACGCCTGAAATAGAGGCTTCAGCCGGTCGGCTGCGCAGGAGTCGGCCCGGGCGGGTTGGACGGTTGAGCGGGAGCGGGGACGTCGATGTCGGGCGCGACCGGCGGGCTTTCCGCCGGCGGCGCGGTCGGCTGAACCGGCTGGGCGGGCGGCGGCGGAGTCTCGGGCGGGACCTGCGGATCTTGCGGTTGCTGGGCGATGTTTTGTCTCCTCACAGGGTAACGCGGCCGATTGCCCGCTGGTTGCAAGGCGATGACGGGCGGACCGCGCTTGCCCCGACCACCAGCCTTGCTATAGGCCCGCCACCTTCGGAAGCGTCCGCGCGCGTGGCGGAATTGGTAGACGCGCTGGATTTAGGTTCCAGTGTCGCAAGACGTGGGGGTTCGAGTCCCTCCGCGCGCACCATGGTCACGCACAGGCAGTCCGGGGGACAGCCGAGCATGGCCATCGAGCGACCCCGGATAGATTGAGGATTTTGAGATCGTGACCATCAAGACCGTCGAGACCGAGAGCGAGGGCCTGAAGCGCGCCTTCATGCTGACCATCCCGGCCAAGGACATCGACGCTCGCGTCGACCAGGAGATCAAGCGCCTCGCCCCGCAGGTGCGGATGCCCGGCTTCCGCCCCGGCAAGGTGCCGCCGAACCTGATCAGGAAGATGCACGGCGACAGCATTCAGCGCGACGCTCTGAGCGGAGCGGTGCAGGACGGGGTCCAGAAGCTCCTGCAGGACAAGAAGCTTCGTCCGGCGATGCAGCCGGAGGTCGAACTCAACGAAGGCTATGAACCCGGCAAGGACGCCGAAGTGAAGGTGCGGCTGGAGGCGCTTCCGGAAATCCCCACTCCCGACATCAACGGGATCAAGCTCGAGCGGCTGATCGTCGAGCCCGACGAGAAAGCGGTCAACGAGCAGCTCGAGCGGCTCGTCCAGTCGAACAAGAGCTGGAAGGACGCACCCAAGGGCAAGAATGCGGAGACCGGCGACCTGGTCGTCATGGATTTCGAAGGAAAGCTCGGCGGCACTCCGTTCGAGGGGGGCAAGGGCGAGGACATGTCGGTCGAGATCGGGTCGGGCCAGCTGATCCCCGGCTTCGAAGAACAGCTGATCGGAGCCAAGGCCGGCGACAGCCGCGAAGTGAAGGTCAAGTTCCCCGCCGATTATCAGGCGGCGAACCTGAAGGGGAAGGACGCGGTCTTCGACGTTACCGTGAAGCAGGTGAAGGTCGCGACAGAGGCCAAGGCGGACGATGACTTCGCCAAGTCGCTCGGTCTCGACAGCTTGGACAAGCTCAAGGAAATCCTCGGCGACCAGCAGAGCCAGGAACTGAACGGCCTGACCCGCACGCACATGAAGCGGCGGCTTCTCGACCAGCTCTCCGAACGCGCGAAGTTCGACGTCCCGCAGTCGATGGTCGACGCCGAGTTCCAGAACATCATGCAGCAGCTGCGGCATGAGGCCAGCCACGAGGCCGACCCGAAGGCCGCGCTCGCCGAAATCGAACGCGAATCGGAGGATTACCGGCGGATCGCCGAACGGCGCGTCCGGCTGGGCCTACTGCTGTCGGAGATCGGCGCCGCCAATGGCATCGACATCACCGACACGGAGATGAACCGGCTGATCGTCCAGGCTGCCTCGCAATATGAAGGCAAGGATCGCGAGCGCTTCATCCAGTACATCCAGCAGGAGCCGAGCGCAGCCGCCCAGCTTCGGGCGCCGCTGTATGAAGAGAAGGTCGTCGACTTCCTGTTTGGCAAGGCAGACATCACGGAGCGAAAGGCCAGCCGCGAAGAGCTTGAAGCGGACCTCGAGAGCGAGGAAGGCCATGTCCACGGCCCCGGTTGCGGGCACGACCATGCCGAGCCGAAGGCCAAGAAGGGCGGGGCGAAGGCGGGACCCAAGGCTGAGGCGAAGAAGCCCACCAAGGCCAAGGCAGAACCTGCTCCGGCCAAGGCCAAGCTGACGCCTGAAAAGACCGAAAAGCCCAAGCCGGCAAAGCCGCTGAAGAGCGAGCCATCGAACAAGGCGGCGGCCAAGAAGGCTGAAACCAAGGCGCCTGCAAAGAAGGCTGCGCCCAAGAAGAAGGGCTAAGCCGTTAGTGGCCCAGATCGAGCTCGTCTGCGCTGAGCTCGGCCCTGAAATCGATCGGCTGAAAGGCGAAGGCTACCGGCTGGACGTCATCTATCCGGCCGACGACCCGCACACGGCTGTCCTTTCCAGGGACGGTGCGCAGGTCCGCCTGACCACGGGAGTCGGCGAGGCTCTACCGCTGGACCTGCCGCCATTCGCCCCCGAGTTCGTTGTTTCTCGCGTGATTGGGGGATGGGGCGAGGGGAGGGCCGGGATGCTCTACCGCGATCTCATCCCGGGCCGGCTCGGCGGCCGCTACATCGCCTCCCATATCAGCATTCCCGACGGCGGGCCGGTTTCCGATTGGGTTCACTACCACCAGGTCCGGTTCCAGATGATCTACGTCGCGCGTGGATGGGCCCGGGTGGTTTACGAAGATCAAGGCGAGCCGTTTGTGATCGAGAGCGGGGATGTCGCTCTCCAGCCCCCTGAAATCCGCCATCGCGTGCTTGAGAATTCACCGGGTTTCGAAGTCGTCGAGATCGGATGTCCGGCTCTTCATCCGACCTTCGCCGATCACGGCATGACCTTGCCCAACGCTCGTGTTGATAGAGATCGCGATTTCTCCGGGCAGAGATTCCTGCACCATCGCGCAAGCCAGACGCCATTGTCGCCTTTCCTCACTGGAAAAGCGCGGGAAACGGCGGTTGCTGAAGCGACCGGCGGAATCGCGCAGGTGCGAACGATCCATGGCAATCGGGAACCGCTCAACTTCCCTGCGCATGCAGGAGAACTGGTCTTCGGCTTCGTCCTCGAGGGTACCGCCACGCTCGATTTCCGGGGAAAGCATCGCCTCGGACCGGCCGATGCACTTGTGATACCGCCCGAGGAGCAATGGACGCTCGCTGAGCCGTCGGGCGATTTCCGGATGCTTCATGTGGCCACGGCCAGGCTCGCGTAAAAGCTGCTGGCGGCGGCTGGGGCATCGCCTCTATACGCCTGTTGCCGATGCCTAGGGGGAAGAGTTGGCCAGCCCGAACAGCCCGACCATTGCTGTGCTAATCCCGTGCTACAACGAGGAAGCGACGATTGCCGCCACGGTGAAGGGCTTCCGCGCTGCTCTGCCCGGCGCGGCGGTCTATGTGTACGACAATAACAGCAGCGACCGCACCAAGGCGATTGCCGCGAAAGCTGGCGCGATCGTCCGGTCCGAAGGCCAGCAGGGCAAGGGCCACGTCGTCCGCCGCATGTTCGCCGACATCGATGCCGACGTTTACGTGATGGCCGACGGCGACCTCACCTACGACCCCAAGGCTGCGCCCGACATGGTCGCGATGCTTCTTGCCGAGCAACTCGACATGGTCGTCGGCACCCGCAAGCACGAGGAGAAGGAGGCTTACCGGGGCGGCCATGTCCTCGGAAACCGGCTCTTTACGGGCCTTCTCGCCGGACTGTTCGGGCGAAGCTTCAACGACATCTTCTCCGGCTACCGAGTGTTCTCGCGTCGCTTCGTGAAGAGCTTCCCGGTTCTCTCGTCAGGCTTCGAGATCGAAACCGAGATGAGCGTCCACGCGCTGGAGCTCCGGATGCCCGTCGGCGAGGTTGAAACCCGCTATCTCGCACGCCCCGAAGGATCCGAATCCAAGCTGTCGACCTTTGGCGACGGCTGGCGGATCCTGAAGACGATCGGAACGCTCTACCGAGTGGAGCGTCCGGTGCTGTTCTACGGGACGGTAGCGGTGCTGCTGCTCGTCGCCGCGCTGCTGCTCTCCATTCCGCTGGTCATCACTTACCTCGATACGCACCTCGTTCCGCGAGTTCCGACGGCGATCCTCGTGACCGGAATGGTGATCGTCGCGGTGCTCTGCTTCTTCGCCGGGCTGATCCTCGACACCGTGACTCGCGGCCGGCGTGAAATGCGCCGCCTGGCCTATCTTTCGCTCCAGGCTCCGCCGGCGCCCAAGCAGTCTTAGCGCCTGCCTGCTCTCGCTTTTTCGGGAGCGGCTTGAACCTTCGCGGCTTCCGCCCGATGTAGGCGCGCTAGCACTTCAGTTGAGGATTCTTCCGAACCATGGATCACCAGGACATCGTCTCGCAGCTCGTTCCGATCGTCATCGAGCAATCCAACCGGGGCGAGCGCAGCTTCGACATCTACTCCCGGCTGCTTCGCGAGAGGATCGTCTTCATCACCGGCGCGATCGAGGACCACATGGCCAGCCTCGTCACCGCCCAGCTGCTCTTCCTCGAGTCCGAGAACCCGAAGAAGGACATCTTCATGTACATCAACTCGCCGGGCGGCGTGGTGACCGCCGGCCTCGCTATCCACGACACCATGCAGTACATCCGGCCGAAGATCGGCACGGTCTGCATCGGCCAGGCCGCTTCAATGGGAAGCTTCCTGCTGGCCGCCGGTGAGCCGGGCATGCGGGTCGCGCTGGCGAACAGCCGGATCATGGTGCACCAGCCGTCGGGCGGCGCTCAGGGCATGGCCGCGGACATCGAGATCCAGGCGCGCGAGATCCTGCGGATGCGCAGCCGTCTCAACTCGCTCTACGCCAAATACACGGGCCAACCGATCGAGGCGATCGAGAAGGCGATGGACCGCGACAAGTTCATGGAAGCCGATGAAGCCAAGGAATTCGGCATCATCGATGAGCTGTTCGAGAAGCGCCCCGAGAGCGGGGAAGATGCGGGAACGGGCGCGGGCGAGGTCACACCCACCTGATCGCCGGAGTGCTGCTGCTGTTTTGCTTGGCGGCCCCTGCAAACCCTGCCATTGAGGCCGCGGCTCAGCTAGTCTGACGACAGGGGAATGGATGTTCGGCTGGTTTCAGCGGCTCTTGCCGAAGAAGGGCGACTTCTTCGGCTTGTTCGAGGCGCATTCGAAGACTCTGGTGGAAGCGGCGAACGCCCTTCGCGACCTGTCCCAGGACGGTGGCACGCCGCAGGAATTGCTGCAGCGGATCCAAGACCATGAGCATGAGGCGGACGATATCATCCGCCAGGTGCTCCACGAGGTCCGGCTCACGTTCCTGACGCCCTTCGACCGCGGCGCCATCACCGACCTCATCGCCGCGATGGACGACGCGATCGACGAGATGCTCGCTGCTGCCCGGGCAATCGACCTCTATGATCTTCACCAGCTGAGGCCGGAGATGAAGCAGATCGTCGACCTCATCGTCGAGGCGGCCGCTGTGACGTCTCAAGCTATCCCGCTACTTCGCAACGTGGCCCGCAACGGCAAGCAACTGCATGAGCTCACCGCCAGGCTCGTGGAGTTGGAGGGCCAGGCGGACGAGATTCACGCGATCGGCCTAAAGGCGGCGTTCCAAGAATATTCGAAAAGCAGCTCCATGCATTTTGCGATCAACCGCGAGGTGTTCAAGAATCTCGAGCGGGTGACGGACGCCTTCGAGGACGTCGCGAACGAGATCGACGGCATCGTCATCGATCATAGCTGATCAATGCACGAACTGGCGCTTCCGCTGCTGATCGGTCTTATCGGGGTCGCTCTAGCCTTCGATTTCCTCAACGGGCTCCACGACGCCGCCAATTCGATCGCGACCGTCGTTGCCACGCGCCTGCTGAGTCCGCTCGCCGCCGTGGGCTTCGCGGCCTTTTTCAACTTTGCCGCCTATTTCCTCGCGCTCCGCTGGCCGGAGCTTCACAAGGTCGCGGACACGATCGGCAAGGGCCTGATCGACAAGGACCTCGTCACGCCCGCAGTGGTCTTCGGCGCGTTGATCGGGGCCATGTTCTGGAACATCGTCACCTGGCTCAAGGGCATTCCGTCCTCATCCAGCCATGCCCTGGTGGGTGGCCTCATCGGCGCCGGAGTTGCGCATGCGGGCATCGACGGAATCCAGTGGACGGGGCTCAACAAGACGCTGATCGCAATCGTGCTCTCGCCGATGCTGGGCCTGATGCTGACGATGCTGATCATGATGCTCACCAGCTGGCTGGGCGTAAAGGCGACCGCTCGCGGCGCGGAGCGGACCTTCCGCGCGCTCCACCTGGTTTCAGCGGGCGCTTACTCGCTCGGGCACGGCCTCAACGACGCGCAGAAGACGATGGGAATCATCGCCGTTCTTCTCTACTCGACTGGCCACATGGAAACCTTCCATGTTCCGAACTGGGTGGCCTTGTGCTGCTACGCGGCCATGGGCCTCGGGACCCTTTCGGGCGGCTGGCGGATCATCGAGACGATGGGAACGCGGATTACCAAGCTTTCCCAGCACCAGGGCTTCAGCGCCTCTGCTGGTGGATCGGTCATCCTCTTCGGTGCTTCCTGGCTAGGAATCCCCGTTTCGACAACCCATACGATTACCGGCTGCGTGATCGGCGCGGGCGCTGCGCGCCGGGCGTCGTCGGTCCGTTGGGGCGTGGCTCAGAACGTCGCTGTCGCCTGGGTCATCACCATCCCCGCCTCGGCTGCGGTTGGCGCTGCTTTCTATTTGCTAACACGACTCTTTTAGGCTCCCTGCGGGGTTGTTAGCCGCTCCCCAGCGCTCCATATCAGTTACCGAAATGGCACAGGCGGGCGCCGCGTTAACCGAAGCCCAAGCTTGCGCGTTGTATAAATCCGGCTAGCGTGGCCGGTGCGAGACCTCCGGGTACCGTGAAGCAAAGGGCGCAAGGACTTAGATGACGAAACTATCGGGCAGCGACGGTAAGAGCACCCTTTACTGCTCCTTCTGCGGGAAGTCGCAGCACGAGGTCCGCAAGCTCATTGCCGGCCCGACCGTCTTCATCTGCGACGAATGCGTCGAGCTGTGCAACGACATCATCCGCGAGGAAACCAAGTCCGCGCTGGTCAAGACGCGCGACGGGGTTCCGACGCCGCTGGAGATCTGCAAGGTCCTCGACGACTATGTGATCGGGCAGGACCGCGCGAAGCGGGTCCTCTCGGTCGCCGTCCACAACCATTACAAGCGGCTCAACCACGGCGCCAAGCCTGGTGCGGAGGTCGAGCTCGCCAAGTCGAACATCCTCCTCATCGGGCCGACCGGTTGCGGAAAAACGCTTCTTGCACAGACGCTTGCGCGCATTCTTGATGTTCCGTTCACAATGGCTGACGCGACCACGCTCACCGAAGCCGGCTATGTCGGCGAGGACGTCGAGAACATCATCCTCAAGCTGCTCCAGGCATCCGACTATAATGTCGAGAAGGCGCAGCGCGGGATCGTCTACATCGACGAAATCGACAAGATCAGCCGCAAGTCGGACAATCCGTCGATCACTCGCGACGTTTCGGGCGAGGGCGTGCAGCAGGCGCTCCTGAAGCTGATGGAGGGTACCACCGCATCGGTTCCTCCGCAGGGCGGCCGCAAGCATCCGCAGCAGGAATTCCTGCAAGTCGACACGACGAACATCCTGTTCATCTGCGGCGGCGCCTTCGCGGGTCTCGAAAAGATCATCTCCGACCGGATGGAAGGCAAGTCGATGGGCTTCGGCGCCCATGTCGCCGCCCCGGACGAGCGCAAGACGGGCGAGATCCTGCAGCATTGCGAGCCGGAGGACCTGCTCAAGTTCGGGCTCATCCCCGAATTCATCGGGCGACTGCCGGTGATCGCGACCCTGCTCGACCTCGACGAGGACGCGCTCATCAAGATCCTGGTCGAGCCGAAGAACGCGCTGGTGAAGCAATATCATAAGCTGTTCGACATGGAGGACGTGGAGCTGGCGTTCAGCGACGATGCGCTCGGCGCAGTCGCCCGCAAGGCCATCGACCGCAAGACCGGCGCTCGGGGGCTCCGCTCGATCCTCGAGGGCATCCTGCTCGACACGATGTTCGACCTGCCGTCGATGGACGGCGTCGACGAGGTCCATATCGACAAGGACGTCGTCGAAGGCCGCAAGGACCCGGTGCGGGTCTATGCGAAGAAAGGTAAGACCGGCGACGCCGCGTGAGGCATGACGTCAGCGCCCGGGCCGTGGGCGCTGGAACTCCCCTGCGTTTCCTTCCCTACGCGCTCCGCGTTCCGCAGCGGCCGTTTCGGGCGATCGCTACCGGCTGGCTGACGGCCTTCCCAATCAGCATGGCCTTCGCGGCCCTGGGTGCGCTGATCCTTCCCCAGGCCGAGCAGCCGCAATTCCACGTCAATGGCCTCGCCGCGATCTTCGCGCTCGTACTCTTTTCACCGGTGGTCGAGACCCTGATCATGGGCAGCGTGCTTCTGGTCCTGCTGAGGTTCGTTCCCCCCGCAGCGGCAATCATCGCCAGCGCCCTCGGCTGGGGAATCGCCCATTCTATGGTCGCGCCCATGTGGGGGCTGGTGATCTGGTGGCCGTTCCTGGTCTTCTCGATCTTGTTCGTCGCCTGGCAGCGCCGGTCGCTGCTGCTGGCCTTCCTAATCCCGATGTGCGTCCACGCGCTCCAGAACCTGATCCCGGCGCTACTGGTCGCTTACGGAGCCCGCAGCTAGCTATTCGCCTTCCAGCGGAAGCGTGTCCTCTTCCGCTTTAGATGCGCCGAGCTTTTCCCTGATCCGCTCGACGTCATCGTCACTCGGTGGCTCGGGAAGCTCATCCTCGCTCGGCGCCAGGCTGTCGTCCGGAATCCCCGGGCCAGTTCCGGCGATCGTTTCGTCAACCGACCGGTCATTGGTTCCGGGCGTGATTTTCTCTCGCTCGTCCATGGCTTTGCTCCTCCTCGGTCAGCGCGCCATCGCGTGACTTGTTCCAGCGCGTTGCGAAGCAGCCGAGCCCCGCCCATATAGGCGCCATGACTCGCTTCCTCCCGCTTCTCCCACTTCGTGATATCGTCGTTTTCCCCCAGCGGATCGTCCCGCTGTTCGTCGGCCGCGAGAAATCCGTAACCGCGCTCGAGGCGGCGATGGCCGCCGACAAGGAGCTGTTCCTCGTCGCCCAGCTCGACCCGGCCGAGGACGATCCCGGCCGCGACGACCTCTATGACTTGGGTGTGGTCGCGACCGCGATGCAGCTTCTCAAGCTGCCCGACGGCACTGTCCGGGTGCTAGTCGAAGGCGCCAGGCGCGCCAGGCTCGTCGACTTGGTCGAGCGCGACGGCTTCGTCGCCGCAGAGATCGAGGAAATCGAGGACCAGACTGTCGACGGACCCGAAGTCCAGGCGCTGATGCGCTCGGTCGTCGAGCAGTTCGACAATTACGCCAAGCTCAACAAGCGGCTTCCTCCGGAAACCGGAATCCAGCTTGCCGAGATCGAGGATCCGTCCATCCTCGCCGATGCCGTTGCTTCGAACCTGTCGATCAAGGTGGCAGACAAGCAGGCTGTCCTGGGCGAGCTTGCTCCCGCGCGCCGGCTGGAGATGGTGTTTGCCTTCATGGAAGGCGAGCTCGGCGTTCTCCAGGTCGAGAAGAAGATACGGAGCCGGGTCAAGCGCCAGATGGAGAAGACCCAGCGCGAATATTATCTGAACGAGCAGTTGAAGGCGATCCAGCGCGAGCTCGGCAACGAGGGCGAAGAGGGCGGCGACGAGCTCGCCGAGCTTGCCGCCAAGATCCGCAAGACCAAGCTTTCCAAGGAAGCCAAGGCGCGAGCCAACGCCGAGCTGAAGAAGCTGAGGGCGATGGCACCGATGTCGGCCGAGGCGACGGTCGCCCGCAACTATCTTGACGTCCTGCTGGGCCTTCCGTGGGGCAAGAAGTCCCGGGTGAAGAAGGACATCGCCGAAGCCCAGCAGATCCTCGACGAGGACCATTACGGTCTCGAGAAGGTGAAGGAGCGGATTGTCGAATATCTCGCGGTCCAGGCGCGCACCAACAAGCTCAAGGGGCCGATCTTGTGCCTCGTAGGACCCCCGGGCGTCGGCAAGACCTCACTGGGACGGTCCATCGCCCGGGCAACCGGCCGCGAGTTCGTTCGCCAGTCGCTCGGCGGAGTCCGCGACGAAGCCGAGATCCGCGGGCACCGCAGGACCTACATCGGCTCGCTTCCGGGCAAGATCATCGCCAACATCAAGAAGGCAGGGACGTCCAACCCGTTGTTCCTGCTCGACGAGATCGACAAGCTTGGCCAGGATTTCCGCGGCGATCCGGCGTCGGCACTGCTCGAAGTCCTCGATCCGGAGCAGAATGCGCGCTTCCAGGACCATTATCTCGAGCTGGACTACGACTTGTCAGACGTGATGTTCGTCACGACCGCCAACTCGCTCGACATGCCCCAGCCGCTGATGGACCGGATGGAGATCATCCGGCTGGAGGGCTACACCGAGGCCGAGAAGGTGGAGATCGCTAAGCGCCACTTGATACCCAAGCAGATGGAAGCCCACGGAGTGAAGCCTGGCGAGCTGGTCTTCGCCGACGAGGGGCTCCGGGCGATCATCCAGCACTACACGCGGGAGGCCGGCGTCCGGACGCTCGAGCGTGAGCTAGCCAAGATTGCCCGCAAGACGCTTCGCAAGATCCTCGAAGGCAAGGCCGACAAGGTCGAGCTGAGCGCTTCCAACGTGTCCGAATTCCTCGGGGTTCGTCGCTACCGCTACGGAATGGGAGAGGAGGAGGACCAGATCGGCGCCGTCACCGGGCTGGCGTGGACCGAAGTCGGGGGCGAGCTTCTGACCATCGAAGCGGTCACGGTTCCCGGCAAGGGCCAGATCAAGACAACCGGCAAGCTCGGTGAAGTGATGCAGGAATCGGTCCAGGCGGCGATGAGCTTTGTGAAGGCGCGCTCGCCCTCGTTCGGCGTGAAGCCGAGCCTGTTCGGCAAGAAGGACATCCACGTCCACTTGCCCGAAGGCGCTGTTCCCAAGGACGGCCCGTCCGCCGGAGTGGGCATGGTCACTGCGATGATTTCCACGCTGACCGGAATTCCCGTTCGGCGCGACGTCGCGATGACCGGAGAAGTTACGCTTCGCGGGCGGGTGCTGCCGATCGGCGGGCTGAAGGAAAAGCTGCTCGCGGCTCTTCGCGGCGGAATCAAGACGGTACTTATCCCCGGCGAGAACGAAAAGGACTTGGCGGAGATTCCGGACTCGGTGAAGGAAAGCCTCAACATCGTCATCGTCAACCATGTCGACGAGGTGCTTCACCACGCGATGACGGAGCCGATGCGGCCCATCGAATGGACGGACCCCGACGAACATGCCGCGGAGCCGCCGATCCCGCCGGGAGAAGCTGGCGGGGAGCCGGCTGTCCGACACTAGGACGCTTTGCGGACCGGAAGGCCTTTGACTTAGGCGCGCAACCGCGCCTTTAGTCACGACAGTTGATTGCGCGAGTCTTGCGCTAGAGTACGGGGAGCGGCGAGCGAATGAACAAGCAGGAATTGATCGGCCATGTCGCCGACCGCGCAGGATTCAGCCGCAGCGATGCGGCCCGGGCGGTCGAGACGATGCTCGAGGTGATCACCTCCGCGCTGAAGCGCGGCGACGAGGTCAGGCTGGTCGGTTTCGGCAATTTCTCCGTCACCCGACGCAAGGCCTCAACGGGCAGGAACCCGCGCACTGGCGAACCGATGCAGATCAAGGCGACCTCGCAACCGAAGTTCCGTCCCGGCAAGGTGCTCAAGGACGCCGTTCAATAGCGGTGCTGGACAGGCGGGACGGGCGGACTATATCCGCGCTCCTTCCCGCAAAGGCGCGGGCGCGTAGCTCAGTGGTAGAGCACACCCTTCACACGGGTGGGGTCGTAGGTTCAATCCCTACCGCGCCCACCATCTCGACGGTCGAACTGCTCCGAACGCCGTACGGCGGAGCGCCGTGCTTACGAGTCCTCCGGACTCGCTGCCGTGACGCTTACTCCAGGTAGGCGGGCTGGAAGCTGGCGATCCGCCGAAGCTCACGCCAGTCGCGGAAGGCAATCTCGCGGCCTGCCCGCTCGATCAGCCCCTGGCGCTCGAGGTCGGCGAACACCCGGTTCACGTTGACCGAGGTCTGGCCGGTGATGTCGGCGATCTGCTGCTGCGTGAAGGGGTTGAGCATCATCTCACTCTCGATATCGACCCCGCTTCGAACCGCGGTCTCGCAGAGCAGGTGAGCAACGCGGGCAACGGAATCGCGACGCCCGCAATTGACCAGCCATTCGTAGCCGATCGCTTCGTTGCGCTGGATCAGGCGCCAGAAGAAGGACTGGAGCGTGGGGTTTTTCTCGACCAGTGCGTTGAAGTCGCTGGCGCTTCCGACCATCACTTCGCTTCGTACGATGCCCTGGATCCCGTAGCTTGCATTCCCGTCGCGCGGGAGGATGCCTTCGCCCGGAAACCGAAGAGCGACGATCTGCCGACGGCCGGAGCCCTCTGTCTTGTATTTAGCAAGGATCCCAGTGCGAACGAACATTACTTCGTCGCGAAGAGTTCCGCTTTCGCGAAACGGCCGTCGAGGGTCTACGTGCACGACCCTGTGCGGCATCGCTTCAAGCATCGCAGCAATGCGCGGCTCTAGGCCCGCAGCGACCAGCGTCTCTTTTAGAGTCGCGCGCGGAGACGCGGCTGAGCGTGGCCGGCGACTCGTCAGCATTTGCAGTTCTCCCTCGTACAACATGAGCCGTACTGTTGTTGCGCGCAAGGAGAAACACCTGCTCTGGGTAAGTAATTCAGACTAAGGCCGCCGTTTTAGCTGTTCAGGACTGGTTTTTCCTTTTCCGAAGCCAGTTGCGGGCACTATCTTTAGTATAGGTCAAGGAAACTGCCGGGACATTAGTGCGCGCTTGTCCGTGCCGGAAACCGGACATCGCCAAAAGGGCCGCCGGCATAGCGTTCGCCACCCTGTTTCGCCCTTGGTTCGGGTTGCGTTCAGGGGCGGCCAACCCTAAGGAGCGCGCGCGGTTTGGGGACGCTTCCCAAGGCGCGTCATGGCGATCGTAGCTCAGCTGGTTAGAGCACTGGTTTGTGGTACCAGGGGTCGGGGGTTCAAGTCCCCTCGATCGCCCCACTTTCACTTCGATTGAACGGATGTCCGGAAAGAAATGAACACGCCCTGGGGCTACCCCGATTTCGACGCTCACGAGGTTGTGCATTTCGTGGACGAGCCGGAGCACGGGCTTCGAGCGATTATCATCATTCACTCCACCCATCTTGGCCCGGCGGCCGGCGGAGCGCGCTTCTGGCATTATGAGGATGCCGCGCAGGCGCTGACCGATGCGCTGAGGCTGTCGCGGGGGATGAGCTACAAGAATGCGATGGCGGGGCTTCCGCTCGGCGGTGGCAAGTCGGTGATCCTCGCCTCGCCGGATCGGCACAAGTCGCCGGAACTCCTCGCCGCGTTCGGCAAGGCGGTCGATCGCCTGTGCGGCCGCTACATCACCGCCGAAGACGTCGGAATGAGCGTCACCGACATGGTCGAGGTAAGCCGGCAGACGAAGTTCGTCGCGGGTCTTCCCAACGATCGCGGCGACGTTGGCGGAGATCCCGGCCCGCATACGTCGCTTGGCGTCTTCCTCGGACTGAAGGCGGCGGTGAAGCGGGGGCTCGGCAAGGACAGCGTCGACGGGCTGCGCATCGCGCTGCAGGGCGCCGGCAGCGTCGCCAGCGGCGTTGCGATGCACGCTGCTGCCGAAGGGGCGAAGCTGTCGATCGCGGACGTCGACCAAGCGAAGGCGAAGAAGCTCGCCGACCAGACCGGCGGCACCGTCGTGGGCACCGATGAAGTGCTCTTCCTCGATGCGGACGTCGTCAGTCCCTGTGCGCTGGGAGCGATCCTGACCGAAGAAAGCATCGCCAGGCTCAACACCGGCATCGTTGCCGGCGGAGCGAACAACCAGCTTGCCACTGCCGCGGATGGAGCGCGCCTCAACGACCGGGGCATTCTCTACGCGCCCGATTACGTGATCAACGCGGGCGGGATCATTAACGTCTGCACCGAGTATCTGGGCGACGGCGACGCCGCTCTGGTTCGCGAGCGAATCAGCGGCATTCCGACGCGGCTGGAGCAGATCTGGGCGGAAAGCGCCGAAACCGGCCGTGATCCCGCTGCAGTCGCGGACGCGATGGCGCAGCGCCTGATCGGCAGAGGCTGAACCGGAACCCATGCACGCGCTCGCCAATCCGGCGCGTTTCCTTCGCCTGGCCCGGCCTGCGACCGGCTGGCTGCTCGCCATCGGCCTGGCGTTAGCGACCGCCGGAGTCATCGGCGGCCTCGCCATCGCTCCGCCGGACTATCTGCAAGGCGAGACGGTGCGGATCATGTACGTCCACGTCCCCGCTGCCTGGCTGGGCATGGCCGGCTGGGCGGGCATCGCGGCCGCCGCGGTCAGCCAGCTTGTCTGGAGGCACCCGCTTGCCGCGGTCGCGGGGCGGGCGGTCGCGCCTTGCGGGGCGACCTTCACTGCAGCCTGCCTGATGACCGGATCCATCTGGGGCCGTCCAACCTGGGGTACCTGGTGGGAATGGGACGGCCGGCTAACGTCCATGCTCGTGCTGTTCTTCCTCTACCTCGGCTACATCGCCCTTGCCGCCGCCGAGAACGAGCGGAGCGGGGAAGGGCGCATCACCGCGATCTTCGGCCTCGTCGGGGCGATTAACCTGCCCATCATCCATTATTCGGTGCTTTGGTGGCGCACGCTCCACCAGGGGCAGAGCATCGGGATATCCGGATCCACCATCGACAATTCGATCCTGTGGCCGCTGTCGCTGACCTTCGTAGGCTTCACCTGCCTGTTCGCTGCTGCGGTGCTGATGCGGATGCGCGCCGAGCTCGCCCGCGCGAAGGTCGAAGCGCGGCTCAGAAGGGCGGCAGCAGAATGAACCCCTGGCCCTTCGTGATCGCAGCTTATGTCGTGATGCTGGGAGCCACGGCCGGGCTGCTTTTATTGTCTTACATCCGCATGGTCCGCGCCGAAGCGGAAGCCGACAAGCTTCGCGGCAATGATCTTTAGGCCCAAACACCAGCGGCTGGTCCTGATCGTCATTGCGCTCGTCGCTGTGGCCGCGGCGGTGCTTCTCGCCATGTGGGGGCTGAGGGATCGCGCCGCCTATTTCTATACCCCCGCCGAAGTCGCCAGCGGCAAGGCGGCCGTGGGGCAGTCAATCAGGATCGGAGGAATGGTCGAAACCGGCTCCATCCAGCGCCTGCCCGACGGGGTGACGATCCGCTTCACCATGGGCGATGGACAGGGCCGGGTTCCAGTGACCTTCCGGGGGATCGCGCCGGACCTGTTCCGAGAAGGAAGCGGAGCCGTCGCCGAGGGGCAGCTGTCGAGTGACGGCACCTTCGTTGCCGACAATATCCTTGCCAAGCATGACGAGCGCTACATGCCGCCCGAGCTTGGCAACCAGGCAGCGGAGCACAAGGCCGCGAAGACGGTGGAGAAGTGATCGCCGAGGCGGGGCTCGCCGCATTGTGGCTGGCCGCAGGGCTGGCGCTCCTTCAGCTGCTTCTCGCATTCGGTCCGGCGGCGCTACGGACCACCAGCGCGGTGCGGTCGGTCGCAATCAGCGAAGGCGCGCTGACTCTCTTCGCGATGGCGATGCTCATGGTCGTGTTCGAGCGAACGGACCTGTCGGTCCTTTTGGTCGCGGAGAACAGCCACAGCGCCAAGCCCTGGCTTTACAAGCTCGCGGGCGCCTGGGGAAACCACGAAGGGTCGATGCTTCTGTGGGTGACGATCCTCGGGGTTGCCGGAGCGGCGCTCGCGGTCTTCTCGAGACGAATGGAGGAGCGGACGCTGACCGCCGCGCTTGGCGCGCAGGCAGCGCTTGCGCTCGGGTTCTTCACATTCCTGCTCCTGTCGTCGAACCCGTTCGCCCGGCTCAACCCGCCGGCGCTGGAGGGCAGGGGCCTCAACCCGCTACTCCAGGATCCCGGCCTCGTATTCCATCCACCGACGCTCTACCTCGGCTATGTCGGGCTGTCGGTGGCGTTCAGCCTTGCCGTCGGAGCACTTCTCACCGGCCGCGTCGATTCCGCGCTTGCCAAGGCGATGCGGCCGTGGGTCCTGGGCGCGTGGATCTTCCTGACACTGGGGATCACGGCGGGAAGCTACTGGGCCTATTACGAGCTCGGCTGGGGCGGCTGGTGGTTCTGGGACCCTGTCGAGAATGCGTCGCTGATGCCGTGGCTGGCCGCAACCGCACTGCTTCATTCCGTCAACGTTCTCGCCGCGCGGGATTCGCTTCGTGCCTGGACGGTGATGCTGGCGATGATCGCCTTTTCGATGTCGATGGTCGGCACCTTCCTGGTGCGTTCCGGAATCCTGACCTCGGTCCACGCCTTTGCGGTAGACCCGACCCGGGGGACGTTCCTGCTGGCGCTGCTTGGTCTCTACGTCGGCGCGGCCTTCGTCCTGTTCGCCGCGCGCTCGGGCAAGCTGGCCGAAGGGCCTCCATTCGAGCTGATGAGCCGCGAGGCAGCCTTGGTCGGGAACAACCTCCTGCTGACCGTCATCCTCGGCGTCGTCTTCGTCGGCACTTTGTACCCTTTGTTCGTCGAAGCCGCGACCGGCGACAAATTGTCGGTTGGCGCGCCTTATTTCGATTCCGTGGCAGGCCCGCTCGCGCTGCTTCTCGCAACCCTCGTGGGCGCTGGCCCGCTACTCAACTGGCGCCGGGACTCCGGTGAGCGGCTGAAGCGCCTCGCAGTGCCGGCGCTCGTGGGTGTCACCGTCGTGGTCATCGCCGTGGTGCTTTCCAGCGGTGGAAGCCTGCTCGCCAAGATTGGGCTGGGAGTCGCGGCGATGCTTGCCGTTGCCGCTTTCCTTCCGTTGATCGGGCGCAAGCTGAGGCGAACGCCGCTATCGACCTGGGGAATGGTCGTCGCGCATTTCGGCGTCGCCGTTTCCATCGCCGGAATGGCGGGAAGCACGCTTCTGACCAAGGAGATGCTGACCGCGGCCCGGCCCGGGGAACAGGTCGCGATCGGTCCGTGGCTCATCCAGTTCGAGTCGGTCATTCCGGCCGCGGGCTCGAACTGGACCGCGCTCCAGGCGGAGCTTCGAGCGTCGAAGGGCGATGGCGTTTCGGTGCTCAGGCCGCAGTCGCGCTTCTACACCGACCCGCCGACCGAAACGACGGAGGCAGCAATCGAGACCGTGATGTCGGGGCAGCTCTACACTGTGCTCGGCAGGCCCGCCGAGGACGGTCGCTGGCAGCTTCGCCTGTGGTGGAAGCCGCTCGTCACGTTGATCTGGTTCGGAGGAGCGCTGATCGCGCTCGGCGGCGCACTGGCCTTGGTCGGGCGCGCGTGGCGCGGCTGGCGGAAGGAGCGGGATGCATGAAGCGCAAATGGCTCCGCTTCGCTCCTGTGGCATTGTTTGTGCTGGTCGTCGCATCGCTCGTCTGGCGGCTCAGCCACCCGCCGGACACGACCGTTGAGTCGGAGATGATCGGCAAGGCGGTGCCCGGCTTCACGCTTCCGGCCGCACTCGCGGGAACCGAAGCACTGTCGTCCGCCAATCTTGCCGACGGACGGCCCAAGCTGGTCAACTTCTTCGCGAGCTGGTGCGTGCCGTGCATCGGCGAGGCTCCGGTGTTGACCGAGCTCAAGCAGCAAGGCGTTCCCATCGTGGGGATCGCCGTTCGTGACAGGACCGACGATCTCGCTCGCTTCCTCGACGAGAACGGCAATCCATTCGAGCGGATCGGTGCCGACAGCCAAAGCAGGGTGCAGCTCAGCTTCGGCTCGTCAGGCGTTCCTGAGACGTTCGTCGTCGACGGTCGCGGAATCATCCGGCTGCAGCATATCGGCCCTATCGAGCCCGATGACGTGCCCGCATTGCTCGAGGCGGTGAGGAACGCGCGGTGAAGCGGTTCGCGATCTTCCTCGCGCTAATCGTCGCGGCACCGGCGTTCGCCGATTCCTCGCTTCCGCCGTCATACTGGGCGAACCGGCAGCTGCCCGACGCGCGCCAGGAGGCGGAGGCAAAGGCGCTGATGGAGGAAATCCGCTGCCTGGTTTGCCAGGGGGAGTCGATCGCCGATTCCGACGCGGACCTGGCCGCCGACATGCGCGACATGGTCCGCCGGAGGATCGCTGCCGGCGAGAAGCCCTCGGCGATCCGCGCCTGGCTGATCCAGCGGTACGGTGACTGGATCACCTTCCGACCGACCGGGAAGCCGATCACCTGGCCGTTGTGGCTGGCGCCGCTCGTGCTCCTCGCGGGCGGGGCGCTGCTCGCACGAACCCGGCTGCGGGCGAGGAAAGGGTCGTGAACGGCTGGATCATCCTCGCGCTTCTGTTCGCCGTCGCGGTGGCGGGACTGTGGCTGCTGCGTGTCAGGGGCGCACTTCTGCAACTTTCCGCGGCCGCGTTACTGTTCGGCTGTGCCGGCTATGCGCTCCAGGGCCATCCTTTCGTAGCCGGCTCGCCGCGGGAAGCGGCGTCCGTCGAACCTGCTCTTCCCCTGCGCGACATCCGCCACGCATTTTTCGGTCATTTCACGGGCGAGGAAAGCTGGCTGAGCATGTCCGAGGCGCTGGCCAGTGCTGGCGACACCGAGGACGCGGTCGGCGTCCTTCAGAATGCCGTCGGGAAATATCCCGGCAATCCGCAGCTGTGGATTGGGCTCGGCAACGCGCTGGTCGATCACGCCAGAACGATGACCCCCGCAAGCGAATATGCGTATCGGCGAGCGGCCGAGCTGGCGCCCGGCCATCCCGCTCCGCCCTTCTTCGCGGGGTTGGCGCTCGCGCGTTCGGGCAACCGCGATACCGCGCTTGCGATGTGGAAGGAAATCCTGGCTTCAGCACCCGCCGACGCCGACTGGCGCCCGCTGGTCGAGGATGCGATCGCGGCGCTTAATGCGCCGCCGCCACGTCAGCCGACGGGTTCGTAGGCCAGATCGAGCGCCTCGGCGACGGCCTGGTGCCGAACCTTTCCGCCTGACACGTTGAGACCGTTAGCGAGGTGCGGGTCGCGGCGCATCGCTTCCTCGGCGCCGAGCTTGGCGATCTTCAGCACGTAGGGAAGAGTGACGTTGTTGAGCGCGAAAGCGGAGGTCCGGGCAACTGCTCCCGGCATGTTCGCGACGCAATAATGGATCACTCCGTCGATCTCGTAGACCGGGTCGGCATGGGTGGTCGCATGGCTCGTTTCGAAGCAGCCGCCCTGATCGATTGCGATGTCGACGAGGACGGAGCCGCGCTTCATCGTCTTGAGCATGTCGCGAGTGACGAGCTTCGGGGCAGCGGCTCCGGGAACGAGGACGGCGCCGATGACCAGTTCGGCCTTCTCGACCGCACTCGCGATCGCTGCGCGCGACGCATAGGCCGTCTTGATCTGGCTGGAAAAGAACATGTCCAGTTCGGCCAGGCGTTCCATGTTGATGTCGTAGATGGTTACGTCGGCGCGCATCCCGACGGCCATCTGTGCGGCGTTCACACCGGCAACTCCGCCGCCCAGGATTGCGACGGTCGCGGGCGACACGCCCGGAACCCCGCCGAGCAGGATTCCGCGGCCGCCTTGCTCCTTTTCCAGATAATGGGCGCCGACCTGGACCGACATCCGTCCAGCGACTTCGCTCATGGGCTTCAGCAGCGGCAGCGATCCGTTGTTGGAGGTCACGGTTTCATAGGCGATGCAGGTCGCGCCTGACTTCATCAGCCCCAGCGTCTGCGGCTTGTCGGCCGCCAGGTGAAGGTAGGTGAAAAGGATGTGCCGCGGCTCGAGGAGCGCAATCTCCGACGCCTGCGGTTCCTTGACCTTCACGATCATGTCGCTGGCTTTGAACACTTCCTCCGGATTGGGGAGGATCGTCGCTCCGGCCTTCTTGTAGGCGGAATCGGGGCAGTCGATGCCGTCGCCGGCGCGAGTCTCGACGAAAAGCTCATGACCAGCAGCAACGAGTTCGGCGACCGAAGAGGGAGTCATGCCGACTCGAAACTCGTTATTCTTGATTTCCTTCGGCACGCCGATCCGCATCGTTCATTCGCTCCAATGATGTCCCCGTGCCGCGCCTATAGACGGGCTTTTCCGCGCTTGTAAGCAGCGATTGCAGCCATGCAGGGCGGGTGCTAGTCCCCCGCGCCTGCCGCAATGGCACCGGGGCAAATAGAGTGCGCGTTCGCGAACAGCCTGGAATGATCAGCCAAGCATGAGCATTACCGAGACCGGCGCCGCCGAGCAGGTGACGCTCGACCACGATCCGCGAACGCACGCGCACGGCCCGCTCTACAAGCTGGCGATCGGCGCCGTGGGGATCGTCTTCGGCGACATCGGAACGTCGCCAATCTATTCCTTCCGGGAGACTTTCGCGGGCCATCACTCGCTGTCGCCTGACCAGTTTCACATCCACGCTGTGCTTTCGATGATCTTCTGGTCGATGATGATCGTGGTTACGCTGAAATATGTCACGATCATCATGCGCGCCGACAACAAGGGGGAAGGCGGCAGCCTCGCCTTGCTGGCGCTGATCAACCGGTCGATGGGCGGAAAGAAAAGGTGGGCCAGCGGCATCGTCATGCTCGGCGTGTTCGCAACGGCTCTTTTCTACGGCGACAGCATGATCACGCCGGCGATCTCGGTGCTCTCCGCGGTCGAAGGCCTGACGACCGTCAACGCTGGCCTGCAGCCCTTCGTCGTTCCGATCGCGCTCGGGATCCTGGTAGGCCTCTTCGCAATCCAGTCTCGCGGGACTGCGCGCGTCGGCGCGCTGTTCGGCCCGGTGATGCTCCTCTATTTTGCCACGCTGGCCGTCCTCGGCCTGATCCATATCGTTGACCGCCCGCAGGTCATCCTTGCGATGATCAATCCGCTCAATGCCGCGAGCTTCTTTTTCGAGGAGCCCATGCGCGCCTTCCTTGCCATGGGGTCGGTCGTGCTCGCGCTCACCGGCGCCGAAGCGCTCTACGCGGACATGGGGCATTTCGGGCGGCGGCCGATCAAGATTGCGTGGTTGTACTTCGTTCTGCCCGCGCTCCTGCTCAATTATATGGGACAGGGCGCGATGTTGCTGAGCTTGCCGCCGGGCGAAGTCGCGACGGCGGTGAAAGACCCGTTTTTCTATCTTGCTTCGGAGGCTTTTCGCTTGCCGCTGGTGCTGATGGCGACCGCGGCCACGATTATCGCCAGCCAGGCGGTGATATCGGGCGCTTTCTCCGTCACGCAGCAGGCGGTCCAACTTGGTTTCGTCCCGCGGCTGAGGATCACCCACACCAGCGAAAGCGCCGCCGGCCAAATCTATATTCCGGTCGTGAATTGGGCCCTGATGATCATGGTTTTGCTGCTGGTGGTCACGTTCCAGAGCTCGTCGAACCTGGCGGCGGCCTATGGAATCGCAGTGACCGGCGCGATGGCGATCGACACCGTGCTCATCGCGGTCGTGCTCATCACCATGTGGAACTGGAACCGGATTGTCATCGCAGCGCTGCTCGCGATCTTCATCACGGTCGACCTTGGCTATTTCAGCTCGAACCTCACGAAGATTCCCGCTGGCGGCTGGTTCCCGCTCCTTGTCGGCGGGATCGCCTTCACCTTGCTGACAACCTGGGCGAAGGGCCGTCAGCTGATGATCGCCCGGATGAACGAGGCGACCCTTCCAATGGAAATCTTCATAAAGTCGGCGGCTCCGAGCGCTGCTCGCGTGCCCGGCACCGCGGTGTTCATGACCAGCACGTCCGACGGAGTCCCGCACGCGCTGCTCCACAACCTCAAGCACAACAAGGTTCTCCACGAACGGGTGTTCCTGCTGACCGTAAGGATCGAGGATGTGCCCTTCGTCCAAAGCGAGAAGCGCTGCACGGTCAAGGACTACGGTTCGGGCTTCTACCGGATCGTGCTCCGCTACGGCTTCATGGAGGAAATCGACGTCCCCGCGGCGCTCGCCAAGGTCAAAGGGGTCGGCCCGTCGTGCAAGATGATGGACACCAGCTTCTTCCTGGCACGCCAGACCCTGCTCGCGTCTGCACGGCCCGGGATGGCGATCTGGCGCGAAAAGCTGTTCGCCTGGATGCTTCGAAACGCCGAAAGCGCGATGGAATTCTTCAAGCTTCCGACCAACCGGGTCGTCGAGCTTGGAAGCCAGCTCGAGATTTGAACCGGCGCCCGCGCTCGCTTGTTTGCGCGAAATGGAACAGATCGCCTCCTACATCGCCCCGATCGCAACGACGATTGCGGCGCTGATCGTCGCCTCCAACCTCGGATCGCGTATCACCGGGTTCGGATTCATCGTCTTCACTGTCGGGTCCATTGGCTGGGCGGCGCTCGGCCTCGCGACGGGCCAGCCGAACCTCCTGTGGCAGAATGTCCTGCTGACCCTGCTGAACCTGTTCGGGATCTGGCGCTGGCTCGGGCGGCAGGCGCGAATCGAGCGAGGAGGCGAAGCTGCCGCGGAGCAGAGCCATCACAGGTCGGGCGAAAACCTCTTCCCGGTGTCGGCACTCACGAAAGGACAGGTGCTCGCCAGGGACGGGACGGACATCGGGCGTTGCGTCGACGCGATGGCGGGATGCCTCACAGGAAGGCTCGCCTACGTGGTCGTGTCGGAAGGCGGGGTGGGCGGCGTGGGGGAGACCTTGAGACGCCTGCCGTGGCAGGGATGTCACGTTGCGGACGACCGGGTGCAGACATCGATGGAGGTCGGCCAGCTTCGGCATCTGGAAGAGCTCGAGCCGGATCGTTGGCCGGCGCGCTGATCATCCTGGCGGAGCTCGGCAAGAGCGATTTCGCGTGGCTCGATGCGCTCCGTCGTCGACACTACCCACCCGAGCGCAACCGAGTGCCTGCTCACCTGACCTTGTTTCGAGCCCTACCGCCGTCGGTCGAAGGCGAGGTTCGCCGGAGCCTTGCAAGAGCCGGTTCGGAGCCGGCTCCGCAGGCAGTGATCAGCGGAGCGATGGATCTCGACAGCGGAGTCGCGCTTCGGGTCCACTCGCCCGAGCTCGAAGCGATCCGCGACCAACTGGCCGCAGACTTCCACGGGCTTCTCACCTCGCAGGACTCGGGCCCCTGGACTGCGCACATCACCATCCAGAACAAGGTCGATCCGAAGCTGGCGCGGACGCTTCTTAAGCAGCTCAGGGAAGGGTTCGAGCCGCGGCCGATCGCGATCGCCGGGCTTCGCCTGGTCCGATATGTGGACGGCAAGTGGGAAGACGTCGCCGCGTGGAAATTTCGCTAGCTGAGCTCGCCGACTCCGTCGCAGCTTAGCTCGAATGCCGCCAGCCCCGCCTCCAGGACCGACGGAAGCATCGGCATTTCAAGAAGCTCGTCGATGACCGCCTCGCTTCCGCCGTCGTCGTGCATCTCCTGCGCTTCCTGTAGCGCTTCGTCCCAGTCCGACGCCTCGTAATTGCCGGAGCCGACCCAGCAGAATGCCAGAACCTCGGTGAGCTGGTCTTCGCCGAGGTCGTCGAGGATGGCTCGAAGCTCCTCCTCGACGCTGTCGTTGATCGAATCGTCGAGTACCGACAGCGATCCTTCGTCCTCGTCGTCGACATTGTCGGCGGATTCGTCGGCGTCATAGTCGCTTGGGGTCTGCGCTTCATATTCGCGCGCCCTGAGGACGATGCGGCAAAGCGTTTCGAGCGGTGTTGCAGGGTCCATGAAAAGCCTCTCGTCCTGATCCGCTCAACGACAGCAGCCGTAAGCGGTTCCTACTCATTCGTCGTTCGTTGACCGGGGGACTCGCCGCTCTTATATCGCCGCCCGCGCCCGCCTTCGGGCGCTGCTTCCATGATATGCCGCTTCCGACGGGGAGGGGCCTTGGCTTGGGGCGGAGTAGCTCAGCTGGTTAGAGCAGCGGAATCATAATCCGCGTGTCGGGGGTTCAAGTCCCTCCTCCGCTACCATTCCACGCGCGGCTGCCTCGGCGACTGGGGCAGCGAAATCGAAGCAGCGTCACCAGAAAAACTTGCCTCCGCGCACCCGTTTTCCGACATCCGCGCGTACCAGGCGCCCGCGATACATCTGGATGTACATCCAGAGGCCGGAGAAGGCGAAGGTGAACAACGCGAACCCGGACAGGATCGAAATGGCGGTTCCTACCGGGCCGAACGTCTCCCCGGAGTGAAGGTGGTGCAGTAGCCCGACGTTCCAGGCTTTCGGCTTGGGTTTTGGCCGGCAGACCATTGTCTCCGGGCATGTGAACCCTTCGGCAACCGTCGCCTGCTGTTCGACTGAAGCCTTGTTCACCAGCGAGCCGATCTGGCTGAGCACGCCCGTTGCGGAAATCCAGAGCAGGAAGCAGCCAAAGACGATCGAGAGCCAACGGTGCCACTTGCGCATTCATGCTTTCCTTTTGCGAATCGCTCGCAACAAGAGCAGCGCGGCTTGGCTGGCGCAAGAGGCCATCTGCGGAAAAGCAAACGCCCGGACCGCGAGGCGATCCGGGCGTCCTGCGTGACGATTGCTCGTCAGCCCCCTTAACTTACTCCGCCGCTATCGAGCGGCCCCGAATATCGCCCTAAGGCGGAGCATCCGGCACAGGCAGGAGCTAAACCTCGTTGTTGCCGCTTGTCACCCGCCAAGGCGGTGGCGAACGACTTTTCCACAGCGCCTGTGTCGCGCTGGACACAATATCCCAGCGTAGAGCGTTGGATTGCGTTGCTTGGGGCATCGCCCTAGGGCTGCCGCGCCAACCAGCCATTCGAGGAACCGAAGTTGCGATTTTCCCGCGCTTTTCTGCCGGTCCTGAAGGAAAGCCCGTCGGACGCGCAGATCGTCAGCCACAAGCTGATGCTCCGCGCCGGCCTCGTCCGCCAGACGGCGGCGGGAATCTACGCCTGGCTCCCGCTCGGCTTCCGGGTGCTCAAGAAGATCGAGCAGATCGTCCGCGAGGAGCAGGATCGCGCCGGCGCGCAGGAAATGCTGATGCCGACCCTCCAGTCGGCCGAGCTGTGGCGCGAGAGCGGACGCTACGACGCCTACGGCCCCGAGATGCTCCGGATTCGCGACCGCCACGACCGCGAGATGCTCTACGGCCCGACCAACGAGGAGATGCTGACGGCAATCTTCCGCGACGAGGCGAAAAGCTACCGCGACCTTCCTCGGACGCTCTACCACATACAGTGGAAGTTCAGGGACGAGGTACGACCCCGCTTCGGAGTGATGCGCGGCCGCGAATTCCTGATGAAGGACGCCTATAGCTTCGACCTCGACGAGGCGAGCGCTCGGCTGAGCTATTACACGCAGCTGCTTGCCTATCTTCGCACCTTCCAGCGGATGGGAATTCGCGCCGTTCCGATGAAGGCGGCGTCTGGCCCGATCGGCGGCGACCTCAGCCACGAGTTCATCGTCCTCGCCCCCACCGGCGAGAGCGAAGTCTTCTACGACGCGGCGTTCGAGGAGATGGACTGGAACCGTTCGGACCTTCGCTATGACGATCCGGTCGGGCTCCACAATCTGTTCGACGACGTGACCTCCACCTACGCTGCGACCGACGAAACCCACGAGGAAGACCGCTGGGCCGATATCTCAGAGGAGCGCAGGCGAACCGGCCGGGGAATCGAAGTCGGCCACATCTTCTACTTCGGCGACAAATATTCGGGACCGATGGGCCTTCGGGTCACAGGTCCGGACGGTCAGATGGTTGCCCCCATGATGGGGAGCTACGGGATCGGCGTGTCCCGCCTGGTCGCAGCAGTCATCGAGGCGAGCCACGACGATGCGGGAATCATCTGGCCGGAATCGGTTGCACCGTGGAAAGTCGGCCTGGTCACCATGCGCCAGGACGACGAGGCCACGGTCGCCGCTGCGGACGAACTCTATTCCAGGCTCAAAGGCGCCGGCATCGAAGTGCTCTATGACGACCGCGATGAGCGCGGCGGCGTGAAGCTCGGGACCATGGACCTGATCGGCCTGCCTTGGCAGCTGGTGGTCGGTCCGCGCGGAATCGCGAGCGGGGTCGTCGAGCTGAAGAACCGCGCCTCGGGTGAAAAGGAAGAGTTGAGCATGGAATCCGCACTGGCGAGGCTCACCGCGTGATCCTCAATTCCTACGAGCGGATGGTCGCTCGACGCTATCTTCTTCCAGGCAAGGGCGAGGGCTTCATTTTCCTCGTCGCCTCGATCAGCCTGGTCGCGGTCGCGCTTGGAGTCGCGGCGCTCATCATCGTGATGAGCGTGATGAACGGCTTCCGAGCCGAGCTGTTCGACAAGATCACCGGCCTCAACGGCCACGCGATCGTCCAGGGCTATGAAGGGCGGCTTCCGGATTGGCAGCAGATCGCGGTCAAGGCACGGTCGCTCCCCGGCGTCACCTCCGCCACTCCGCTCATCGAGCAGCCGCTGATGGCTTCGGCCAATGGGCGGGTCGAGGGCGTGCTCGTCCGCGGCATGCGGATGGAGGACTTCCAGACCAATCCGGTCATCTCCAAGAACGTGAAGGCCGGCGACCTCAGGCTCGTAACCCCGGACAGCGGCCGCGTCGCCATAGGCTCTCGGCTGGCGCAAGCGCTCGGCGCCTATCCGGGAAGTACGATCAGCCTGATCAGCCCGGAAGGGCGCTCGACCGTCGTTGGGACCGTCCCGCGGATCGTGTCGTACACGGTCGCGGCCGTCTTCGAGGTCGGGATCTACGATTACGACAACAGCTTCGTCATCATGCCGATGCAGGACGCGCAGAACCTTTTGCTGATGGGCGATACGGTCAGCACGGTGGAGCTTCAAACCACCAACCCGGACCGCGTTGACACCATTCTCGCTCCGCTTCAGCCGCTGGTTCAGGGGAAAGGCGCGCTGATCGACTGGAAGCAGATGAATTCGGCTTTGTTCGACGCTCTCGAAATTGAGCGCGTGGCGATGTTCGTCGTCCTGTCGCTGATCGTCCTTGTTGCCGTCTTCAACATCCTGTCGTCGCTGATCATGCTGGTGCGGGCGAAGACCCGCGACATTGCCATTCTGCGAACGATGGGCGCCAGCCGTAAGGGGATGATGAAGGTATTCGTCACGGTCGGCGTCACGATCGGCTCGCTCGGGATCATTCTCGGGCTAATCCTCGGCTCGATCTTCCTATTCTTCCGCCAGGGGATGCTCAACGCGATCCAGTACCTGACCGGCCAGAACCTGTGGGACCCATCGGTGCGGTTCCTGTCGGACCTTCCCTCGAAGACCGACCCGTTCGAGGTGACGGCGATCGTCGTGACGGCGCTGGTCCTGTCCTTCCTCGCGACCCTCTATCCCGCGTGGAAGGCGGCGAGCACCGATCCCGTCCAGGTGCTCCGCTATGAGTGAGCCGATCCTCCAGACCAGCGGGCTGCGCCGGGCGTTCACTCAGGGGGATGCCACCATCCATGTCCTTCGTGGAGTCGACCTCAGCGTGATGCCTGGTGAGATCGTCGCGCTTCTCGGCCCATCAGGGTCCGGCAAGTCGACATTGCTCCAGGCGGTGGGCCTCCTGGAGGGCGGCTTCGAAGGCTCCATCCGGCTCCAGGGGCAGGAGGCCGCCGAGCTCGATGACGAGGGCCGCACCCGAGTCCGGCGCGAGGCTTTGGGGTTCGTGTACCAATTCCACCACCTGCTCCCCGAGTTCAACGCCCGCGAAAATGTGATCCTGCCGCAGCTCGTCCGCGGCGCGACGCCAGCCGAGGCGGCCACGCGTGCCGACGCGCTACTCGGCAAGCTCGGCCTTGCCGACCGGCTAGAGCATCGACCGGCCAAGCTGTCCGGAGGCGAGCAGCAGCGCGTTGCCGTCGCCCGAGCGTTGGCCAACCAGCCGCCGCTGGTCCTTGCCGACGAACCGACCGGCAATCTCGACGAGGCGACGGCCGATACCGTTCTTGGAGAGTTCCTGTCCCTGGTGCGCGGCGAAGGAACTGCCGCGCTCGTCGCCACTCATAACGAGCGGCTGGCGAAGAAGATGGACCGGATCGTGCGCTTGCACGAAGGTGTGCTGCAATAGGATGGACGACAGGGACCCAGGCGCAGAAGACGCCGCGCTGCAGCGGCGGCCGTTCAACAAATGGCTGATCATCGCTCTAGTGGTAGCGGTGCTCGCCGGAGTCGTCCTTGCGAGCACGCTCCTCGACAATCGCTGGAGCGGCGGGGGCGAGAAATCGGACAGCGCATCTGAGGCCAAGGGCCCCGAGATGGAGAAGTGGTGCGCTGCCCAGGCGAGCTACGACGCAATGAAGCGCGAGCTGTTCCGCCGCGCCGCGCAGGTCCGCGGCGACGACGAGGCCGCTTATGCGCGCCTCGCCGATTTCGCCCTCCTTCGAGTGAACGGCCCCGTCGCCCGTGGGATCGACGACCGGCTCCACAGCGTGAGCTGCAGCGGCACAGCGGTGCTGAGCCTGCCGCCGGGAGTGGCGGTGGCCGGCGGGCGGAGGTCGCTGTCCGGGGATGTCGATTACACGATCGAGCCGGCCGCAGACGGCACAGGCAACGTGGTTCGCCTTGGCAACGCAGACGCCATCGTGATCCCGCTCGCGACGCTGTCACGGGTCGCTGCGCCAACACCTGCGCCGGCGCAGACGGACAATGCCGTCACGGACGAGCAGCCGGTCGGGACGCCCGATGCTTCACAATCGCCCGGCCAGCCGCAACCGGTTCCCCAGCAGGCCAGCCCCAGCTTCAACTGCGCCAATGCGCGCACCCGCGGCGAGATCGCCGTGTGCAACGACAGCGGACTCGCTGCCCTCGATCGCCAGATGGCCGCCCAGTACAATGCCGCCGTCAGCGAGGCGGATGCTTCGCGACGGCGCCTTCTCGAGCGGACTCGGACGCGCTTCCTGTCCTACCGCGACCGCTGCGCGACGAACGAATGCGTCGCCAACACCTATCGTGGCCGGATCCAGGAGATCCGGGACATAGCCGCCGACCGCTGGCGCGGCTGAAACTGTGGAAAAGGCGCCGCAGCGGCTTTGCCCTGCGGTGAAGCCTCTCCCATAAAGGGTCCATGACCCCCTACGTCCCGCTTCGAGTCCTATCCTGCTTCACGATGCTCGAAGGCGCGATGGAGCCAAAGGCGATCGCCGCCCAGGCGGAAAAGCTCGGATTCCCGGCGGTGGCTCTGACCGACCGCAACGGCCTCTATGCGGCGATGCCGTTCACCGACGCTTGCATCGCAAAGGGCGTCCAGCCGGTGATCGGAACGGCCCTCGCCGTCGCCCGGCCGCCAGAGCTGGGCAAGGAACTCGACTGGATCGTTCTCCTCGCCAAGGACGAGCGGGGCTATTCGAACCTCTGCAAGCTGGTGTCGGCCGCGCATCTCGACCGGCCTCTCAGCGAAGAGCCGCACATTCCTTTTTCGCTGCTCGCCGAGTTCAGCGACGGGCTGATCGCGCTGACCGCGGGCGGGGAGGGCGCTCTCGCGAGGTTCCTGGCCGACGGGCAGAGCGCGAAGGCGCATGCCTATCTCGACCGGCTTCAGGATCTGTACCGGGACCGGCTGTACATCGAGCTGATCCGCCGTGGCGACGCAGTTGAGGAAGCGGCGGAGCAGGCGCTTATCGAGCTCGCTTATGAACGCGACCTGCCTTTGGTCGCGACCAACCCCGCGGCTTACGTCGATCGCACCTTCCACGCGGCGCACGACGCGATGCTTTGCATCGCCGCCGGCCAGTATATCGAGAGCACCGACCGCATCTCCTCCTCGCCGGAGGCCTGGCTCAAGAGCGGGCCGGAGATGAGCGAGCTGTTCGCCGACGTACCGGAGGCGATCGCCAACACGGCCGTCGTCGCCCAGCGCTGCGCGATCGGCGCTCCCACTCGCCGCCCGATCCTGCCGCGTCTCAGCGACCAGGAGGACGAGCAGCTGCGGCGCGACGCCAGGGCCGGGCTCGAAATCCGGCTGGAAGGGCGAAGCGAGGAGGACCGCAGGCCCTATGTCGAGCGGCTCGATTACGAGCTCGAGATCATCATCAACATGGGTTTCGCCGGTTACTTCCTGATCGTCGCCGACTTCATCAAATGGGCGAAGGCCAACGATATTCCTGTCGGGCCGGGCCGCGGATCGGGCGCCGGCTCGGTCGTCGCCTGGTCGCTGACGATCACCGATCTCGATCCGATCGAGCTCAAGCTGCTGTTCGAGCGCTTCCTCAACCCGGAACGCGTTTCGATGCCGGACTTCGACATCGACTTCTGCGAAACCCATCGCGACAAGGTTATCTCCTACGTCCAGGGCAAGTACGGCCGTGACAAGGTGGCGCAGATCATCACCTTCGGCCGGCTGAAGGCGCGGGCGGTCCTCAAGGACACCGGGCGCGTCCTGCAGATGAGCTACGGACAGGTCGATCGGCTCGCGAAGCTCATCCCCAACCATCCGACCGATCCCTGGACCCTGGAGCGGTCGCTAAACGGAGTCTCGGAGCTGGCGGCGGAGTACAAGGGCGACGCCGACGTCAAGCGGCTGTTCGACCTGGCGATGAAGCTGGAGGGGCTGCCGAGGCACGCCTCCACCCACGCGGCCGGCGTGGTGATCGGCGACCGCGCGCTGGACGAGCTTGTCCCGCTCTACCGCGACCCGCGCTCCGACATGCCGGTTACCCAGTTCGACATGAAATATGTCGAGGCCGCGGGGCTGGTGAAGTTCGACTTCCTCGGCCTCAAGACTTTGTCGGTGCTCAAGGAAGGGCAGAGGCTACTCGCCCAGCGCTGCGTCGAGGTCGATTTCACCAAGCTGCGGCTCGACGATCCTGCGGTCTTCGAGCTCCTCCAGCGGGGTGACACGGTCGGCGTGTTCCAGCTGGAATCGGAGGGCATGCGGCGCACCCTTTCGGCAGTCCGCCCCACCGCCTTCGGCGACATCATCGCGCTCGTCGCGCTCTACCGGCCGGGGCCGATGGACAATATCGGAATGTTCGGCGACCGGAAGAACGGCCGCACTCCGATCGAATATCCACACCCCTTGCTCAAGGAGATCCTGGAAGAGACCTACGGAATCTTCGTCTACCAGGAGCAGGTGATGCAGGCGGCCCAGGTGCTTGCCGGCTACTCGCTCGGAAGCGCCGACCTTTTGCGCCGCGCGATGGGCAAGAAGATCAAGTCGGAGATGGATGCTCAGCGCGCCACCTTCGTCGAGGGTTGCGCCACCCACAACGGCATCCCGGCCGCCAAGGCCAACGAACTGTTCGACTTGATCGACAAGTTCGCCGGCTATGGTTTCAACAAGAGTCACGCGGCGGCTTATGCGCTGGTCGCCTACCACACGGCCTGGCTGAAGGCTCACCACCGGCCCGAATTCTACGCGGCCTCGATGAGCTTCGACATGGCCCAGACCGACAAGCTGTCGCTTTTCGTCGAGGACATGAGGCGTGGGGGGACAGAGTGTCTTCCGCCCTGCGTGAACTCGAGCGATGCCTTCTTCACGGTCGAGGAAGGCGCAGTCCGCTACGCGCTAGGGGCGCTCAAGGGCGTCGGGGAAAAGGCGATGGACTCGGTCGTCGCGGATCGCGTCGCAAAGGGCGCGTTCAAGTCGCTCGAAAACTTTGCCGAGCGGATCGAGCCGCGCCTCCTGAACCGAAAGCAGATCGAGAGCCTCGCCGGCGGCGGTGCGTTCGATGCGCTTGAGCCGAACAGGGCCTCGGTCTTTGCGGCTGCGGAAACCATCCTCGCGCACGCGGCAAGTGCAGCGGATCAGCGCGAAAGCGGGCAGCATGGGCTTTTCCAATCGGGCGACTCGACGGTTCCGCCGATCCGGCTGCCTTCAGTCGAATGGAGCCTGGCGCAGCGAATGGCGGCGGAGCGGGAATCGTTCGGCTTCTATTTCTCCGGCCACCCGGTGCAGACCCACGAGCATTTGCTCGCTGCTCACAAGGTGAAGAGGTTCGAGGACCTTGGCGACATCCGGATCGCGGAAGGCGAGCGAGTCACGGTGAGCATGGCGGCTCTGGTCGAGGACGCTCGGTGGAGGACTTCAGCAAAGGGCCGGCGGTTCCTCACCGTGATGCTGAGCGATCCGTCTGGTCAGTTCCAGGCCACAGCATTCGACGATGAGCCCATCGAGGCGCTCCAAAAAGCCGCGGAGAAGGGCGCCTGTGCGCTGCTGACCGTCGAGCTCGACCGCCGGTCCGGTGACGAGACCCCTAGGGCGGCGGTTAAGCGCGTCCAGCCGCTCGACTCGCTTGCCAAGCGGACGCGCCTGCAACTGCTGATCAGCGTCCGCCCGGACCAGGTGGAGGCCGTTGCCCGGGAGCTTGCGTCATGCCGGGGCGGCAATGGCACCGTGCGTCTGCACGTGGCACTCGGCGGGGAAGGCGAAGCGACCATCCTCGCGGGCCGCGACTTCACTCTCGACGCGGAGGTTGCAGAACGGATCCAGCGGATCGCCGGCGAGGGCAATGTCGACCTGTCCGTCCAGGAACCGCCGAAGCTCGCACTCGTCGGATAGTCCGACGCGTTACGACATCCAGAAGCCGTCCTTGTTAACGAGCGCGGTGATCTTCGCGTTCTGCTCCTCGTTCATCGCCTGCTTGAAACGCGGGAACACTTCGTTCTCTTCCATCCGCGCATGCTCGACGACGAGATCGCGGAACTCGCGGACCTTCTCCAGCCATGACGGATCGTCCGAATCCATCTGGCCTAGCTCATAGAGGAAGGTCTTGATGTAACCGTGCTCCTTGTTGAGCTCGTCGGCGCTGACGTTCTCGTTCGCCTCGCGAAGCGCCGGATAGACGATCGTCTCCTCCTCGTGCGCATGATTGTCGAGCGCGTGGGTGAGCTGCATGAGAAGCATCGAGCGCTTCCAGGTCTGGCTGGAATCGGTGGCGAGCATCTTGTCGAAGATCGCTTCGGTCAGGTCGTGCTCGGTGGACAGAACCTCGTCCCAGTCGCCACTCACTCCGGAAACTGCCTGGGTCAGGAACTTGCGTCCGAAATTGGCCGCAAAGCCGAGCGCTGCTCCGGCGACTGCTGCGCCGATCAGCGGGCCGGCACTTTCGCCCCACGAAAATGCGCTCGATTCCCTATGGCTGTTGCCCTTTGAGCTGTGGTTGGAGCTTCGGCTCCGGGTACGCGTAGCCATTGAAAATCCTCCTTGTCCTGGTCGCCGTTTCAACGGTCAGGGGAGGGTGCGCGTTCCTGTGACGAGGCGCTGTAAGGCAACCGTTCGGCGCGCAATCAGAAGCTGTTGGACGGCACCTGCGGCTGTTCCGTCGGCACCGGCTGGGTGGTGTTCACCGGCTCCGGTTGCCCGGGCGCGGGTTCGTTGACCACCAGGGGCTCGCCGGGCGGGAGCTGCTGGACGACATTGTCGAGCGGCGGCAGTGGCTTTGCCGTCTCATATTCCTCGCCGGGCAGCGGCCGCGGCTTCGTTGTGACCTTGGGCGGCGCCTTGGCCGGCGGCGCGGTCGCACCCTTGTAGACGCAGGCGTCGAGACCGTCGCGGCCGACGACGCCGATCCTCGCTGCAATCGTGTTGCCGTAGCGCCGGGTGAAGCCCTTGGGGGCAATCGCGCCGCGTTTCTTGGGCAGAGGCAGGATTGCGGCGATTCGAGCCGCCTCGGTCGCGCTCATCCCGCTCGAGTCATGGCCGAAATAACGCTGCGATCCGGCGTTGACTCCGTAGGTGCCGATCCCCGTCTCCGCGAGGTTGAGATACAGCTCCATGATCCGGCGCTTCGAATACATATGCTCCATTAGGAAGGTGAACCAGGCTTCCACGCCTTTGCGGGCATAGCCGCCGCCCTGCCACAGGAACGCGTTCTTCGCCGTCTGCTGGCTGATCGTGGACCCGCCGCGAATACGCCCGCCCGAGGCGTTGCGTTTCATAGCGTCCTCGATCGCTTCCATGTCGAAGCCGTTGTGCGTACAGAACTTGCTGTCTTCGGCAGCGATCGCGGCGCGAACCATGTCGCGGTCGATCTGGGTGATCGGCATCCAGTCGCGCGTCGCCCCACGGCCTGCGAGCATGTCGCCGATCATCGTCACGGTGATTGGCGGATTGATGAAGCGGTAGGCGAGCACCCAAAGGACCGAGATCACAAGGAAGGCCAGCACGAGCTTCACGATCCAGCCGAGCGCGCGCGCGATGGGTCCGCGGCTGCTCTTGCGCCGGCGCTTGTAGGTCGGAATAGCGGGCTTCGATCGTTTCGCCATGCCGCTGCTTAGCGCGCTCCTTGCCGCAGTGCAGCAGCGCATTTACATGCCGTGGGCAATGACCTCGACCAACGACATCCGCCGCTCCTTCCTCGAGTTCTTCGAGAAGAACGGTCACACGCGGGTGCCGTCGGCGCCGCTGGTGCCGCACAACGACCCGACCTTGATGTTCGTCAACGCAGGGATGGTGCCGTTCAAAAACGTCTTCACCGGCCTTGAAACCCGCCCGTATAGCCAGGCGACGAGTTCGCAGAAGTGCGTCCGGGCCGGCGGGAAGCACAACGATCTCGACAATGTCGGCTACACCGCACGGCATCACACCTTCTTCGAAATGCTCGGCAACTTCTCGTTCGGCGATTATTTCAAGGACCGCGCGATCGAGCTGGCGTGGAACCTGATCACCAAGGAATGGGGCCTCAGCCCCGACCGGCTGACCGCGACCGTCTACCACACCGACGACGAAGCCTTCGATCTTTGGAAGAAGATCAGCGGCCTTCCGGAGAGCCGGATCATCCGCATCCCGACCAAGGACAATTTCTGGGCGATGGGCGACGACGGTCCGTGCGGTCCCTGTTCCGAGATATTCTACGACCATGGCGAACACCTGCCCGGTGGCCCTCCTGGGAGCCCAGACGAGGACGGCGACCGGTTCGTAGAGATCTGGAACCTGGTGTTCATGCAGTACGAGCAGACCGCCGGTGAGATCGTCTCCGAGCTTCCGAGCAAGAGCATCGACACCGGCATGGGCCTCGAGCGCATCGCCGCTGTGCTCCAGGGCGTGCACGACAATTACGAGACGGACGTCTTCCGGGCGCTGATCGAGGCTTCGGAGTCGCTGACGTCCAACAATTCCAGCGAGAAGGCCGCGAGCCACCGGATCATCGCCGATCACCTGCGCACCTCGGGCTTCCTTGTCGCCGACGGGGTGCTGCCGGCGAACGAGGGCAGGGGTTACGTCCTTCGCCGCATCATGCGCCGGGCGATGCGTCACGCGCACCTTCTGGGCGCCAGCGAACCTTTGATGCACCGCCTGGTGCCGGCGCTGGTGGCGGAAATGGGCGCCGCTTATCCCGAGCTGGTCCGCGCCCAGCCGCTGATCGAGGCGACGCTGCAGCAGGAGGAGACCCGCTTCCGCCAGACCCTGGTGACCGGGCTCAAGCTGCTGGATGAGGCGACAACCGGGCTCGGCGAGGGCGGCACGCTGGCCGGAGAGACCGCGTTCAAGCTCTACGACACCTATGGCTTCCCACTCGACCTCACCGAGCAGGCGCTGATCGAGAAGGGCCTCAAGGTCGACCACGAAGGGTTCGATTCGGCCATGGCCCGGCAGAAGGCCGCTGCGCGCGCCGCATGGAGGGGGTCGGGCGAGAAAGCTTCGGATGACCTGTGGTTCGATCTGGCCGAGGAATTCGGGAGTACCGAGTTCACCGGCTATTCGGGCGACGAGGGCGAGGGCGTGGTGCTGGCCATCGTCAAGGACGGAAAGCGCGTCGAGACGGCGGAAGTTGGCGACACCGTGCAAATCCTCGTCAACCAGACGCCTTTCTACGGCGAAAGCGGTGGACAGGTCGGTGACAGCGGAAAACTGACCACACTCAAGGGCTTTAGCGGCGAAGTTGAGGATACCTCTAAACCTCTGGGCAAGCTGCATGTTCTAAAGACCAAGGTCGTTGCAGGCGAGCTGACGCTCGGCGAAACTGTCCAGCAGAAGGTCGATTCGGAACGCCGCGACCGCGTGCGCGCGAACCATAGCGCGACTCACTTGCTTCACGCGGCCCTCCGCCATCGCCTCGGCACGCACGTCACCCAGAGGGGCAGCCTGGTTGCGCCTGACTATTTCCGCTTCGACTTCTCCCACCCCAAGGCGATGACCCGCGACGAGATCGAGGCGGTGGAAGCGGACGTGAACGCCCAGATCCGCGGCAACGAGCCGGTCACGACTCGGCTGATGACCCCCGATGAGGCGATCGGGGCGGGAGCGATGGCCTTGTTCGGCGAGAAATACGGCGATGAAGTTCGAGTTCTGTCGATGGGCGCCGACGATTATTCGGTCGAGCTGTGCGGCGGCACCCACGTTCGCGCAACCGGGGACATCCAGCTCCTCAAGATCGTCTCGGAAAGCGCGGTCTCCTCGGGAATCCGCCGAATAGAGGCGCTCACCGGAGAGGCCGCCCGCCAATGGCTGACTGACCGCGAGGCCAAGCTTCGCGAGGCGGCTGCCGCGCTGAAGAGCTCGCCGGAGGAAGTGCCGGCGCGGATTGCCGCGCTGGTCGACGACCGCAAGCGTCTCGAGCGCGAGCTAGCCGAAGCCAAGAAGGCGCTCGCCACCGGCGGCGGCTCGAAGGACGACGGTCCGGCGCCCGAGCAGGTCAACGGCCACGCCTTCCTCGCCCAGGTTGCGCAAGGTTTGAATCCCAAGGACTTGCGGTCGACCGTTGACGGGATGAAGCAACGGCTCGGCACCGGCATCGCGGCCCTTGTGGCCGTGAACGAGGGGCGGGCGAGCGTAGCTGTCGGAGTGACCGACGACCTGACGGGGCAATTCAACGCCGTCGAGCTAGTCAAGTGCGCAGTCGCGGCTCTCGGCGGGGAGGGTGGTGGCGGCCGTCCGGACATGGCCCAGGGCGGCGGACCCGACGGCGCCAAGGCCAACGACGCCCTGCAGGCGGTCAGGGACGCGCTGGAGAAGGTGGCAGCCTAGGTCGCGTCCCTTAGCCGCCGGCTTCCAAGCCGCGGCTTCTCCTCAAGGTTCGCCTCTTCCTTGATCTGCCCGCGCAGCTCGTCGCGCTTCTCGTGGATGCTGGCGATGACCGGCCCCATGGGCACCCCCAGGTCGACGAGGACCGTCTCGGCGATCAGCAGCGATGCCTCCAGGGCTTCCGGCACCGCCTGGCTCGCGCCTGACTTGTAGAGCGTGGCAGCCTGGGCGGTGTCGCGGGCCCGGGCGATGATCGGGATGTCCGGGAAGGCGGCTCGCAGGCGCTTCGTCAGCCGGTTTACCAGCACCGGATCGTCCATCGTCAGGACAACCGCGCTCGGCTGTCCGACCTTCAGCCGTTCGAACAGGACGCCGCGCGCGACGTCACCGAACAGCACCGGAAGCCCCTGGCTTCGCCCGATGCGTACGGAGTCGGCATCTGAATCGACCGCCACATAGTCGCGATCATGACGCGCGAGCATGTCGGCGACGATCCGCCCGACGCGACCGAAGCCGACGATCACCACCTTTCCGGCACCGCCCTGGCGCAACGCCTCGCCGAGCTCGGTGTCGCTCCTCTGATCGATCCGCCGCCCGGCGAGGCGTCCCAGCTTGCCGAGGAGCGGTGTGACGGTCAGGCCGAGAGCCGTGACGATCTGCCAGAATGCGGCGGTCTCAGGCTGGATCAGTTGGGCCGCCGTGGCCGAGCCGAGCACGATCAGCGTGGTTTCGGACGGCGAAGCCATCAGAAGCCCGGTTTCCGCCGCGACGCCGGTGCGGCTGCCGTTTAGCCGAAGCAGGGCGGCGGTGATCACCGCCTTCACTGCAAGGACGGCAAAGAGCGCCGCGAGGACGGACTCCCAGTTCGCCACCAGTTGGCGCAGATTCACGCTCATCCCGACCGTAATCAGGAAGATGCCCAGGCCCAACCCGCGGAACGGCGCGGTGATGACCTCTACCTCGCCGCGATATTCTGTTTCGGCGATCACGATTCCGGCGATGAGTGCGCCGAGCACGGCCGAGAAGCCGATCGCCGAGGTAACCATGCTGGCTACGATCACCACCAGCAGGCAGGCGGCGAGGAATATTTCGGGGTTCTTGGTGCGTGCCGCCTGGGCGAAAAGCACCGGGAGGAGCAAACGGCCGCCAAACAGCATCCCGACAGCGACTGCGCCGCCCAGAACCAACGTTCCGAGGAGTGGGCCGACGCCCGCGGTCGCGCTGGGGGACATGGCGCCCAGCGCGAAAACGATCGGCACCAGCGCGACGTCCTCGAACAGCAGCATGCCAAGCGAAGCCCGCCCGACGGCGCTTTGCGTTCCGACCAGCGGAAGCACGATCGCGGTCGACGACAAGGCGAGCGCGAGACCGAGGCCGATCGATCCCGGAATGCCCTGGCCCATCATCCGCAACCCAATGCCGATGATGAGCGCGCACCCGATCAACTCGGCAGCGCCGACGCCGAAGACCAGGCGGCGCATCGACCACAAGCGCCGCAGCGAAAGCTCGAGGCCGATGGAGAACAGCAATAGGACAATGCCCAGCTCGGCAAACGGCTCGATCCGGTGGGCGTCCGAGATCGTTATGTAGTTCAGCCAGGGATAGGCGGCGCTCATGGAGCCCAGGCCGGCAGGCCCGACCAGGACGCCGATGAGAATGAACCCGATGATCGGGCTTATCCGAAGGCGTGCGAAGGCAGGGATCACCAGCCCGGCCGCGCCAAGGATGACGAGCGCGTCGCTAAAGCCGGAAGTGCTGAATTCGCTGTCCATCAGCAGCCGTTGTGCAGATTTCGTGAATGGCGGGAAAGGCGGAAGCGGATTTTTCTTTCTTCGCACCGCGCTTTCGTGCGCGCAACGATGTGGCTAGTCCTGACGTCATGGCGTCGGACCTGGATCTCGTCATTGCCGGGGGCGGTCCTGCGGGAATGATGGCGGGCCTCCTGTTCGCGCGTGCCGGCTGCAGGGTCAAAGTGCTGGAAAAGCACGAGGACTTCCTGCGCGACTTTCGCGGCGACACGGTCCACCCGTCCACCCTTGAGCTCCTCCGCGAGCTTGGGTTGCTCGAGGAGTTCCTGAAGCGGCCTCACGACGAGATCCGCCAGCTGACGGCGCGTGTCGCTGATCGGCAGATCGTCATCGCGGACCTTACTCACTTGCCAGTGGAGAGCCGCTTCGTCGCCCTGATGCCGCAATGGCACTTCCTGGACTTCCTGGCGGACGAGGCGCGGCTCTATCTGACCTTCGAGTTGCGCATGGAGGCACAGGCTGTCGACCTCATCATCGACGATGGTCGGGTAGGCGGCGTTCGCCTGGCAAACGGAGAGGAAATGCGCGCCAGGTTGACGATCGCCGCCGATGGCCGCTCGTCAGTCCTTCGTGACAAGGCGCAGCTTCCTCGCGTCGATCTCGGTGCGCCGATCGACGTGCTTTGGTTCCGGCTGCCCAAGGAGCCGACTGCCGTGAACCGGACCGGTGGCACGTTCGGATCGGGGACCTTCGTCGTCCAGCTCGACCGCGGCGATTACTGGCAATGCGCCTACGTAGTGGCGAAGGGCGCCGTCGACGATGTCCGGGCCAAGGGGCTCCCGGCCTTCCGCAGAGACCTTTCCCGCGCAGTCCCTGAGCTCGCGCCGGTAGTGGACAGCCTGCTGGACTGGGACCAGGTGAAACTGCTGTCGGTGACACTCGACAGGCTGACCCGCTGGTGGAGGCCGGGGCTCCTCGCGATCGGCGACGCGGCTCACGCAATGTCGCCGGTCGGCGGGGTAGGGATCAATCTCGCGATCCAGGACGCAGTCGCTGCGGCAAATATCCTCGCTGCGTCGCTAGCCGGCCATGAGGATGTCGACCCTTTACTGAAGAAGGTGCAGCAGCGGCGCATGTTCCCGACGCGCGTGATCCAGGTTGGTCAGAAGGCTGTCCACGACCGCATTCTCACCCCCTTGGTCATGCGCAAGGCGGTTCTCGACAAGGTGCCGTTCGCGCTTGGGCTGCTCGATCGATTTCCAATCCTCGCGAGGATTCCCGCGCGGCTGATAGGTCTCGGCATACGAAGGGAGCACATTCGCTCCCCCGATGCGCGGCTCAGGAAAGCTGCGCCTCCGCGGCCATAGCGGCCTCGAGATTGTGGACGATCGCCTCGAAGAACTGTTCGGTCGTCATCCAGGGCTGTTCCGGCCCGACCAAGATCGCCAGGTCCTTGGTCATATGGCCGTTTTCCACCGTCTCGACGCAGACCCTCTCCAAGGTTTCGGCGAAGCGAACAACGTCCGGAGTCTCGTCGAACTTGCCTCGGTACTTAAGCCCGCCCGTCCAGGCGAAGATCGACGCGATGGGGTTGGTCGAGGTCGCCTTGCCCTGCTCGTGCATCCGATAGTGGCGCGTGACGGTGCCATGCGCGGCTTCCGCCTCCACCGTCTTGCCGTCGGGGGTCATCAGCACCGACGTCATCAGCCCCAGCGAGCCGAACCCCTGGGCGACCTGGTCCGATTGCACGTCGCCGTCGTAATTCTTGCAGGCCCAGACGAACTTGCCACTCCACTTGAGAGCCGAGGCGACCATGTCGTCGATCAGGCGATGCTGATATTCGATACCAGCTTTCTCGAACTTCGCCTTGTATTCGCTGCTGTAAATCTCCTCGAAGATGTCCTTGAACCGCCCGTCATAAGCCTTGAGGATGGTGTTCTTAGTCGACAGATAGACCGGCCAGCCGCGGTTGAGTCCGTAGTTGAGGCAGGCGTGGGCGAAATCGCGAATGCTCTCATCGAGGTTGTACATGCCCATCGCGACCCCCGAGGAGGGGAAGTCGAACACCTCGAACTCCAGCTCGTCGCCGTCGTTGCCCGTCCACTTGATGGTCAGCTTGCCGGGCCCAGGCACCCGGAAGTCCGTCGCCTTGTACTGGTCTCCGAAGGCGTGGCGGCCGACGACGATGGGGTCCGTCCAGCCGGGGATCAACCGAGGCACGTTCGACATGACGATCGGCTCGCGGAAGACGACCCCGCCAAGGATGTTGCGGATCGTCCCGTTGGGCGACTTCCACATCTTCTTGAGGCCGAATTCCTTCACCCGCGCTTCGTCCGGGGTGATCGTCGCGCATTTGACGCCCACGCCGTGCTTCTTGATCGCCTCGGCGGCCTCGACGGTGATGCGGTCTTCGGTCTCGTCGCGCTTCTGGATCGAGAGGTCGTAATAGAGCAGGTCGATGTCGAGGTAGGGCTGGATCAGCCGCTCGCGGATCCATTGCCAGATGATTCGGGTCATCTCGTCGCCGTCGAGCTCGACGACCGGGTTCTTCACCTTGATCTTGGCCATGTCCGTCCTGCCGTATTGGGATTGCCGGGGCGCATAGGCGAAGCGCCGGAACGAACGCAACCGCCGCCAATTGTGAATGGCGAATGCTCACTCTAAGGGTTCGCCGATGCCAGAGCTCGAAAAGCCCGACAGCCCGCTCGCCACCACCAACACCAAGTGGCGATTCCCGTCCGTCCACCCGGAAGGACGCAAGTTCCTGCTGATTGCCGTGGTCGCGACTTTCGTCGTCTATGGCGGGATCAGCCATTTCCTCGGCTGGCTCCTGGTCGGGCTGACGATCTGGATCGCCGCCTTCTTCCGCGACCCGATCCGCACCACCCCACAGGGAGCCAACCTGGTAATCGCTCCCGCCGACGGCCTGGTGACGATGATCGCCAAGGTTCCGCCGCCGCGCGAGCTCGCCGGCCCGGACGGGCTGACGGACCCCGAGATGACTCGGGTATCGATTTTCATGAGCGTGTTCGACGTTCACATCAATCGTTCGCCCATCGCCGGGCGGGTGCGCAAGATGGCCTATGTCCCTGGCAAGTTCCTCAACGCCGACCTCGACAAGGCAAGCGAAGAAAATGAGCGGCAGCATTTCCTGATCGAGAGTGACGATGGCGTGCTTCTCGGAGTCACGCAGATTGCCGGGCTCGTCGCACGCCGCATCCTCACCTTCGTCCAGCAGGGCGACGTGGTCGAGGCCGGCCAGCGGATCGGGATGATCCGCTTCGGAAGTCGGGTCGACGTCTACCTTCCTGCCGGAACAGGGGCTCGGGTCCTGCTTGGGCAGAGGGCGATTGCCGGCGAGACCCTGATCGCCGAGCTGGGCGTCGATTCGCCGGTCGCCGGGCGGAGCCAGTGAGCAAAGTCCCGCCAGCCAAGGCTGGAATACCGTTCAGGGCCCTGGTGCCGAACGCGGTGACCGCGCTTGCTCTGTGCTTCGGGCTGACTGGAGTAAGCTTCGCCATATCGGCCGCTTACGGCAACGATCGCGACTGGCAGCTTGCCCTTGCATGCGTGATCGGCGCCGGCGTGCTCGACGGAATGGACGGCAGAATCGCGCGCCTTCTTCGAGCAGAGAGCAGGTTCGGCGCCGAACTGGACTCGTTGAGCGACAATGTCGCCTTTGGCACGGCGCCGGCCTTGATCCTCTTCCTCTGGTCGCTCCAGACAGCGCCCAGCTTCGGCTGGATCGCGGCCCTCGCTCTCGCCGTCAGTTGCGCCCTCAGGCTCGCACGCTTCAACGCGCGGATCGATTCGGCCGACCAGCCCCACAAGTCCGCGGGCTTCAACACCGGCGTTCCAGCGCCTGCCGGCGCCGGCCTCGCCTTCGTCCCTGTGTTCCTGTGGCTGGTGACCGGTAGCGAGTGGTTCCGGGCCTGGTACGTCGTCATGCCGTGGGTCTTGCTCGTCGCGCTGCTGCTGATTTCGAGCGTTCCGACCTACAGCTGGTCGAGCATCCGGATTCGAAGCGGGTGGCGCCTGTTCGCGCTCGCCGGCATCGCACTTCTCGGAGCGGCGCTGGTAACGAACCCGTGGATCACCTTGCTTGCGATTTCGCTCGTCTACCTCGCGGTCCTTCCATTCAGCGTCGCCAGCTACTCGCGGGTCAAACGCCGGCGCAGCGCGGCGGCCGCTTCACCCCGCCGCGACCGCTGAGAGCGGCGATGATCGCCCCGCGGTTGTCGTAGAGCTCGCGAAGGGCGAGGCTTCCGGCAACCCAGAAGCAGCCAAGAAAAAGCAGGTTGAAAATCGGTCCAAGCATCGTCAGTGCTCCTATGTAAATCCGTTGCGCCGGTCGCACTGCAGCGCTGCTGGGACGGACCAATGTTCCCGCTTTGTTCTCGCTTGTCAAGCGCGCGATCGTCGCCATCTGCAAGTGGTTGAATATGCGCCGCTGTTCGGCTAGTGGCGCGGCCATCCCACAGGCGGAGCTGACATACCGGTGCTGACCGCAAGGTCGGTGACTGGCTTCGCCGAGGCAAAACCGGAAGGAGAAGACCTATGGCGGCCAATGTCGTCACAATGCAGCAATTGCTCGAGGCTGGAGCGCACTTCGGCCACCAGACCCACCGTTGGAACCCGCGGATGAAGCCGTACATTTTCGGCGACCGCAACGGCGTCCACATCATCGATCTGTCGCAGACCGTGCCTTTGTTCGCGCGCGCTCTCGATTTCGTCCAGCAGACGGTCGCCCGCGGCGGCAAGGTGTTGTTCGTCGGCACCAAGCGCCAGGCGCAGGACCCCGTGGCCGAAGCCGCGAGATCCTCGGGACAGCATTACGTCAACCACCGTTGGCTCGGCGGAATGCTCACCAACTGGAAGACGATCTCGAACTCCATCAAGCGCTTCAAGAGCCTCGAGGAGCAGCTGTCGGGCGACACCGCCGGTCTCACCAAGAAGGAAGTTCTCCAGCTGACCCGCGAGCGCGACAAGCTCGAGAAGAGCCTTGGCGGGATCCGCGACATGGGCGGACTTCCGGACGTCATGTTCGTGATCGACACGAACAAGGAAGAGCTCGCGGTCAAGGAAGCCAACGTCCTTGGAATCCCGGTCGTCGCGATCCTCGATTCGAACAGCGATCCGAGCGGAATCGCTTTCCCGGTTCCTGGCAATGACGACGCCAGCCGCGCCATCCGCCTCTACGCCGACGCGATCGCCGGAGCGGTCGCTGCCGGCCGTACCGGAGACGCCCAGGCCAAGGGCCAGGATATCGGCGAAATGGCCGAGCCTCCCGCCGAGGCGGCTCTCGAGGCCTAAAATTTGATGCGACCGCTGCCCCGGCAGCGGCGCACCCACTCAGATATCGACTGGGTTCCTGCGCCTGCGGGGGCTCAAGGAAGGAATGAAGACAATGGCTGAGATCACCGCCGCCGCAGTGAAAGAGCTTCGCGACCGTACCGGCGCTGGCATGATGGACTGCAAGAAGGCGCTTGCAGAAACCAATGGCGAGATGGAGCCGGCGGTGGACTGGCTTCGCGCCAAGGGGCTTTCCGCCGCCGCCAAGAAGGCCGGCCGCACGGCCGCCGAGGGCTTGATCGGAGTCGCGGTCGAAGGAAATCGCGGCGCCATCGTCGAAGTGAACTCGGAGACGGACTTCGTCGCCAAGAACGAGCAGTTCCAGGATTTCGTCCGCAACGTCGCCAAGCTTGCGCTGGACGCCGGGGGCAACGTCGACAGCCTGCTCGCGGCCTCCTATCCGGCCGGCGGAACCGTCGAGGAAGCTCTGACCAACAACATCGCCACCATTGGCGAGAACCAGTCGCTTCGGCGCAGCGCCGTCCTTGAGGTGAATGAGGGCGCGGTCGTGTCCTACGTCCACAATGCGGTCGGCACCGGCCTCGGCAAGATCGGAGTCCTCGTCGCTCTCGAAAGCAAGGCGTCGGCCGACACGCTCCAGGCGCTCGGCAAGCAGGTCGCGATGCACATCGCGGCTGCGAACCCGCTTGCGCTGATCGGCGACCAGCTCGACCCCGAGCTGATGGAGCGCGAGCGCTCGATCGCTCTCGAAAAGGCGAAGGAAAGCGGCAAGCCGCAGAACATCGCCGAAAAGATGGTCGAAGGCAGCCTTGCCAAGTTCCGCAAGGAAAATGCCCTGCTGTCGCAGCTGTTCGTGATGGACAACAAGACGCCGGTCTCGGACGTTCTAGGCGCTGCCGCCAAGGACGCCGGCTCGCCGATCGAGCTTGCCGCGTTCGTCCGTTTCCAGCTCGGCGAGGGCATCGAGAAGAAGCAAGACGACTTCGCAGCCGAAGTCGCTGCAGCAGCCGGGACCAACAAGGCCGAACCGGTCGCTTGAGCGGGGCAAAGCAACAGTTGGAAATTGGGGCGGGCGCGCTAAAGCGTGTCCGCCCTTTTTTCTATCCGATAGGACGACCCGCCCGATGACCCGCCCGCGCTTCAATCGCATCCTGCTGAAGCTGTCGGGCGAAGCTCTGATGGGGCAGGGGCAGTTCGGGATCGACCCTGAAACCGTCAAAGGACTCGCATCGGAGATAGCCGCGGCCAAGAAGGACCGGGAACTCTGCGTCGTCGTTGGGGGCGGCAACATCTTCCGCGGCATCGCTGCCGCGGCCAAGGGATTCGACCGCACAAGCGCCGACTATATGGGGATGCTTGCGACGGTGATGAACTCGCTCGCGCTCCAGAACGCTCTCGAGAATCAGGGAGTGGACACCCGGGTCCAGTCCGCGATCCCGATGGCGGCCGTCAGCGAGCCCTACATCCGCCGCCGCGCTCTGAGGCACCTGGAGAAGGGCCGCGTTGTCCTTTTCGCTGCAGGTACCGGAAACCCGTATTTTACAACAGACACGGCGGCCGCTCTTCGAGCTGCGGAGATGGGCTGCGACGCTTTGTTCAAGGGCACCAGCGTCGACGGCATCTATACGGCCGACCCGAAGAAGGTATCAGGCGCCAAGCGCTACGAGCAGCTGAGCTTTCACCGCGTGCTCAGCGACGACCTCAAGATCATGGACGCGGCTGCGGTCGCTCTGTGCCGCGACAACAACATTCCGATCGTCGTCTTCAACGTCCGCCAGCCGGGCAACCTGGCGCAGGTGCTCGCCGGCAAGGGCACCGCGACGATCGTCCAGAACGAGGAGTAAGCAATGGCAATGGACAAGGCTGACCTGCAGCGGCGGATGCACGGCGCTCTCGAGGCGTTGAGGCACGACCTGTCGGGACTCCGGACGGGTCGCGCTTCCATCGCTCTGCTCGATACGATCCACGTCGAGGTCTATGGCGCCAACATGCCGCTCAACCAGGTGGCGACGGTTTCCGTGCCGGAGCCGCGTCTTCTGACCGTGCAGGTCTGGGACCGGTCGAACGTGCAGCCGGTGGAAAAGGCGATCCGCTCCGCGAACCTCGGCCTCAACCCGGTTACGGACGGCCAGCTCATCAGGCTTCCCATCCCCGACCTGACGGAAGAGCGCCGCAAGGAGCTCGCCAAGCTTGTCGGCCAGTATGCCGAGAAGGCCAAGATCGCGGTCCGCAACGTCCGCCGCGACGGAATGGACCAGCTCAAGACCGACGAGAAGAAGCACGAGATCAGCGAGGACGAGCGCAAGCGGCTCGAGCACGAGGTGCAGAAGCTCACCGACGACACGATTAGCGAGATCGACGAGCTTGCCGAGTCCAAGGAGAAGGAAATCCTCGGCAAGTGACCTCTCCCCAGGCCGCTTCAGCGGAGGGGGCAGCGGCGCTCGTTCCGCGCCACGTCGCGATCATCATGGACGGCAACGGCCGCTGGGCCGCCCAGCGCGGGCTGCCGAGGGTTGCTGGGCACAAGGCCGGAGCCGAAGCGGTTCGGCGGACCCTGCAGGCGGCCGCCGATGCGGGCGTCGAAGTGCTCACGCTCTACGCTTTCTCGTCGGAGAACTGGCGCCGCTCGGACGAGGAGATCTCCGACCTCACAGGGCTAATGCGCTACTATCTCGAAAAGGAGCTCGATCGCCTGCTCGAGGAGCGGGTGAAGCTCAGGCTGATCGGCGATTATTCGGCATTCGGCCCCAAGATGACTGGGCTTCTCGAGCGCGCGGTGGAAAAGACCGCGGGCAACGACCGCCTGACCCTGGTCGTCGCGCTCAATTACGGATCGCGCCTCGAGCTGGCGCGAGCGGCTTCCACGCTTGCTGCCAAGGCCGTCGCCGGCGACGTTGCTCCGGGGGAAATCGATGAGGCGGCCCTGGCTGCCGAGCTCGACACCGCCGGCTTGCCGGAGCTCGACCTGTTGATCCGAACCTCGGGCGAGGTCAGGCTGTCCAACTTCCTGCTTTGGCAGTCGGCCTATGCCGAGCTCCTGTTTAGTCCTGTCCTGTGGCCCGACTTCGACGAGCAGGCCTTCAGCGATGCGCTCGCGCAGTTCTCGGCTCGCCAGCGCCGGTTCGGCGGCCGATGAGCGAGCTTCTCGTCCGCACCGCCACGGGCGTCGTCATGGCCGTCGTCGCACTGTTTGCAGCCTTTCAAGGCGGCTATGCCCTGGCGGTCCTCGCAGCAGCCGCGGCCACCGCCGTATTCTACGAATGGACTCGGCTCGCCAAAGGCTGGGGCGCGGCCTGGTACATCGGCGGTTTCGCCTACGCGCTGCTGGCCGCGCTCTCGCTCCTTTGGGTGCGCGAGCGTGCCGAGGATGGGCGCAGCCTGCTGCTTTGGATCTTCATCATCGTCTGGGCGACCGACATCGGCGCCTATGTTTCGGGCCGCTCCATCGGCGGACCCAAGCTCGCTCCTGCAATCAGCCCCGGCAAGACCTGGGCCGGCTTTTACGGCGGCGTCGCGGCGGCGACCCTCTTCGGCGGGGCCTGGGTACTGACGACGGGCCTTTACTGGCTGGTCTTGCTGCTCGCTCCGCTCTTCTCGGTTGCATCTCAGGGCGGTGACCTGTTCGAAAGCTGGATGAAGAGGCGGGCGGGGGTCAAGGATTCCGGGCGGCTGCTCCCCGGCCACGGAGGCGTGTTCGACCGCCTCGACGGACTTCTCCCAGTCGCGATCCTGACCGCGCTCGCGGTCATCGCGGGCATGGCATGAAGCGGCGGATCGCAATCCTCGGCGCCACCGGCTCCGTCGGCCGGTCGACGCTGGACCTCGTTGAGCGCTCGCCCGCGCGTTTTGAGGTGGTAGCGCTGACCGCGCGGGGCAACGTCGAGGGCCTGGCCGACGCTGCGATGCGAACCGGAGCGAAGCTTGCGGTCATCGCCGATGAGGCGCGCTACGATGAGCTCCGCGATCGCCTCGAGGGAAGCGGATGCCGCGCTGCTGCTGGCGCCGAAGGGCTGGTCGAAGCGGCTTCGGGTGACGCTGACTGGGTAATGGCCGCGATCGTCGGTTGTGCTGGCCTCGTTCCGACCATGGCCGCGATCGAGGCGGGCAAGACGGTGGCCCTCGCCAACAAGGAAGCGTTGGTCACCGCCGGCGCGCTGATGATGGACGCGGCGGCCCGGAGCGGCGCCACTTTGCTGCCGGTTGACAGCGAACATAACGCAATTTTCCAATGTCTTGCCGGAAGTCGTAGAGAAGATGTCTCACGCCTTGTGCTGACTGCCAGCGGTGGCCCTTTCCTGGGCTCCTCGCTCGAGCAGATGAGCGAGGCTACTCCCGACCAGGCGGTCGCCCACCCGCGCTGGTCGATGGGTGCCAAGATCTCGGTCGATTCCGCTACCCTGATGAACAAAGGCCTGGAGCTGATCGAGGCGCACCATCTGTTCGCTTTGCCGTCCGAGCGGATCGACGTCGTCGTTCACCCCCAGTCGGTCGTTCATTCGCTCGTCGAGTTCGTCGACGGATCCATGCTCGCCCAGCTCGGTAGCGCCGACATGCGGATCCCGATCGCCTACACCCTCGCGTGGCCCGAACGGATGGCGACGCCTTCGCAGCGGCTGTCGCTGACCGAGATCGGCCGGCTGGACTTCGAGGCCCCCGACCTCGAGCGCTTCCCGGCGCTTCGCCTTGCGCGCGAGGCGCTGGAGCGCGGGGAAGGGGCGGCGATCGTCCTCAATGGGGCGAACGAGATCGCCGTCCAGGCTTTCCTCGAGGGTCGGATCGGCTTCTGCGACATCAGCCGGACCGTCGAGCGGGCGCTTGGCGAAATCGATGCCTCGAGGCCGCGCTCCGTAGAGGAAGTAGTTGCACTCGATGGGGAAACGCGCGACCGGACCAGCGCACTTATTGCCGAAAGCCGCCCGTAATGCTCGCGCAACCCCCCGCATGGCTGATCATTGTCGCGTTCGTATGCGCGATGGGTCCGCTCGTGTTCATCCACGAGCTTGGCCATTATGCCGTCGGCCGCCTGTTCGGCGTGGGGGCGGAGACCTTCTCGATCGGCTTCGGGCGAGAAATCACCGGCTGGACCGACCGCACCGGCACCCGCTGGAAGGTCGGCTGGCTCCCTCTCGGCGGCTACGTCCGCTTCGTCGGCGACGAAAGCCATGCGGGCGAGTCCGACGCGCCGCACGAAACTGACCCGCGCAGCTTCGCCGGCAAGCCCGTCTGGCAGCGGTTCCTGATCGTCCTTGCCGGGCCGGTGGCCAATTTCCTTCTGGCGTGGGTCATTTTCGTCGCTTTTTTTACCCTGGTCGGCGCGCCCCTGACCAATGTCGTCGGGGCGGTTGAGAAGGGGTCGGCGGCCGCTGCCGCCGGCATTCAGCCTGGTGACCAGATCGTGGCGATCGCCGGACGTCCGACTCCGACCTTCTCCGACGTGTTCAGCACCGTCGTGGTTCGTCCCGACGAGACCGTGAGCGTGAAGATCAAGCGCGGCGACGCCCTGGCCGTCTTCCCGGTCCACCTCCGCAAGGAGATGATGGACGATCCGGCCGGCACCAAGTTCGAGCGCGGGATCCTCGGCGTTCGCCCGACGACCGGGGTGAGCGAACCTGTCGGCATCGTCGAGGCGGTCCCCCTTGCCGCTTCCTTCACAATCGGGATGACTCGTTCGATCGTCGACGGCATCGTCCAGCTGGTCAGAGGCCGGATTTCTCCAAAGCAGCTCGGCGGGCCGATCAAGATCGCGCGCGTGGCCGGCGAAGGGGCAGCGCAGGGGCCGCTGGCGTTCGTCAGCCTGCTCGCGTTGCTTTCAATTAATCTCGGATTCATCAACTTGTTGCCAGTCCCCATACTGGATGGCGGCCATCTCTTTTTCTATGCAGTCGAAGCGGTTCGCCGGCGTCCGGTCAGCGTCCAGGCGCAGGAATGGGCGTTTCGCGGAGGCCTTGCACTGCTCGTCGCGTTACTGTTCTTCACGACCGTGAACGATCTCGGCTCATTCGGCGTCTGGGAACGGCTCGGGCGCTTGATTGGCTAGGGCGCATGGGGCAGGGCTGCACATCCACAGGCCGCAGCGTTCGCGAAGCGGCACAGCATTCAAGGGCGGGAACGCGTGACTCCAGATAAAGCGAACATTTCCAGGCGTGCGGGTGCCATTCTTCTGGTCGGCACAATCATCGGTGGCTGGTCCGCGCCGCTCCTTGCCCAGGACACGAGCCAACCGCAGCCGGCGCAGGCGCCTGCTGCGACTCCACAGGCAACGCCCCCGGCCCCGACGACCCTGACCGCTCCTGAAGCCGCGGGAACGATCCGCTCGATCGCGGTCCGGGGAAGCCAGCGCCTCGAACCGGCGACGATCATCTCCTACGCAAATCTTCAGCCGGGCCAGACCTACACCGCCGAAACGCTGGATCAGGCGCTGAAGGATCTCTACGCGACCGAGCTGTTCGCCGACGTGGTGATTACCGGCGCGGAAACCGGGAACATCGTGATCACTGTCCAGGAGAACCCGGTCATCAACCGGATCGTCCTGGAGGGGAACAAACGGCTCAAGTCCGACAAGATCACTCCGGAAATCCAGCTCAAGCCGCGCGAGATCTTCACTCGCTCCAAGGCCCGGGCTGATGTCGACCGGATCATCGAGCTGTACAAACGCCAAGGCCGCTTCGCCGCCCGCGTCATTCCCAAGATCGTTGAGCAGGACCAGAATCGCGTCGACCTGATCTTCGAAATTTACGAAGGCCCGGTGTCGAAGATCCGCAAGATCAACATCATCGGCAACCAGACTTTCGACGATGGGCGCCTGCGCAAGGAAATGTACACTCGCCAGGCGGGCGGAGTGCTCGGCTTCCTCAAATCGAACGATACCTATGATCCCGACCGCCTGGCCGCAGACCAGCAGAAGCTTCGCGCCTTCTACCTGACGGAAGGCTATGCCGACTTCCGCGTCGCCTCCGCGCTTGCCGAGCTTACGCCCGACCGCCGCGACTTCATCATCACCTACGTCGTCGAGGAAGGCCCCAGGTACAAGTTCGGCCCGGTGACGGCGGACAGCGCGCTTCGCGACCTGCCCAAAGAAAAGATCATGCAGCAGGTGCATATCCAGCAGGGCGAGTGGTTCAACGCAAAGGCCGTCGAGGACACCGTGACCGCGCTCAACGAGACCGCGGGCAACCTTGGCTACGCGTTCGCGGACATCAATCCGTCGTACAAGCGCAACCCCGAAACCCACACGATGGACGTGACCTTCCGCGTCGGCGAAACACCGCGGGTGTATGTCGAGCGGATCGACGTCAACGGGAACACCATCACGCACGACAAGGTCGTCCGCCGCGAATTCCGGGTGAACGAAGGCGACGCCTTCAACGCCATCAAGATCAGGCGATCGCAGGACCGGATCCAGTCGCTCGGCTATTACCAGGACAATATCGAGGTAAAGCAGACGGAAGGGTCGGCTCCCGACCGCGTGGTCCTGGGCGTCGACCTCGAGGAGAAGGCGACCGGCCAGCTTCAATTCTCCGCCGGCTACTCGAGCATCGAGAGGTTCCTCGTCTCGCTCGCGGTGTCGCAGAACAATTTCCGCGGAATGGGGCAGAGCCTCGACGCGGGCGTGAGCTGGTCGCGCTATTCCAAGTCGATTTCGGCGGGGTTCACGGAGCCCTACCTGTTCGACAAGCAGATCCTGCTCGGCGGGCAAATCTTCCGCCGCGACTATAATGCGTTCAACTTCCTCGGCGGCGAGCGGAACACCACCTACCGGCAGCTCAGCACCGGCGGCGGCTTCCGCCTTGGCTTCCCGCTCACCGAGTTCATGACCTGGGGCACGCGCTACTCGCTGACCTGGGACAAGGTCACGCTCAGCAAGGCGCTCTACTTCACCGATCCGGACCTCGTTCCGGACCCTGACGGAAGTGGTCCGCTGACAGGGAGCAACGGACCGTTGCCGCTGGCCTGCGATCCGCTCAAGGCCGGCCGCTATCTTTGCGACGAGCTCGGTTCGAGGCTGACCTCCTCGGTCGGCCACTCGCTGGCTTTCGACAACACCGACGGAATCCATCCGACCCGCGGGCAGAGGTTCGTTTTCAGCCAGGATTTTGCGGGGCTCGGCGGTGACGTGAAATATCTGCGCACGCGCGCCGATGGCACGAAATATCACAGCTTCGGCGGCGGCTGGATCCTGTCGGCGCATCTGGAGGGAGGGCACATCCTCCCGCTGAAGAAGAGCAATGAGCCAGGTGTTGACCCGATTCGCCTGACCGACCGATTCTTCGGCAACGACATGCGCGGCTTCGATATCCGCGGCATCGGCCCAAGGATCATCCGCGTTCCCTATGACGACACGGGCAATCTTTCCGAAGTCAACTTCGACAAGATGGAGACGACCAACGGCACCCGGCTGGTCAGCGACGCGATCGGCGGCCATTCCTACTATATGGGCCGGATCGAGCTCGAAGTTCCGACGAGCTCTTCGATCCGAAGCCTCGGCCTTCGCCCGTCGGCGTTCGTGGACGTCGGCTCGGTGTGGGGCCTCAAGACGCCCAGCCTGATCGACATTCCCGGCACCTGCAACCCGGTGGACATCACTGGCGGCGCGACCCAGATCGTGCTTGCACCGGGCCAGACCGCTGCCAATTGCCCGACGTCGAACTACACCTTCATTCCGGGCTTCAAGGAAATCTTCCTCGGAAGTTCGCCCAAGCCGCGGCTTTCGATCGGCTTCGGGGTCAACTGGACCTCGCCGTTCGGCCCGCTGCGCATCGACATCGCCAAGGCCTTGCTCAAGCAGAAGGGCGACGACACCAAGCTCTTTTCATTCAACGTAGGAACGCAATTCTGATGAAACATCTTCTCCTTTCCGCCGCGGCTGCGGCGATCATGCTGGTGCCCGCTTCGGCACAGGCGCAAGCTGTTCCGGGTGCGGTCGTCGCTGTCGTCGATCTCGAAAAGGTCACGTCGGACTGCAACGCATGCAAGACTGCCCGGGCTGCTCTTCAGGGCCAGGTGAATGCCTACAACTCCCGCAAGCAGGCGCTGGCGACTCCGCTCGAAGCCGAGCAGAAGTCGATCCAGGCGGCTATCGACGCCCTGAAGGGCGCGGCACCGGACGCGGCTCTCCAGGGGCGGATGCAGGCGTTCGAAACCAAGCGTCAGCAGGCGGCCACACAGATCGCAACGCAGGAACAGCAGATTCAGCGGAACTCCGCATATGTGTCGCAGCAGGTCCAGGCGAAGCTCAACCCGATCTTCCAGCAGGTCATGCAGCGTCGCGGGGCCAACCTGCTCATTGAAGTGGGAACGACGCTCGCAATCGCTCCGACCGTGGAAGTCACCAATGACGTGCTCGCCGGGCTGAACGCGGCCCTTCCGTCGCTCCAGGTCGTCGCTCCGGCCCAGCCGAAGCAGCCGCAGGGGCGGTGAGCGAAGCCGCGGAAGGGAAGGGGCTAGGCCCGCTGGACATCCGGCGGGTTATGGCCGCGCTTCCGCACCGCTACCCCCTGTTGCTCGTCGACAGGGTCGAAAGCCTCGACCCGGACGGCGGCATCGTCGCCATCAAGGCGGTGACGATGAACGAGCAGTTCTTCCAAGGGCATTTCCCGGGGCGGCCGATCATGCCCGGAGTCCTGATCGTCGAGGCTCTCGCCCAGGCGGCAGGAGTGCTTGCCGTCGAATCGCTGGGCCTCGCCGGGTCCGGCAAGCTCGTCTATTTCATGGCGATCGAAGGCGCGAAGTTCCGCGCCCCGGTCGAGCCGGGCGTGCTGCTTCGCCTTGAAGTCCAGTTCGTCCAGAAGCGGCCGACGGTGTGCAAGTTCGCCGGCCGCGCACTGATTGAGGGAAAGGTTGTAGCGGAGGCCAATTTCACCGCGATGATCGCCGATCCTCCGTCGGACTGATCAACGGCCGCCGAGACGTACCCCGGCAAAGACCGCTCGCCCTTCGGTCCGGTAGCCGACCACATCCTGGTATTTCGCGTCGAACAGGTTCGACACACGTGCGAAAAGCTCGACCCCGGGCCGAACGGGATAGGCGACCCGCCCCCCCGCTAGCCAATAGGCTTTGAGGCGAACCTTCTGCGCCGGAAAGACGTCGAAGTTGGTGTCGCTCCGGGTACCCACATAAGCGACACTACCGCCGTAGGTGAGGCGGCCGCTGGCGCCGTCGAGGGCGAGCGATCCGCTGTGTTTGGGCCGCCGAACCTCGCGCAACTGCGATGATGGAATAGCGCCCGGCTCGGTCGCATGGAGATAGGCGTAGGTGGCGCTCAGCCGCAGCTGCTTGCCCAGCTTCCAGCCGAACTCCGCTTCAATCCCCGACCGGTGGCTAGAGGTGGAGCGATTGGCAGTGGTCGAGGTAAAGGTCGCCGGATCGAACAGGTCGATGATCTCGTCGTGGAGTGTCTGCTTGTAGCCCGTGACCGCGGCGTCGATCGGTCCTCGCCTGAAGCGCAGCGAGGCTTCGAACCCGCGTGAGCTCTCGGGCTTCAGCGACGGGTTGCCGATGAAGGTCCCCGGAAACACTCCGAAAAGGTCGAAGAAGGTGGGCTGGGCGATCCCTTCGGAATAGGAAGCTGCGATCGAGAAGCCGCCACCCACAGCGAAGAGCGCCGAAGCTCTTACCGTGGTCGCATCGGCGAAGGCACTAAACGAATCCCGGCGGACCGCGATGTCCGCCACAAGCGGTTTCAGCTCCGCGCGCCACTCGGCCGTGACGGCATCGTGGCTGCGATGGCGATGCTGGTCGCTGGCGTTGAAGAAGATGATGTCGCTCGCTTCGAAGGTCTCGCGGTCGTGGTCAAGCGCAACGATGGCTGTGTGGCGCACCGGGCCGGTTGAGAAGCGATATTCAAGCTGGCCGTTGACGGTCCATCGATCCCCCGCAGTCCGGTTGATCTCCCCATTGCCGATGAAATTGCGGTTCGACGAGCCGAGCAGCGACGTTGCGATGCTTCCGCTCAGCCCGCTGACCTCATCGCCGCCCTTCAGCCACAGACGTCCCGCAGAAAGACGGTTCCTGGTGTTGTCGAGCGTGTCGGTATGCTGGAACGGCGGGTCGGGATTGAACCCGTCGAATTCGCTTCGGCCGTCCAATGAGAATGCGGCTGCACCAACCTCGAACCCCGGAGCAAACTCCCAGCTTCCGCGGATACGGCCCGAAAGGTTGCGGTAGCCGTCGCGGTCGCCCTCGCCATTGAAGCTGTCGATGCCGGTGGCTCGCTGCCACCCAATTGCGCCGGCGAGGGTTGCGTTGGAGGAAACGAGCTGGCCAGAAGCCGAAAGTCGCCGGAAACCGAAGGAGCCGGCTTCTCCTGCCGCCGAATAGCCAGGCTCCGTAGGAGCAAGGCCGTTGACTGCTATCACGCCGCCGATGGCGTCCGACCCCCACAGCGCCGATTGCGGCCCGCGGACCACCTCGATGCGCGAGATCATGTCGGAATTGAGGAGCTCAAACCTCGGCGTGTCGTTCGCGGCCGGATCGTTGGCGCGGATTCCGTCGATGAACAGCAAAGTGTGATTGGCTTCGGCACCGCGAATCCGGACCTCGGCGAAGCTGCCAGCGGGACCACTGGTTTCGACCGCTGCCGACGGGACCAGCCGGAGCAGCGACACGGCGAGCGGATCGCCCAGCCTTTCGATCTGCTCCTGGTCCCGCACCGTCGTGCTCGCGGCAGATTTCGACCGTTCTTCAGGCGCCCGCGATGCGGTGACGACGATTTCGGGGGTGGCGTCGGCCGCGGCGAGAGAAGTGAGCAACAGGGAAATGAGCATCGGGAACCTCCTTGAACGACTGCAGCTGTCGTCTCGGAGGCGCCGGCTGCCGCGATGGCGTCCGGCTCCACGCATCTCGGCTGTTCCCGGCCGGGGTGCGGACGACGGACGGGGGCAGGTTCCTGACTAGCCGCTCGAAAGCGGCTTCACAGTTGCGGGCACAGCGCCGGAATTCCACCGGCTTCCCTTTTGACCGCCCCCGCCGAAGCTTGGCTTCGTGGGCGGCACCCTCGTCGCGGACTGGCTAAGTCTCGCCGCGGACAATTGTCAATCGAGCGCCGGGGTGGTTATGAACGGCTGATGCAAAGACTGGGACTGACGATGGACAAGAACGCCCGACTGCTTGCGCTTCTCGCCGCGATCTTCGCGGCGGCCGCGATGCGCCTGCTTCCTCATCCACCGAACTTCTCTCCGATCGCTGCGATGGCGCTGTTCAGCGGCGCCTACATGCCGCGGCGGCTGACGGCGTTCGTCGCTCCCTTTGCTGCGCTGCTGATTAGCGACGCGCTCCTTGGCGGTTTCTACCCGGGCATGAACTTCGTCTATCTCAGCTTCGGGCTCACGGTGTTGATCGGCTGGCTGGTCGCCAGGCAAAAGACCGCGGTGACCATCGGCGCCGCAGCGGTCGCAAGCTCAGTCATGTTCTTCGTCCTCACCAATTTCGGCATGTGGCTGTTCAGCGGCATCTATCCGCTGACGAGGGAAGGGCTGGTCGCCTGCTACGTCGCCGCGATCCCGTTCTTCCAGAACACGCTCGCGGGCGACCTCACCTTCACGGCGGCGCTGTTCGGCGGTTTCGCGATTGCGGAGCGGTTCCTGCCGGCCATTCGCCAAGCTCGCCCGGCCCACGCCAGGGCCTGACTGCGGTTGCATCGCGCGGCCTCAGCCTCTATGGGGCCGCGACGCCTTTCCGGCTGGTCGGAAACCAGCCAAACCCAAGGAAAAGACAATGAAATCCGGTACCCACCCCGATTATCACATGATCACGGTCGAAATGACCGACGGAACCAAGTTCCAGACGCGGTCGACCTGGGGCAAGGAAGGGGACACCCTTCACCTCGACATCGATCCCAAGGTTCACCCGGCATGGACCGGCGGCAACCAGAAGCTGATGGACACCGGAGGCCAGGTCGCGCGCTTCAACAAGCGTTTCGGCGGGCTCACTCTCGGCAAGAAGTGACGGGTGCAGCTTGTCGGGGGGACAAGCGAGCACGGCACGCCTGGTGCGCGAAGCTCCACGGATAGAAACCGAACGTCTCGTCCTTCGCCCGTGGCGCAAGGACGATTTCCGTCCTTGGCATGCGATCATGCAGCATCCCGACGTGCATCGGCACTTCGGCCCGCAGCCCATGGGTACCGAAGAAGCGTGGCGCCGGCTGACCGCGGCCGTTGGAGGCTGGCAGTTCAATGGCTTCGGGACCTGGGCAGTCGATCGCAAGAGCGACGGCAAGCTGGTCGGCAACGTTGGAATCTTTACCGCCTGGCGCGGCCTTGACCCCGAGTTCGGCGATGAGCCCGAGATGGGCTGGATCTTCGCAGCAGAGACCCACGGACAGGGCTTCGCTCGCGAAGCCTGCAACGCCGTAATCGACTGGACGGAAGGCAATCTCGAGCCGAAGCCGCTGTGGGCCATCATCGCGCCGGAAAACGAGCCGTCGCTAAAGCTCGCCCAGAAACTCGGCTTTGAGCGGATCGGCGAAACGCTCTACCACGACGACCCGACTGTAATCCTCAAACGCCCGGCGTGGGGGTAGGCTACCAGCCTCCGCCGCCACCGCCGCCACCACCGCCACCCGAAAAACCGCCGCCGCCCGAGCCGCTGCTCGATCCGGGCGCAGTCGATGCCGAGCTGACGCTGCTTGCGAGAGACGAGCCGACGCTCCGGGTGAAGCCGTCTGGGTCGCTCCACGGGCTGGTGGAGCCCGAATACCAGGCGAAGCCCTGTTGGCCCTGCGCAGCGGCGGCAGCGAGGACCGGCGCGAACCGGTCCGCCCAGCGGTTTTCGACGCCGAGAGCGATGGCGTAGGGAAGATATTTCTCGAAGATCTCCGGCGTGTCGGCGGGCGAGGTCATGCGGTCCAGCCGCTCGCGCTCGGTGATCGACAGATACTGCTTGAAACCGGCGACATGGTCGAGAACGCGGCGGCCTTCGGTCGTCGGCGCGGACATCCACCAGAAACCCGATATGACGATGGGCAACGACAACGCCGGCAGGAGGAGCGGGAACCACCAACCGCTGTCGAGCGCCTGGATGAACCGGGGCGCGCCGATTGCGACCGCTCCGAATGCCAGCAGCACGCCAAGGCCCGTAAAAAGGCACTTGCCGGCGGTCGTCACCTGTTTCTGGAGGATAAGGAGCAACGCCGCGGCAACTCCGGCGCCCAGAGCTATCGCGATCTGGATGCCGGAAGCGAATCCGCTGGCGAAGGCGACGGATGCAGCAGCGAGCCACATCGCCGCGACGAAAACACCGAAACCGGCAGCGGCCCAGCCGAGGTTTCGCTTGAACAGGTTGCCTTCGTATTTTTCCTTAAGAATAGATTCCAACTCTTTCTTTGCGGCGGAAAAGTACGTGTGTTGGTCCTGCTTCATCTCCCTCGTTTCGCCGGGCGAGGAGAGAAGCTGGTTGAGCGCAGCCTGCTCCTCCGGCGGGAGAGGGTTGGTGCTGGACAGGCGCTCGATGGTTCGGACGTCCGAGGACAGCAGCCCGCCGTCGCGCTCCGAAATCCGGATGTGGCCGCGAACCCCCATGTCGACCAGGGCGGCGGCAAAAGCCCGGTTGTCGGCGCCTTCCTTGACGACATAGCGCATGCCCGCGGGGCTGAGGTCGTCGCTGGGACTGAACAGAGGCACGATCGTCCCGGCGCGCGGATCGCGGCCGACCCTGTGCCAGGCCAGATAATAGAAGGTGAGCACCGCGAGCAGCCCGAAGACGCCGATGATCGGCGGGCCGTTGTCCGCAAGCCACCACCCGAGCTTCGTGTTCTGGCCCGGTTCCCCCACCACGCCCTTGGGGAAGGCCGGCGCGACGGTCAGTCCTTCATAGGGTCCGAGCGGCCAGGTGGTCCGGAAGACTATCTCGCCCGGCCTCTCGCTGACCACCTGAGCATTGCTGTCTTTCGACCCCTGCGGTCCCGTGTAGGAGGCGCGCTGGCCGAAGCTGGCCGGGGAGGGCAGGCGGATCCGCGCTTCGGCAACGTCGATCGGGAAGATCCAGCCGTTGCCGGTCGCGTTCCAGTAGAGCTCGTCGTAGCCGCGAAAGCGGCCAACCTGGCGGGTCGTCCGATAGTGGATCACGTAGCGGTGCTCGCCCGGCTCAATCTCGGTGTCCGCGCTTCCGACCTTGATCCTCACTCCGTTCGACAGGGGCTCGACGCTCGCCGGCTCCGGATGCCCGTCGCGCTCCGCGCTTTCAAAGGTGAAGCCGACCCGCACCCGCCTTCCGTCGCGTCCAGTGTAGAGGGTCGGAAAGTCGCGATAGATTCCGTGGCGGATCCGGTCGCCCTCGGAATGGACGTCGATCGTTTCGGTGACCTTGAGCGCCGAATCCTTCTGGATCGACACGTCGCTAACGAAGCTGGTGATCCTCTCTTCGGCCGCAGCTGGTGCCGCGGCAAAGAGTAATGCGGCGATTGCCGCCAGCAGAGTTCGCACGGTCAGGCCGCCGGGCGAGCGAAATCGATCTTTGGCGCCGTCTGTATGCTCTTGTCCTCATCCTCGTAGAACGGCTCTTCGGCGAAGCCGGCGGGCCGGGCGATGAGAACGGGCGGGAAGCTCTGGATCGTCGAATTGAGGTCGCGAACCGTCGCGTTGTAATAGCGCCGCGAGCTCTGAAGCTCCGTCTCGATATTGGCAAGCTGGTCCTGAAGCTGCAGGAAGTTCTGGTTCGCCTTCAGCTCGGGATAGGCTTCCGCAACGGCGAACAAGCGCCCCAGCAGGCCCGTCATCGTCGCATCAGCCTGTGCGGTCGCCTCGACGCTGCCGGCGTTGACCGTGGCGGCGCGGGCTCGAGTGACCTCCTCGAAGACCTCGCGCTCGTGCGTGGCATAGCCCTGCACTGTCTCGACGAGGTTGGGGATGAGGTCGGCGCGGCGGCGGAGCTGGACGGTGATCCCGCTGAAGCCTTCCTTCACCAGGGCGCGAAGGCGCACGAGCCGATTGTAAACGCCCACCGCGTAGAGAAGCAGCAGGACGATGACGCCAACGACGATCCAGCCGATAAGACTCATGTGAAGGCCCCCCTTAAGTGAGGCGAGCTTAAGGCGATTCGAGGTCCTCCGCTAGAAGGCGGCGATTCCGGTAATTGCGCGGCCCATGATCAGCGCGTGCACGTCGTGCGTGCCCTCATAGGTGTTCACCGTTTCGAGGTTGGAGGAGTGGCGCATCACGTGGAATTCGGCGGAGATTCCGTTGCCGCCGTGCATGTCGCGCGCCATCCGGGCGATATCCAGCGCCTTGCCGCAATTGTTGCGCTTGATGAGGCTGATCGTCTCCGGGACAAGCTCGCCTGAATCCATCCGCCGGCCGACCCGAAGCGCCGCCTGGAGGCCGAGCGTGATCTCGGTAATCATGTTGGCAAGCTTGAGCTGGACCAGCTGGTTGGCCGCGAGCGGTTTTCCGAACTGCTTGCGGTCCAGCGTGTACTGGCGCGCAGCGTTGTAACAGAATTCGGCCGCGCCCATCGCTCCCCAGCCGATTCCGTAGCGGGCGCGGTTGAGGCAGCCGAACGGACCTTTGAGGCCCTCGACATTCGGGAGGAGGGCGTCCTCTCCAACCTCGACATTGTCGATGACGATCTCGCCGGTGATCGAGGCGCGGAGCGAGAGCTTCTCCTTGATCTTCGGTGCGGACAGGCCCTTCGCGCCCTTTTCAAGGACGAAGCCGCGAATTTTGCCGTCGTGCGCCTCCGACTTCGCCCAGACGACGAAGACGTCGGCGATCGGGGAATTGGTGATCCACATCTTGTTGCCGGTGAGGACGTAGCCGCCCTGAACCTTAGCCGCGCGAGTGCGCATGCTGCCCGGATCGGAGCCTGAATCGGGTTCGGTGAGGCCAAAGCAGCCCACCAACTGGCCTGTCGCCAGGCCCGGAAGGTATTTCTTGCGCTGCTCCTCCGACCCGTAGGCGTGGATCGGGTGCATCACGAGGCTGGATTGAACCGACATCGCGGAGCGGTAGCCGCTGTCGACTCGCTCGACCGCGCGGGCGATCAGGCCATAGCTGACGTAGCCGAGGCCGGCGCCGCCATATTCGTGCGGGATGGTGGCTCCAAGCAGGCCAAGTTCACCCATCTCGGTGAGGATCGAGCGGTCGAAGTCCTCGTCGAGATAGGCCTTGGTCACCCGCGGTTGCAGCTTCTCCTGCGCATAGCCTTCGGCCGTGTCGCGGACGAGCCGCTCCTCGTCGGTAAGCTGGCTGTCGAGGCCGAAGGGATCGGCCCAGTCGAACGGCAAAATGGCTGGTTCGGCCACGAAGAAACCCCCGCTTGCGGAAACGCCGCTCCTCTAGCGGGCGCGCCGGGTCTTCGCCACCCCCGCTCAACCCTTGGGCTTGCCGGCCCCTCCGCCGCCGAAGCTGCGCTTGATCGTCAGCCCGACGCTGGTGTGGATGTTGCGCTCGCGGATTTCCTGGAACCGCGGGTCCGGGTTCGTCCGGTTGGGGCGAAACAGGAGCCTGTTCGCAGTCGCGTTCGTGTCGAGGATGTTGTCGAGATCCAGCCGGATCGTCGTCCGCTTGTCGGGTCGATATTCAGCGAAGGCGGTCGCGTAGGGACCGCCGTTCCAATTGCTGTAAATCTCGTCCGTCCGGAACAGGTAGAATTTGTCGCGGTCCGACACTGCGAAGCCGTAAGAAAAGGCGCCGTGGTCGCGGCGAAGTTCCGTGTACCACTGCCAGGCAGGCCAGAAGTCGGTCCAGCGGCGCTGCTCGTGGGAGATCGGGTCTTCGACGCGGGTGCGCTGGAGCGTCAGCTGTGCCTTCCAGCGGACGCCGGAAAGGCCGAACTTGCCGAGCGGCGCGTCGAGGTTGAAATCCGCGAACATGCGCTTGCCCGTGCCGAGGTTGCCCGGCGCGTCGAAATCCCCTTCCGGAGTCGACACCAGGATACGGTCTTGGAGCATCGAGACGAGGTCGTAGCCAAGCTCAAGCTTCACCAGGCCATCGCCGAGGATCGGCTTTTCGGCGAGAAGTCGCGCTTCCCAGGTCCGCTGCGGCTGAAGGTCGGCATTGCCGCCGTTGATCCGGTCGCTGGAAAGCTCCGCCGAGCTGATGAAGTCGTAGAAGTTCAGCTGCGCGACTGTCCGCCGGAGGCTGGCCTGGGTGTGCCAGCCGCCGCCCGGTCGCCAGTCGAGAGTGACACTGGGCTTGAGGAACTTGAGGGTGCGGTCTGCAAGCGCATCGCCGCGGACCTTGAGCTTCGACGCCTCGTAACGCAGCCCGAGATCGATGCGGACCGTTTTCGATAAGGACCGGCCCGCGTTCACGTAGCCTTCGCCGCGCAGCTCGGACACCGTTGCGCTCTCGATCGGCAGATCGAAGTGAGTCCTTCCACCTTCGTCGTCGAGCAAGAACAGGTCGAGCTGGGAATCGAGCTTGTTGTAGGCGACTTCGAGGCCTGTTTCGAAGCTGAAGCCCAACAGCTTGGGCTTGGAATAGCTCAACCGTCCGATCGTTTCCTGGAGCTTGGCTTCCTGGATCTGCTCGAATCCGCCCAGGAGCGGGCTTCCGCCGACACCGCGGTTGTAGCTGGCGTCGAAATTGTCGCGCTTGCGGCGGGTTGCGAGGCCGACGAACTTGATTGCGCCACTTCCGAGCGGCCGCGAGATATCGCCGCCCAACTCGATCACCGGGTTCTTGTAGTCCTGGATGAGCTGGTCGTCGCGCTCGGCGCCGACTGTCGGGGTGACGTGGTTGGACTGGCGAAGGAAGAAGGTGCTCGGCGACCAACGCGCGTTGACGTGGATCGCGTTGTTGTCCCCATGCTCCAACGCCCAGCTGCCCGACAGGAAGGGATCGTGCTGGCGGATATCGTTGATCTTGCGCCGGTGCTCGAGCAGGTCGCCGGTTGCGAAGGCGAACAGGTCGTCGCTGCCCTCCTCGCTATAGTCGTTGCGTCCCGTTCCAGCGGAAAGGTTGAAGCTGGAATCCCCCCGCTTGATCAGCGCCGTGATGTCGGCATTGGGGACGATGTTGCCCCTGAAGTGTCGGTTCGCTGAAGCGCTGACCTCTCCATCGAAGCCGGCGACTGCCGACATTACGATGTTGAGCACCTGCCCCTTGCCGGCATAGTCCGCGCCGTAGAGGTCGCCCGGACCGACCTCGACCCGCGTCACGCGGCTGGCGGGAATTCTCGATAGCAGGGTTTCCAGCGATTCCGACTTGGCGCTCGGCCTCGCGCCGTTGATGACGACGTTGCCGACGGCACCGGCAAAGCCGCGTACGTCGGTGTTGCCGAGGTCGAGGCTGAACCCCGGAACCTGGCGCGCGATGTCGAGCGCCGTGCGTGGAGCGAAAGGCGTGAAGAAGGACGCTTCGTACTGGAGCGTGCGACTGCTCTTCGGCGCAGAGTTCACATTCGCTGAGCCCGGGGGGGCCTGCGTGGGCGGCGGCTGTTCCGCAGGCGTTGCCTGTGCAAAGGCCGCGCCCGGCAGGACAAGGACCGCGACCGCCGCTGAAGTGAGCAGAACCGAGTTACGCATTCATATTCCCTGTTTTAATGTGGTAACACAGCTCCAACCGAAATGGCCGTTCCGCCAGCGGCGTTCGACCAACCGACAGACGGTTTCGCCAGCGGCCGGCCAGTTTCGACGTTCTGCCGGTTGCGTGGCCGGTTGAAACTCATTCGCTAGAAATTGCCCTTGATCGACAATGTGAAGATCGGGCCGACCAACTGGTTCTGCTTTTGGAAGAAAAGCAGCGGCGACCGGTCGCGGAAGCCGTCGAAGACGGTGCGCCACACCCGATGCCGGCTCTCGATGATGTTATCGACCGAAAACCGGACCGTCGTTCCCAGCACGTTCTTATTCTCGACGTAGACGCCCGCGAAGTAGGGCAGGTCGAGATTCTGATTGATCTCGGTCAGGAAGAAATACTTCGTGTAGTGGTTGCGTTCGGCGTAGGCGCTCCAGGCCCAGGACGTTCCGGGGACATCGTGACGCAGCTGGACGCTCCACCACTTGTCGCGAATGCCTGAAATTGCGCGCGTTTCGTGGGTGAGCGGATCCTTCACCTTCGTCCATTCAACGCCGAAGGTGAGGTCGACCTTCGCGCCCTTGAAGCCGGTCGGATCGAGCTGGATCGTGCTCACGCTTTCGAACCCGTAGCGGTCCGCGCGCGGCAGGTTTCCGATCCCTTCTTCATCGTCTCCGATAGGAATGACGTCGATGATGTCTTCCACGCGGTAATAATGGAGGTTGAGCCGGGTCTTCCCCCATTTGCCGAGATCGTGCGCGAACTCGGTCTCCGCCTCCCAGCTCTGCGGCGGCACGAGCTCGGGATTGCCCGCATTCTCCCGGTCGTCCGCGAGCTTGGGCTGCGCGAGGAAGTCGTAGAAGCTGATCTGGCCGACTCGGCGGCGAAGCTTCAGGCTAAGGTCCCAGGACGGCTTCGGTTGCCATCCCAGAGTGACGCTTCCCTTCGGGCGGAAAAATTTGCGCGGCGCCTGATCGTCATCGACCCGGTCCAGCTCCGAGATTTCCGCTCCGGCCGCGACCTGCAGGTTGAGGTTGGATGCGAGCGGCCGGCTCCAGGTCCCGATCCCCTCGTATCGGACCTCCGTGACCTTGCCCGTCCCGTTGGGGAAGGGAAAGGGGACGAACTCGCCTTCTGGATCGAGGGTGAAGAGGGCGCCTTTCTGGTCGAGCGAATTGAACGCGCGTTCGAGCGAGACCTGGAAGTCGTTCTTTCCCGTCTTCCAGCCATATTCGCCGCGAAAGATGGTTTCCCCGATATGCGTGTCGCGGCTGAACCGGCTCCCCGTGTCCGGCGCTCCGGTCGTGTCGAAGCGGAGGATGAGGTCCTGGAGCAGGGGCTCATGCTCCCAGTGGCGGACTCCGATCAGCTTCAGACGTCCGGGCCCGAGCGCGAACTCATAGTCGCCGTTGATGTCGGCATAATAGCCGTCGAGCTTGGTGGTGATCGTCCGGGTTCGGTGCTCGTCGGTGGCGAGGATGGTCCGGTGATCCTGCTGGAAAGCCGGGTTCCAATAAGGCGTGTAGCCAAGCGTCAGGTTGCCGACCGACGACCCGGGCCCGTCCAGCCCGAACTTCGCCTGCATGTTCGCCTGGTCATATTCGGAGTGATAGACCTCGCGGCGCCTCTCGGTGAGGACGCCATCGCCGTTGCGGATGTAGACGGGGCCTCCGAATGCGCCCCGGCCCGGGCTGTTCTTGATCGAAAGAGTATAATCCAGAGGACCCGTCTTGCCGTTGTAGCTGACCGATCCGGCGAGGAATTCCGGCTTTGCGAAGTGGGCCCGGAAGTGCGGCCGATATTCGAACTGACCGGCGGACTTCTGGTTCTGCTTGACGATGACGTTCGCCACTTGGCCCGAAAGCCCCGCGATTCCGAGGCTCGCCGCATCGACGATCTCGATCCTCTCGACGCTGGAGGCGGAAATGCGCTGAAGCTGGTCGATCGCACCGCCGGACTTGTTGGCGATGCGCTGGCCGTTGATCAGGACATTCTCGGATGCCTGGCCGAGGCCTCGCTCCTGGTCGGCGCCCCGGATGGAGAATCCGGGAACCTGGACCAGCATGTCGTAGGCGGTCTTGGGAGCAAACCGGGCAAAATCGGCGGGAGCATAAACCCGCTTTTGCCCCGCCGACTTGGCGACTGGCGGCGGCACTGCCGCGGGGTCAGTCGTCTGTGCAGCCGCTGCCGAGGCCAGCAGGAAGCTGGCCGCCGAAGCCATCAACGCAACTTTCAAACTGTGGCTGGCCTTCGTCATGACTACCCCCAAATCGATCGTTAGAGTATTAGTGATATAATACAGTGAGGCAAACTAGTGCTTGCGCATGTCCTCGCTGACGGCGCGGATCTGAATGAGATGGTCCGGCGAGGGCAGCGTGTCGCCCTGCTGAACCGCCCGGACGAACTCAGGAGTGACGTTCATCGCCTTGAGCTCGACTAGCTTGTCGACCGGCAGGTGGCGGTATCCGATGCGTTCGAATCCCGCGATGAAATCAGGCGTGATGTTCATCGCCTTGAGCTGCACCAGCTCGTCCGGCGGCAGGTTCGCATAACCGGCGCGGGCGAAGCTGCCGATATATTCGGGAGTGATCTTCAAGGCCCCGAATTCGACCAGGCCCTGCAACGCCTGCGGCCGATAACCCTGACGGGAAAGCTCGTCGATGTAAGCCGGAGTAACCTCCACAGCGGTCAGCTCGATCAGCTTTTCGATCGAAGGCGTCGGATAGCGTGCTCTCGCCAAGGCATCGACGAGATCGCGGCGAACGTTGAGAGCGATCAGGCCGAAGCTCTGCTCTTCCGTGGGCCGGGCGATACCGTGATCGCTAAGGAAGCGGTCGAAATCGGGGCTCGAGGTCATCGAGCAATTGCCGCGGGCCATCTGGTTCCCGCCGCTGCCGGCGCAGTCGACTCGGCCGGCGTCGCGAGCGATCGCGAAGCGGAGCTGGCGGGTGCCTGGACTGTTGAGAGCGGCGGTATCGAGGCCGCTGAGTTCGTCCGGATGGAACGACGTTTCCCAGTTGTTCTCCGAGTGGCCGTTGCGCTCGCGGGTGAACTTGACGTGCACCTGGTCGCCGCTTCGTGGGACGATGGTGAACTGGAGCGGCAACGAGGTACCCGCCACGCAAGCGGAGGACACCGTGATTGCGGTCAGCAACAGAGCGGCGATGAAAGCCAACATCCTCGTCATGTCACGTCTCCTTTTCCTCAATGCTTCGGGCAAAGTTCGCCCGCCCGCCTCTTCCAGGCGGTGAAAATTCGCTTGTCTTGAAGTTCAGCTCAGTCGGTCAGGCCGGCGGAGCGATCACGGTCCGTATCGTTCGCTCGCCCGCAGCTCTTCGGGAGTGATCCCGAGGGTCTTGAGCTGGACGAGCTTGTCGACGTCGATCTGGGTGAAGCCGGCCCGGCGGTAACGTTGAACGTCTCCGGCCGTGACGCCCACGGCGCGAAGCTCGGTCAGTTGCTCGAGCGACAGACGGCCGTACCCGACGGAAGCCATGGATCGGACATAATCCTCGCGCACGCCCACGGCATAGGCGCCCGTGATGTCGTCGGCGTCGACGGCGCGGTAGCCGAGCCGCGCCAGCTCCTGGACGAAGGCCGGGGTCACTCCGACGGCCTTGAGCGACACGATGTCGTCATGGTTGAGGCGGAGCTGCGGAGCCACCGAGCGCATGGCGGCGACATATTCCGGGGTCACGCCGACCGCCTTGAGCTCAATCGCGCGGTCGATTGCGGTCTCGCGATCATCGCCCGAGCGGGGATGGCTCGAGATTGCCACCGCGAGACCGGGAATGGCGCGGGCATCGGCAACGACCAGCTTCTTGCCGTCGGGGCCAGTCAGGATGGTGCGCCTGTGGCCGCTTGCGTCGGGCGGAAGGACGGTGATGGTGCCGCCGTCCGACGATCGCAGGACCGTCTTGCCGTTCTTCGTGGAAATCGTCGTCTTGCCCGAACGAAGTGTTGCCACTCCGTCGATCACGGCGATCTCCGCCGGTGACTCCGCCTGTGCGGCAACTTCAGCAGCCGTGGCAGCGGCGGCAGCGGTCGCCGCCGCGACCGGGGCCGGAACCGTCCCATAATAAGGGGTCTTGCCGGAAGCGCTCGACGGGTTGGCCACTGGTGCGGGAGCGACCGCCGGAACCAGGTTCAGGGCGGCAACCGGAACGGCCATGCCAGCGGCGAAGAAGGCCGCGGCCGAGCCCCAGCGCCATCCGCCCGGAGCGCGCTGGACGGCGCGGTCGAGCACCCGCTTCACCCGCCTGGACAGCGAGTTCTTCGCCGGAGCCACACCGTGCGCGCCGATCAGAAGCCCGCGGCATTCGTGGCGGGCGACGCCGACCAGAAGCCGGGCATATTCGGTTTCGTCGATGTCGGTCGCGAGCACCGCGTCGTCCGCAGCCTCTTCGCGCAGCTGGTGAGCTTCGCGGGCAAGCAGCCAGACGAACGGGTTGAACCAGAACAAAGCGACCGCGACGCGGGCAAGCAGGAGCTTGGCCCAGTCGAGCCGGGCAACGTGCGCCAGCTCGTGCGTGATGATGGCTTCGGCTTCCTCGTGCGAATCGGCGGCCTCGGCATTGAGCAGGATCACCGGCCTGACCACGCCCCAGCTGATGGGGGAGGGCAGGTCCTTGCTGGTGAGCAGGGCGGTGCCGTGCTTGAAGCCCATGCGGCTCTGCGCGCGGGCAAGCGCCGTCAGCCATGGAGCGTCGACCATCACGGTCGCCCGCGCCTTGAGGACGAACAGCCGGATAAGCGCGATCAGGGTAAGCAGGATGAGCAGAGCCGCAGGTAGGGCATAGCCCCAAAAGGGCCAGTTGACGGGTGTGCTCCCTGCGATCGGCTGCTCAAGCGCCTGTCCTGGTTGCGCCGTGTGCGCCGATTGAGGCGCCTGCACCACTGCAGGAACGGTTGTCGGAAGCACGGCCGAAGAAGGGGATTCGACTTCGGCCGTGCCAACCAGGAATGCCGGGCCGGCGACGTCGAGCGTTGGAAGCGCGACGGTGGCGACCGGCAGCAACAGGAGGCCGGCGAGCGCAAGATGCGCGATCCAGCTCCGATCCGCGGGAGAGCGATTCTTCATCAGCTTGAGGAGGAGCAGGGCTCCGGCGGCGATTGCGAAGGACTTCGCGGCGAGAGGAATTAGCCAGTCCATCAGTTCGCTCCCTTCGCTTTACGCGCCTTGGCGATCATGGCTTCCAGATCGGAAAGCTCGTCGGTGCTGAGCTTGTCGGACATTCCGAGCAGCGCCGAAGCAGCGCCCGCTGCGGATCCGTTGAAGAAGACTCGGACGATCTCGCTGAGCGCGGACTTGCGCGCCGCGACTTCGGACACCGCCGGGCTGTAAAGAAAGCCGCGTTCGGAATCGGCGCGCTGGACGAAGCCCTTGTCCTCGAGCCGCTTGAGCATGGCCCGGACCGCCGAGCCGCTGAGCGGGTCGGGAAGGTGGTCGCACACTTCGCCGGCGGTCAACGGTCCCGATTCGAACAGGATATCGACGATCTGGCGTTCACGGGGCGGAAGCTTGCTGAGCATGAGAATCATTGTTCCTATTTCGCGCTACATTTGTAGCGAGTGCTACATTTGTAGCGTGAACGCAAGATGAATTTTTGGGAGGGCGCGAATTTTTTCGACGAATGGCTGGCGGAGAGGGTGGGATTCGAACCCACGGACGGGTTGCCCCGTCGCTGGTTTTCAAGACCAGTGCCTTAAACCACTCGGCCACCTCTCCAATCGGCTTCGCCGGTTTTCAAGACCGTGTGGCTTGATGTCTTGTCCCTGGCAAGACAGTCACCACCCGCTCAAACCACTCGGCCAAGGGCGCGCGGTGATATCGCCGGTCGAGCCGGGCCGTGCAAGCTGTGCGACCAATGATTGTGGCCGGGAACGGCGGCGGCCCCTAGGCTGTTGGTATGACCGGGGCCTGGAGAGTTGCGTTGCGTTGGACCGTCGGGTGGAGTGTGGCGAGCGCGGCAGCGCTGGCGCTCGGGCCTGCCGAAGCCGAAGACAGCCAGTCGATTCCGTCTGCTCTACAGGCGCCCGAGGCGCGGGCGACCGTGCAGATCGCTCAGGCGCAGACCTACGGCATAACTTACCCGCAGGCCCAGAGCCCGTTCGAGCGCTACAAAAGCTATCTCGCGGCCAAGGCGCGAAGCCAGGGCGTCAGGGAAGCGACGATCCAGTCGGTGATCCCCGGCCTCCAGCTCAACTCGCGGGTGATGCAGCTTGACCATGCGCAGCGGCCGACGCCGTCCAACGACGACCGCCCGCCGTCCTTCGCGGGCTATCTGGAACGGCACATCACCAGCTCGCTGATCAACCGCGGACAGTCGCGCTACTCGTCGCATTGGGGGAATTTGTCGCGGATCGAGCAGCGGTACGGAGTCGACCCAGCCGTGATCATGGCGATCTACGGCAAGGAAACCAGTTACGGATCGATCACCGGCAACTTCGACCTGCTCGAGGTGCTTGCGAGCCTCGCTTACGAAGGCCGACGGCGAACTCTGTTCGAGAACGAGTTCGTTGCCACCCTGAAGCTGATGGACGCGGGAGTGAGGCGCTACCAGCTCAAGGGCAGCTATGCCGGCGCTACCGGCTATCCGCAGTTCCTGCCGTCAGTGGTCCTTCGCCTGCGCCAGGACGGCAATGGCGACGGCTATGCCGACGTGTGGGGGAGCGAGGACGACGCCTTCGCCTCGATCGCTAACTACCTTCGCGATGCGGGGTGGAAGCGGGGAATCCCCTGGGGAGTTCCGGTCAACATCCCTGCCCGCCTGAACCGGGCTGCAATCCAATCGCGCGTTCACCCGACTCGCTGTCCGGCCGTGTTCAAGCGGCACAGCCGCTGGCTGACGGTTGCGGAGTGGCGGACGCTTGGGATCGTGCCTGGCGGGCGCGGCCTTCCCGACAACGAGCTCGCTACTCTGATGGAAACCCCCGGCGCCTATGCTCCCGGATACCTGCTTACGCGGAATTATTACGCGATCCTCGATTACAATTGCTCCAATTATTACGCGCTGTCGGTTGCGCTGCTGGCCAACGCCATTTCCGCGCGATAGCGGCCGTCAGGCCCTCGCGCCGAAGCCAATGGCGCGATAGACAGGGCCATTCACGATCATTTGGAAGAGGGCCTTGTCTCCACCCATGAAGCGCGCACTGATTTTCGCCACGACCGCCGCAATCCTTGCCGGCACCGCCGCACCCGCGCGCGCCCCCCAGTTCGATACGACCGCCAAGGTGGCATTCCTCATCGATCTGTCGTCAGGCGCCGTGCTGTTCGCGAAAAATGCCGACGTCAGGATGCCGCCTGCTTCCATGGCGAAGATGATGACCACCGATGTCGCGTTCGAGTTGATCGATTCCGGCAAGCTGCCGCTCACCAAGATGTGCACGGTGCGGCCGGAGACCTGGCAGAAATGGCATGGGCCCCAGGCCGGATCCACCATGTTCCTTTCCGCAAACGAGCAGGTCAGCGTCGAAAACCTGCTCCACGGAATCGTCACCCTGTCGGGCAATGATGCGTCGGTGGTCCTCGCCGAATGCATTTCGGGGACCGAGGAAGCCTTCACCGACCAGATGAATGCGCTGGCCAAGAAGATGGGCCTGACGAACAGCCATTTCGGGACCGCCAATGGCTGGCCGGACAATGGCGTGACCTATGTATCGGCGCGCGACCTCGCCACGCTCGCCCGGTACGAGATCGAAAATCACTTCGCTCTCTACAAGAAATTCTATTCGCAACCGAGCTTCACGTGGGGGAAGACACTCGGCTCCGGTCAGGACATCATTCAGGCGAACCGCAACCCGATCTTGGGCAAAATTCCCGGCGCTGATGGGCTCAAGACAGGTCACACCGACGAGGCCGGTTATGGGTTCACGGGCTCGGCCGAGCAGAATGGCCGGCGGTTGATCGAGGTGCTCGCCGGAATGGGCAGCTGGAACGAACGCGTCCAGGAATCGACGCGGCTGATGCAGTGGGGCTTCAACGCCTGGACCGCGAAGCCATTGTTCAAGAAGGGCGCCGAGGTCGCCAAGGCGAAGGTTCAGATGGGATCGAGCAGCGAAGTGCCGCTGGTGGCTCCTCGAGACCTCGCGGTGACCGTGCCCGCAGGTCTGAGCATTTCGGGCGGAATGACGGTCAAGGTGCGCTACGACGGCCCCATCAAGGCGCCGATCCGCAAAGGCCAGGAAATCGCGAAGCTGGTCGTCACGACAGGCGACACGCCTCCGCAGATGGTTCCGCTGGTGGCCGGCGAGGATGTCGGCGAGGCCGGCTTCTTCGGACGCGCGTGGAACGGGTTGAAGTCGCTCTTCGGGCTCTCGTGAGCGAGCGCGGTCGCTTCATCAGCCTCGAAGGCGGGGAGGGGGCCGGCAAGTCGACCCAGGTGAAGGCGCTTGCCGATGCCCTTCGGGCGCAAGGCCTCGACGTCGTCGTCACTCGCGAGCCGGGGGGAAGCGAAGGGGCCGAGAAGATTCGCGAAATGCTGCTGACCGGCGATGAGGGACGGTGGAGTCCTCAAGCGGAGGCCCTGTTGTTCGCGGCGGCGCGCTCGGACCATGTCGACAAGGTGATCCGCCCAGCGATCCTGTCGGGAAAATGGGTTCTTTCGGATCGATTCGTCGACAGCTCGCTGGCCTACCAGGGCGGAGCTGGGGAGCTTGGTATCGAAGCGGTCCGGGCTATCAATGCCTTCGGAATAAGCGATTGGTTTCCCGACCGTACGCTGGTGCTAGCGCTTGCCGAAGGCGGCGCTCGCGCGCGAGTTCGGGACAATGAGGTTAGCGACCGCATCGGCGGACGCCCGGAAGGATACCACCAGAAGGTCGATCTCGCGTTTCGACTGATTGCGGCGGAGGAGCCGCAGCGCGTGCGAATCATCGACGCCTCGGGGAACGCCGAGGAGGTCACGAAACGGTTGCTCGCGGCGCTTTCGGACTTGCTGCCGTGATCATTGGCCACGACGAGGCGGTCGAGCAGTTCCGGCAGGCCTGGGATTCCGGCGCACTGCATCATGCGTGGCTGCTTGCGGGCCCAAAGGGCGTCGGGAAGGCGAGCTTTGCGCGCTCGGCAAGCTGCTGGATCCTGGCCAAGGCCGGGGGACCGGACTTCGACGCGCCGGTGCTGGACACGCCCGCCGATCACCGGATCGCTAAGCTGATCGCCGCCGGAAGCCACCCCGACCAGCGCCTGCTGCAGCGGTTGGAGAATGAAAAGACTGGGAACCTCGCGCGAAACATAACGGTCGACCAGGTGCGCGAGCTTGGCGATTTCCTCGGGCTGACCCCGGCACTGTCGCCGTGGCGGGTCGTCGTCATCGACAGCATCGACGAGCTTGAGAAGTCGGCGGCGAACGCGCTCCTCAAGATGCTCGAGGAGCCGCCGCCCAACACGGCCTTCCTGCTCGTCAGCCACGCTCCCGGGCGGCTGCTGCCTACGATCCGCTCCCGCTGCCGAAGGCTGGAATTCCACGCTCTGGACGATGACGCCATGGCGTCGATCCTCGAGAGGGAATTTCCCGACACGAGCGAAGCGGATCGCCGAAGCGTGATCCCCATGGCCGGCGGTTCGGTCGGGCGGGCGCTCGCTTTTGCTTCGCTCGACCTTGGGACGCTGGAGAAGGAGGCGCTGTCGATCCTCAGGGATGGCGATCCCGACAACAGCAAGAGATCCGCGCTCGCCGGAGCGCTTGCCCGGAAGCCGGCGGCGGACCGCTACGCCGCTTTCCTCGACCTTCTGCCGGCGATGGTCGCGAGGGAAGCGCGCTCGCTTCCGGAGCCGAAGCGGGGGCTGGCGATCGACGCCTATGAGCGGGTCCGCGAGCTGTCGGTGATCGCTCCGCGCCTGTCGCTCGACCCAGCGGCGACGGTTTTCCAGCTCGGCGGATATCTGGCTTCGGTCTCTGGCCCGGGCGTTTCTTGAAGGGCGGCAAGGGTCAGGGTAGGGCGCCCTAGTGTCAGAACCCTATTATATCACCACCGCCATTTCCTACCCGAACGGCCCGCCGCATATCGGCCACGCCTATGAGGCCATCGCGGCCGATGTGATCGCGCGGTTCCAGCGCGCACAAGGCCGCGACGTGCGCTTTCAGACGGGCACCGACGAGCACGGGCTCAAAATGGCCCAGGCCGCGCGCGCGGAAGGCGTTGAGCCGCAGGCGTTCGCAGACAAAATGTCGCTTCTATTCCAGGAGATGTGCGATATTCTTGAGGTCTCGTACGATCGATTCATCCGGACGTCCGAGCCAGCGCATCACCGGGCCAGCCAAGCAATCTGGACAGCGATGGCGGAGAAGGGGGACCTGTACCTCGGCCGCTACGAGGGTTGGTATTCGGTTCGCGACGAAGCCTATTACGACGAGAGCGAGCTTACGCAGGGGGACGACGGCGAAAAGCTGTCCCCGCAGGGCACTCCAGTGGAGTGGACGGTGGAGGAGAGCTGGTTCTTCAGACTGTCGGCTTATCAGGCGAAACTTCTCGACCATTATGCGGCAAATCCGGACTTCATCCGGCCGGAGAGCCGCAGGAACGAGGTCGTGCGCTTCGTCGAGGGTGGGCTTTCCGATCTCTCGATTTCAAGGACCAGCTTCGACTGGGGCGTGAAGGCGCCGGGAAGCGAGGGCCACGTCATGTACGTGTGGCTCGACGCGCTCACCAACTACATCACCGGTCTCGGCTATCCCGAAGATACGGAGTTGTGGCGCCGCTACTGGCCGGCAGACGTCCATCTGATCGGCAAGGACGTGGTCCGCTTCCACGCCGTCTATTGGCCGGCGTTCCTGATGTCCGCCGGCATCGAGCTTCCCAGGCAGGTCTACGGCCACGGATTCCTGCTCAGCCGCGGCGAAAAGATGTCCAAGAGCATCGGCAACGTCGTCGACCCGCTGGTGCTGGCCGAGCGCTTCGGGGTCGACCAGCTGCGCTATTTCCTGATGCGCGAGGTCTCGTTCGGGCAGGACGGGAGCTATTCTGCCGAAGCGATCGTCAACCGGGTGAACGCCGAGCTTGCCAACAGCTTCGGCAACCTCGCCCAGCGTACTTTGTCTATGGTTTACAAGAATTTGGATGGCGCAATTCCGGCGCCGGGCAAGCAACCCGAAGACGCCGAGCTCCTGGCGAAGGTCGACGCCGCGGTGAAGGAGCTGGACGAGCACTTCGAGGAGTTCGCCTTCTCCGTCGGGCTCGAAGCCTGGATGACTGCCGTTTTCGCCTGCAATGCCTATGTCGACACCGCTGCGCCCTGGGTCCTCAGGAAAAGCGATCCGGAGCGAATGGCGGACGTGCTTGGCACTTTGGTGGTGGCGATCCGCAAGCTCGCTCAAGCGGTGGTTCCTGTCGTGCCGGCTTCGGCCCAGAAGCTGATCGACACGATCGACGCTGCGCTGCAGGGGGCACTCGAGCAGCCTGTTCCGATCTTCCCGCGGCTCGAGCTGCCGGCAGAGGAGGGGGAGGCGGCGTGAGGCTGATAGATAGCCACTGCCACCTCAACTACGAAGGGCTTGCCGAGCGGCAGGACGAGGTGCTCGCCACCGCGCGAGCTCGCGGCGTCGCCGGCTTCCTCAACATCTCAACCCGCCAAAGCGAGTGGAATGACGTCATCTCGGTCGCGGAACGCAATGACGACGTTTGGGCGACCGTCGGGGTCCACCCCCATGAGGCAGATGCTCACCCGGACCTGGGCTCGGCCGCGCTCGTCGATGCTGCGGCGCATCCGCGGGTGATCGCGATCGGCGAGTGCGGGCTCGATTATTATTACGACAAGTCGGACCGTGCAGCCCAGCGCGAGGGGTTCGACGCGCACATCCAGGCGGCCCGCGAATCCGGACTGCCGCTAGTCGTCCACACGCGCGAGGCGGAATCCGACACTGCAGAGATGCTTGAGGCCGCGGCGAAGGAGGGCGGTGTGACCGGCGTCCTCCATTGCTTCACGGGAAGCGCGGACCTGGCTCGCAAGGGGCTGGATCTTGGATTCTACGTGTCGCTGTCGGGGATCGTCACTTTCAAGAACGCCCGCGACCTTCAGGACACCGCAAAGTGGCTTCCCGCAGACCAGATGTTGGTAGAGACGGATTCGCCCTTCCTCGCGCCCGTCCCCAACCGCGGAAAGACGTGCGAGCCCGCTTTCGTTGCTGACACTGCCGCGTTTGTCGCCGAACTGAGGGGGGAGGACCTTGAGACCTTGGCGGAAACCACCACCGCGAACTTCTTTCGACTGTTTCCCAAGGCGGCAGAGTGAAATCCTGGTCGGACCATGGGGACTAACGGGCCGTACATCGTCTTCTATGTCGTCGCGGCCGTGTTCGTCGCGTCCTCGCTGATCGGGCGCCGAACGCCCCTCAGCACCACCCTCAAGATGACCCTGGCGTGGATCGGGATATTTGCCGTCGCCTTCGCCCTTTTTGCCTTCCGCAACGACTTTGCATGGGTCGGCAAGCGGCTGTGGGCCGAAGCGACCGGCAATCCCATCGTGGAAGGTTCAACGGTCAAGATTCCGATCAGCGAAGACGGTCACTACTGGGTCCAGGCCAGGCTCAACGGACAAAGCGTCCGCTTCATGGTGGACAGCGGCGCATCGACCACGACGATCGGCAGGGACACGGCGGCGACCGTCGGCGTGGCCGCGGAAGGCCAGAGGGTGATGGTGAACACGGCTAACGGCGCGGCCTGGATGACTCAGGCGACCGCCGACCGGCTCGAGGTCGGAACGATCGTCCGCAGCGACTTCCCGGTCGATATCAGTTCACAGGAGGACATGAACCTGCTGGGGATGAACTTCCTGTCCACGCTCCGCGGCTGGCGGGTCGAAGGCAACACTTTGGTGCTTCAGCCGTGACCAACGGTTTGATGCTGGGCAGCCTCTACATCTTGATGGCGGTGATGCTCCTCCTCGGCTCGCTGATGTCGAGGCGCGAGCCTTTCGCTCGGGCGTTGACGCACATCCTCACGTGGGTCGCGATCTTCAGTAGCGGGTTCATCCTGTTCACTTTCCGGGATAATCTGGATTGGGTCTGGGAGCGCGCACGCTCCGAAATCACGGGCGAGCCGGTCCATCAGGGCCGCGAGCTCAGGATCCCGATGGCGATCGACGGGCATTTCTGGGTCGATGCGCGAGTGAACGGCCAAAAGGTTCGGTTCCTGGTGGACAGCGGAGCCACGATGACGACGATCGACCGTGAGGAAGCAGCCGAGGCGGGAGTCCAGGTCAGCGAGACGGCAAATCAGATCGTCAGGACGGGCAACGGCTTCGTGAAAGTGGCGACGGGGCGGGCGCGGCGGCTTCGGGTCGGGACTATCGAACGGGACAATTTCGCGCTTCACGTGACGGAAAATGACGATTTGAACGTGCTGGGAATGAATTTCCTGTCGACACTTCGTCGCTGGGGGGTTGAGGGGCGTTGGCTGGTCCTCGTTCCCTGACACACCTAGGAGTTTACATAATACATATTATCAGACTTAACGCTGCAGTCGGAAATGCGCTTCCAGGGGCCCCCTCATGAACCTTGAGCGGCTCGTGGCCATCATGCGCCGTCTTCGCGACCCGGAGCGCGGCTGCGAATGGGATCTCAAGCAAAGCTTCGAGACCATCGCCCCCTACACGATCGAGGAAGCCTATGAGGTCGCCGATGCGATCGACCGCGGCGACATGGACGCGCTCGAGGATGAGCTTGGCGACCTGCAGCTCCAGGTCGTGTTCCACGCGCAAATGGCTGAGGAACGCGGGCTGTTCAGCCTCGATAACGTCATCGGCCGCATCTGCGACAAGCTCGAGCGCAGGCACCCGCATATCTTTGGAAACGCTTCGGAAAGTCCCGGTTGGGACGCGATCAAGGCGGCCGAGCGCAAGCAGAAGCCGGACGACAGCGCGCTCGCCGGCGTGGCCAACACCCTTCCCGCTCTCGACCGGGCGATGAAGCTTCAGCGAAGGGCGGCTCGAACCGGTTTCGACTGGCCCGACAGCTCCGGAGCCCGGGCGAAGGTCAACGAGGAGCTTCAGGAGCTCGACGGCGAAACCGACCAGAAGCGCCGCACAGAGGAGCTCGGCGATCTATTGTTCGCGGTAGTAAACCTCGCACGACATCTCAAGATTGATCCGGAAGATGCTCTGCGTCATGCGAATCGTAAGTTCGAGAAAAGGTTTCGAGCGATTGAGACTACTCCGGGCTTCGACACCATGAGCCTGGATGAGATGGAAGCGCTGTGGGTGAAGGCCAAGGCCGCTCAGAGCGACTGAAACCGCGCCCAATTTTCCGGCGAAAGGCGAACCTGAAGGTGCAGATCCCCGTCGCGCATGTCCTGGCCGATGACGTCACCGCGCGCATGGAGCCAGGCAAGTTTCTCGCCGTCGCTTGCGGGCAGCTGGATCGAGTGGACGACATTGCCGCTTTGAAGCTGGTTCGAGATCCGCTGGCTGAGCACATCGAGGCCGAAGCCGGTCAGTGCCGAGATCGGCACCACGTCCTCCCGGCGAGCGGCTTCCGCCTGAAGCGCCTCCCTGTCTTGCGGAGCCAGAAGGTCGACCTTGTTCCAGGCTTCAATCCGCGGCGGGGCGCCCTCGTCTTCCGGTCCGACACCTAATTGTGCAAGCACCTCGTCCACGTCCTCGCGCTGCGCTTCCCGGTCGGGGTGCGCCATGTCGCGGACGTGGACGAGCAGGTCGGCCGACGCCACCTCCTCCAAAGTCGCCCGGAATGCGGCGATGAGCTGCGTCGGAAGGTCGGACACGAAGCCCACCGTGTCCGACAGGATCGCCTTGTCGAATCCTGGCAGCTTGACGTCACGCATGGTGGGATCCAGCGTCGCAAACAGCATGTTCTCGGCGAGAACGTCACCACCGGTCATGCGATTGAAAAGCGTGGATTTCCCGGCATTCGTGTAGCCGACCAGCGCAATCACCGGCCACGGCGCACGCTGGCGCCGCCCTCGGTGAAGCGACCGGGTGCGCTTTACCTGCTCCAGCTCCCGCCGGATCCGAGCCATCCGGTCGCGGATAAGCCGCCTGTCCGCCTCGATCTGTGTTTCGCCAGGGCCGCCGAGGAAGCCGAAGCCGCCGCGCTGCCGCTCTAGGTGGGTCCAGCTCCTGACCAGGCGGCCCGCCTGATAATCGAGGTGGGCGAGCTCGACCTGGAGCCGCCCTTCCGAAGTCGCCGCCCTTTCCCCGAAAATCTCGAGGATGAGGCTGGTGCGGTCGATCACCTTCGTCCCGACCTGCTCCTCGAGCGATTTCTGCTGCACGGGGGTGAGCGGCGCGTCGACGATGAGGAGGCCCGCTTCGCGCTCCTTGGCTTCCTCGGCGATCTCATCGATCTGGCCTTTGCCGATCAGGGTCGCGGGTTTGGGCGCGCGAAGCCTGACGGTGCGCTGCGCCACGACGTCAATTCCGATCGCCTGCGCGAGCCCTACCGCCTCGTCGAGCTTCGCCTCCGAAGAGCGGCCGTTGCCCGGCCCGGTTCGCTCTATTCCGATCACGAATGCCCGTTCGCCTCGAGCGACGTCCAGAGCGCCGGCGCCGTCGGCGATTCTGACCGTCATTCCTCGTCCTCTTCGCCAGCGTCCATTCCGCCAAGCGAAAGCGGCTCGTCCGGCTGCATCGTGGAAATTGCGTGCTTGTAGACCAGTTGCACCTGCCCTCCCCGCTCCAGAAGTAGCGAGAACTGATCATGGACTGTCACCAGCCCTTCCAACATGACGCCGTTGACCAGGAAGACCGTCATCCGCTTCCGTTCGCGCGCAGCAGCGGTCAGGAAGGCATCCTGCAACGCGGGATGACGGCTCCCTTCGGGCGCGCTCAGCTCGCCAAGGTCAAGCCCGGCCGCCGGCATGATGGTCGAGATGGAATGCTTGTAGACGAGCTGGTTCTGCCCCTCGCGTCTGAGGAGCAGCGAGAAGGAGTCGAACCAGGTTATGACGCCCTGGAGCTTGACGCCCTTCAACAGGAATAGGGTCAGCGGGGCTTTCGACCTGCGCGCGGTGTTAAGGAACTGATCCTGCAGGCTTACGGGCTTGGCTGCCATCACGGACGGTAAGTCACTCCTCGTCCCGCTTGTCGCCGATCCCCAGCGCTTTGAGCTTCCGGTGGAGCGCTGACCGCTCCATCCCGATGAACGACGCTGTCCTCGAGATGTTGCCGGAAAACCGGCGGATCTGGATCCGCAGATATTCGCGCTCGAAGGATTCGCGAGCTTCGCGGAGCGGGCTGCCCATGATCGTCATCGCCTGGCTCGAAAGCCCGGTCGAGCCCTGGTTTTCGAGGATTTCCGACGGGAGCATGTCGACTTCCAGCCGCTCGACCTGCTCGCACGGAGCGAGGATGACGGTCCGCTCGATGATGTTGCGAAGTTGCCGGACGTTTCCGGGCCATTCGTGCGCCTGGAGCGCAGCGATAGCCTCATCCGACAGCGCAGGAGTTACGATCCGTCGTTCGGCGGCGAACCTGGCGACGAAGTGATTGGCGAGCTCGGGTATGTCCTCGCGCCGCTCGCGGAGCGGAGGAAGCCGGACTGGAACCACGTTCAGCCGATAGAACAGGTCCTCGCGGAACCTCCCCTGCGCGATTTCCTGCGCGAGGTCGCGGGAAGTCGCTGACAGAACGCGGACGTCGACCTTCACCGGCCGCTGGCCGCCGACTCGCTGGTAGCTCTGGTCGGTCAAAACCCGGAGGATCTTGCCCTGGGTAGTTAGCGGCATGTCGGCGATTTCGTCGAGAAACAGGGTTCCGCCGTGCGCTTGCTCCAGGAGGCCCGGCCGGCTCACGTCCTCATTGTCGAGGCCGAACAGCTCCTCCTCGACCCGTTCCGGCGTCATCATCGCCGCCGACACGACGACGAACGGGCCGTTGGCGCGAGTGCTCCAGGCATGGATCGTTCGAGCCGCGACTTCCTTGCCCACCCCGGCGGGACCGGTGATCAGCACCCGGCTTCCGGTCGGGGCGACCCGCTTCAATGTTGCTCGAACCGTGTTGATCGCAACCGAATTGCCGCTCAGCACCTCATCGTGGACGACATGCTGGCGAAGGCTCTCGTTTTCGCGCCTCAGCCGGTCGGTCTCTGTGGCCCGCGAAACCAGGTGCAGCAGGTGCCCGGCCTCGAACGGCTTTTCGATAAAGTCGACCGCCCCTTCGCGAACCGCGGCAACGGCCGTGTCGAGGTTGCCGTGGCCGGAAATCATCAGCACCGGAAGGCTCGGGTCGTTGTGCTTGATCTGTTGGAGCAGTTGCAGGCCGTCGAGCCTTGAGCCCTGAAGCCATACGTCGAGGAGAACCAGCGATGGTCTGCGGTCCTTGATCGCATCAAGCGCAGCGCTGCTGTCGGCGGCGGCGCGAACGGCATAGCCTTCGTCCTGGAGGACACCGCTGACCAGGTCGCGGATGTCTTCCTCGTCGTCGACCACAAGCACTTCAAGCGCCATCAGAAACGCTCCCTAAATATATGTTCCATCTTCACTTTCATTATCCGATTGAGGCTCCGGGCCTTCCGCCTGCCGGTCCGCCAACTTGTCCACGTCGAATGCGATCCGCACATGCGTTCCGCCACCCTGGCGGTCGAGGAAAGCGATCTCGCCGCAATGCTCCTCGACGATCTTCTTGACGATCGCGAGGCCAAGCCCGGTCCCGCGGACGCGCGTCGTCATATAGGGCTCGGTAAGCCGCTCCCGGTCGGCCGGAAGGCCGATTCCCGTATCCATCACGTCGATGATCAGCTGGTCGCCGTCGCGGCGAAGGCGCAGCTCGACGCGGTCGCCGCTGAGATGATGCTCGCCCCGGCTACGCCTCGATTCAATGGCTTCAACGGCATTCTTCACGACGTTCGTCAGCGCCTGACCAAGCTGGCGGCGGTCGCAGATCATCGGGTAGTCGCCCGTCGGCGGCTCAAGCAGGAACTTGATTTCGGGATGCGCAACCTCGTGCAGGAACAGCGCCTGCCTGGCGATGTCGTGGACGTTCTCGCTGCGGAACACCGGCTTCGGCATCCGCGCGAAGTTGGAGAATTCGTCGACCATTCTCCGAAGGTCGCCCACCTGCCGGACGATCGTGCCCGTCAGCCTGTCGAATGTCTCCGGATCCGATTGAACCTCTTTGCCGAAGCGCCTTTGGAGTCGCTCGGCTGCGAGCTGGATCGGGGTCAGCGGATTCTTGATTTCGTGCGCGACGCGACGGGCGATGTCTGACCAAGCCGCGCTCCGCTGGTCGGACAATTGGTCGGTGATGTCGTCAAAGGTCAGCACGGCGCCGTCCTGGTAGCGAACCCGCTTCACGGCGAGGGTGCGGCGCCCCGCCCCTGCCTCGACGTCGACGTTCGCCTCGCGTTCATCGCCGTGCATGAATTCTGCCAGCTCGGGCGACAGCTTCGAAAGGGCGGTGCCCTCGAGGGTTTCCTTCTCGGGCTTGAGAAGCGCGGCGGCCGACTTGTTGCTGAGCAGAATCTTATTCCGCGCATCCAGCGCGACGACGCCGGCAGTGACGCTGGACAGCACCGCCTCGATGAAGGCGCGGCGGGTATCGAGCTGCGTGTTCGCGGCGCGGAGCTCTCCCGTCTGTTCCTGAAGCCGGTCGGTCATCTGGTTGAACGCATGGGCAAGCGTCTGGATTTCGTCCTCGGTTCGAGTGATCGGGACTCGCGCCGTGAAGTCGCCCTGCTCGATCCGGCCGGCGGCCTCGGCGAGCTGGCCGACCGGACGAACCAGCCGGTCGGCGAGACGCATCGCCGCCAGGATAGCGAGCGCGACGATGAGCAAGGCGCCAAGGAGGAGCGCGGCATTGAACCGCAGCTGGTTCACGCGCGATCGGGCAAGAAGCGCCTGGTAGTCATGGAGAACGGCGTTAGCCCTGTCGATTTGCGCCTGGAAATCGGGATCGAAGACGCGTGCAGCGTACAAGTAGGTGGTCGGTCCATAATTGAGTCGGGTGAGCGCGCCGATCCTGTCTGACGAATTCACCGCGACAGTCTCTTTCGTCTGAAGGGCCGCAATCTTGTCGGGCGTGATCACTCGGTCCAGCGGGCGGTCGTAGGGATTGACCAGCACCAGCGTTCGGATTTGTTTATCGGGGCCGTAGGTGAAGATGATCGCCTCCGAGAGCTCCCGTTGGTAGACCTGAACCTTCGAGAACGCCTCGACGAAGCGTGGATCATCGATCGGAACCTGCTCCAGATAACCGGCGAGGTCCTTGCTCATCGCGACCGTGTTTGCCGACACCCGCTCGACCTCGTCATTGTAGGTCTCCCGAGCGAGCTGCACGGAATTCTCGAGCATGCCGCGAGCGCGGTCGGAGAACCAGAATTCCAGGCCGCTTTGGAAAAGAAGCGAGGCAAAGATCGCCACGAGCACGGTCGGAACCGCCGCGATGACCGAGAATTGGGCGACGAGCCGGGTGTGCAGCCGACCCGAACCGACCCCTCCCCTCTCCGCCCGCTGCATCGCGATCCGCCGAGCCAGAAGTACCATCAGGGCGATGGCCGGAATCAGGTTGGCGATCAGAAGCGCTGCGATCAGTGGCGCTTTCAGCAGTGATCCGGGTCTCGCGGGTCGCTGGAGCAGCCAGATGCTGAACGCGACAGTGGCTGCCAGGACCACAGCCGTGACAATTGCAGCATAGCGGTAGAATCGGCCGCTTTCGCGCTCGCGGGCCAGCCAGCTCCCCTTCTGCTCTCCGATTTCCGATTCGGTCGCGGCCACGTCCATCAGTCTTGCCGTAGCACGCACCGTTGCAGAAACAACACAGTTCAGGCGAGCCGGGCTTCAGCTTGGCGCTGCTTTTCGTCCCTCAGCCGAGCTTGACGTGCCGGGTCGGCCGAGACTCGCCTTTGCGGGGCGCGGGAGGGCTCGCCAGATGCTGGGCCATGATGGCAACGGAAACGGCGAAGATCGCGGAGATCGCCGCCGTGCGGAGCGGAAAGTCCACGACGCTATGCGCGAGGATCGTCGCCGTCACGATGGTCGCCGCGCGCGAATAAGGTGTGCTTAGCGGCGACGTCCAGATTCGCGCGGCTGCAACCACCCACCAGGCGAGGAACAGGATGATCAGGGCCATGCCTGCTACGCCGAGCTCCAGCACCAGCTCCAGATAGTCGTTGTGGGCGTGGTTCACATATTGGTTCGTGACCAGCGAGGGATCTTCGTAGTGCGAATAGACCTGTTGGAACGTCCCCAGGCCGGTGCCCGCCGGGAAGGTTTCGGCGATAGCCTTGCCGGTCGTGTTCCAGATCTCCGCCCTCGACGTCACCGATCCCGTTGCGCTCGCCTGAATTGCCGTGGTTCCGATCGGCTTGGTCGCCAGCAAGACGATTCCGCCGAACATCGCCACCGCGGCGACCGGCAAGGCGATCCGCCGCCAACCGGCGGTGGCCGGAAGAAGTGCGAAACTGGCGAACAGGACGGGTAGCGCCAGGCCGTAGGCGGCGAAGGACTGGTTGAGGCCGATTCCGACCATCAGGGTGACCACGAGCGCGCCGGCGGTCGCATAGCGCCCCGCGGCCGACCGGCGGTCCGACTTTGCCGAGGCCAGAAGCGCGGCGGCCATCGGGATCGCGACCAGCAGCAGCGTCGCCATGTGGTTGCGATTGGCGAAGAAGCCGACGGCTCCGGCGCTGTTGATCTTATAGAGATAGGCCCAGCTGTTCGCGCCGCTCGAAACCTGAATTGCGCCGAACAGGATTGCCAGGATCGTTGCAGCGACGACGGCCAGAGCCACCCAGCGCGGATCCGGTCTCAGCCTCATCACCACTACGAAGGTCGCAATCGCCGGGATGGCTGAAAACAGCGTGAGAAGAGAAGTATAAGGTGCCTCGGATATCGGCATGGCTGGCGCCGGATAGCCGAGCGTGCGGAAGCCTTCTTGCAGAGCTTCCCTGCCGGGAAGCGACGTCCACAGGGATGCCGGCAGCGGGACCAGCTGCACGAGGACAAAGGCAAGCCCGGCAATGAGAAGTCCCGCGATGAGCATCTGAGACCGGTCCGGCGGCTCCCGCTCAGCTTCATTGAGAGCGGCGAGACCAAGTAGTGCGATCCCCAGGAGCTGAAGCGCCAGGTTCGCCCATCTCCCCTGCGCGCTTCCGCCCACGACGATGCAGAGCAGCACGTAGCCGCCGAGGATCAGCGAGAGCGTCCGGTTGCTCATGCCCCCACCCTCTGGATCCGCGCGGATCCCATCTGGATGTCGGTGTCCTTGGGAACCTCCTGCAGATGGCCGCCAAGAGCGAGCGTCTGCGCAGGGCAGCCAGTGGGAATCGTGAAGGGCGCCGAAGTCCCGCTGGCCACGTCGAGCTGCATCAGCGGCGACTTCGCTCCCACGCAGGTCACGGTCCAGACGAGAGCGCCGGCGGCCGGGCTTCCGCTGACTGCAACAGCGAACCGATAGCTCCCCGGCGCGAGTAGCAGCAGTTGCGAAGCCAGCGGCGCGTCCTGCCGGCCATAATAAAGCACGCGCAGCCGGTCCTTGTCAGGTTCGGCGAAGCCCGCCGGGCCCGAAATGTAGGTCCAGTTGAACGGAGGGGGAGCGCCGGTTTTGTTGAAGTCGCCGTTGTACAGAAGCGGGGCCGCGCCTTTCGGCAAGCCGGCAAAGGCACGCCACAGGTCATAGGCTTGCTGGTAGGCCCCGGCTGACACGAAAGCCCTGAGCAGCTTCTCCTTCCACCGGTTGGCCTCCTTGTCCGTCGACCGGACGTCGGATCCGGCGAGGTCCAGCACCAGCCCTGCGTTGGCACGATCCGAAGCGAGCGCGTTCAGCAATGGCCGCTTGAGCTGCGGGTTCGTCTTAAGGATCCGAGCGAGCCTATCCGGAGCGCCCGGCGACTGCGCATAAGCCGACAGCGCGGGCACCAGCTGAACGGACGCCTCCGGAAAAAGGCGCGAAAGGACCGCCATTTCAGTAAGACCTTGGACGACCTTGCCCTGCCTCAGCCACACGTCCGCGAGCAGATAGCGGGCTGCGTTCGAGCGCGGGTTGCGAAAGCGCGCTTCGGTCAGGAGAACCTCAGCTCGAGCCATGTCGCCCGCCCTCTCTGCCAGAGCGCCCTGGACCAGGAACGGTTCTGGCTGCAAAGGCGACAAGCCCGCAGTGGCCTTGAGCGAATCCAGCGTCTGCTGGTCGGGGTTCCCTCCCGTAGCGGCGGATCGTCCCACTCCCCCCATCGCGTTCGAAAGCAGCGCGAACGGGCTATTCGGCGCAAGCTGCGATGCAAGCCTGGGGTTGGTTTCGGCGATGTTCGATGCGACCGACAGACGCACCACCTCGATTGCGAGAAGCGCCCCGACGACAAGCGTTGCCGCCGCCCCTGCCAGGCTTTCCTTTCGCTGGCCCTGCTTACCCATTCCCATGACCATAGGCATAGCCATAGCCGTAACGATTGCCATAGCCATAGTGGTGACGGCGCTGGAACCGGGGGTGGTTGACGATCGGCCCTCAGACCGGCTGCGCTTCGCTTTCTGATGTCTGGATCAGCCAGCGCTTCGGCCCCTCGATCGCCAGCGCGGTCAAAACGCCGGTGCAATAGGCGCCCGTGTCGATTCCGATTCGGTTGGTGGCGACGTCGACAGCGTTGGTTATTGTGTGGCCGTGGACGACGACAAAGCCATGATCGGTCGGATCGCTAAGGAACGGGTCGCGAATCCACCTGAGGTCCGACTGCGCCTGCTCCGATAGCTCGACCCCCGGCCTGATGCCGGCGTGGACGAACAGATAATCGCCGAACGTGAAGCTGTCCGCGAAGTTCGCCAGGAATTCCCGATGCTCGGGCGGAACGGCAGCCCTGATGCTGGCGACGATCTCGTCATCCGGCTTGTTCTTGAGATCGCGCGGCTCGATGCCGTAGCTCCGCAACGTTTCGGCGCCCCCGAAGCGCAGCCAGCTGGAAAGCGTCTCGAGGTCGCCGTCCAGCACACGGAGCATGACCTCTTCGTGATTTCCCATCACGAAATGGGCGGTGGCTCGAGGATGCGCGTAGGTTCGCAGCCGTTCGACCACCTGCGCTGAGGCCGGCCCACGATCGATGACGTCGCCAAGGAAGATGATGCTGGTCTTCGCTTTCGGGTGCGCCTCGATGTCAGCTTCGACCTGCGCGAGCAGGCTGTCGAGAATGTCGAGGCAGCCGTGAACGTCGCCGATCGCATAGGCGCGGCGGCCGCGCGGGCCGGCCGGCTTGGCCGGACGCGAGAAGAAGAGTCGACGGCTCATCCCCTTTCGTCTCCGTCGGATGAAGTTGCGGTCTTACCCACCTGGTTCCTCTCTTACTCGTTCAAGCGCGTGCGTATCGGCGAAGCGTCTGCCGATTCCAACTGCGCATCACCGCCGGGCTGAGTCGGCATTCGAACGGCGAATCATCCGAATCGGCCATTACTATTACCACGGCGCGCGGGGGCTCTGCGTGATCCATCTAGTCGAATTTCCGCCAATCGACGGTTTCCCGGACCGGGCTGTCGACGGAAGCGCACGATAATTTCCCAACTCGCCAAATGCACCCCTCCTGGACCGTGCCAGGCCCCGGCAGCTTTTTTAAATGCTCGGCTAAATAGGCGTAATTTCAAACGCTTTGCCGTCACCGATAAGCGGGCCCCGCCTGATGCAAATGGTGACGTCATGGCCTCGGCGGGCCCCTGAAAGGGGCGTCAGCCGGCCCGCCGCGCACCCGCGATTTCATTTAGCTTGCGAAATTTTTGATTTGGGTTTTGCTTTATGTCCGTTTTGGTGGCAAAAGCCGCCGTTCTGGCAAATACGGGAGTTCCAGATGAACTGGGGAATCCGCGGTTTTGTGTTGGCTGCAGGGGCGGCCGCATTGATCTCTACACAGGCCGTCTACGCGGCTCCTCAAGCACATCGAGCTGTGGGCGTAGATCCACTCGTCTCGTTGAGCGTTCTCGGAACGACTCAGTCGCGCGCCTCGCTTGTCGCGGCGGCCGCGGTGGTCCAGGACGCTCCTCCGGCGGTTCAGACCTGCCCGGATGGAAGCGTCATTCCGGTTACAGCGACCTGCTCACCGCCGCCGGGCCCGCCTCCGGGCCATGGCATTGGTGCACTTCCGCTCGTTCTCGGGCTTGTCGTGTTCCTCGGGCTGGTGGCTTTGATCGCGTCCGGAAACGGAGATAGCCACGGGGATTTGACTCCGGTCAGCCCTGATTAATTCCTGATTGCACGCAAGGAACGGGGCGGCCCTTGGGCCGCCCTTTTTCTATGTGCTAGCCGCGCTCGCCGCCGCTGCGCTGCGTCGGCGGATTGGTCGACTGCGGAGTGAACGTCGTCACCTGGTTGCATGAGCTGGTGAGGGCGATCTGTTGGCCGGCGTGGAATGGCTGCGAATAAGGCCAGCACTCCTGCCCGCCGTTCGCGCTCAGACACAGCATGTTGTTTGCCGCAGACCACGTTCCGGGCACGGTCGTGCCGCTCGGGGTGCCAATCGTTGCCGTGCCGTCAGCGTTGAACGTGATGCTGTTCATCACGCCGTTGGTCTGAACCTGCACGGTCTGGCCCGCAATCTCGGAGCCCGGCGCCCACGCCACGGCCTGGGCAGCGACCGCGGCGATCGGAGCGGCAGCTGCCGCACCAAAGAAAACGGCTTTGAACAGCAGTGACTTCGTCATCGCGCGGCTCCTTCCGGACTCCTGAAGTGGATGCGGCACAAACCATCCATAACGGACATGGTTTCCCCGATGTCGCCAATTTGCCGGAAGTGCGGCGGATTGCTGCTCCTGCGTCTTCGAAAAACGGTCGCTTTAGATTTTGCGCAACCGAACCGCCGCTGCGGCGTTCTGTCCACTTCGGAGGCTTTCGCCCCCACTTTGGCCAGAATGGGGTTTTCCATGGCACGATTCCGCACGCTTGTTCTTGCTGCAGGAGCAGCAGCGTTGGTCTCCGGTCAGGCAGCTTATGCCGCGCCGTCCCCCACAGCGCCGAGGATCGATCCGCTCGTTTCGCTGAGCGTTCTCGCTTCCGCGGCTTCGCAGGCTGCTGTCTGCGCCGGCTCGACCGCTGCGGCCGCGGCAGCGACGGCCGCACAGGGTGTAGCCCCCGGATGCGTGCTTCCCGTCACGACTCCGCCTCCAGCGGCGGTCGGCGAAGTCGCACCTCCACCTCCGCCGCCGCCAGCACCGGGAACGGGAATCGGTACTCTACCGCTGCTCCTCGGACTGGCTGCGATTTTGGGGGTCGCCGCACTTCTGCTCTTGAGCGACGACAACCACAATGGCGACATCACGCCGGTGAGCCCGGCCTGATTCGGTGACTTTCGCTTGAATGGGGCGGCCCTTCGCGGCCGCCCTTTTCTTATGCGCTTGGAGCGACGAGCGCGAAACGCGGGATGTCGACGTCGAAGATCGATCCGTCCTCGTCCACCATCCGGTAAGTCCCGCTCATCGATCCGCCCGCCGTGTCGAGCGGGCAGCCCGAAACATAATCGAAACTCCCGCCAGGAGCGATCAGCGGAGTTTCTCCGACCACGCCTTCGCCATGGACCTCATGAATGGCGCCGCGCCCGTCGACAATGCTCCAGCTTCGCGAAAGCAGCTGCACCGATAGGTCGGAGCAATTCTCGATTCGTATGTGATAGGACCAGAACCAGCGGTCGAGCTGCGGGTTGGACTGTTCTGCCAGGTAACTGACGGCCACCCTCACCTTGATATCGCGAGTCACGGCGACATTGGGGAACAGCACCGCAAGCGCGTCGGAGGATGAAGCCATCAAAATGAAGGTAGGGGCGAGTGCTGGCTCGCACAAGCTGTCTAGCGCGCGGCCCGCGCAAGGCGGTCGAGCAGCCTCGACCGGCTATCCTGGAGAGCCTCCACCCTGCCGGTCAACAGCTCGCCGAACAGCTGCCGCGACGACCGGTTGAGGGCAGCAAGTATCTCACTCCATCCCGCCGGCGATTGGCCTTCGATGAAGTCAGTTTCGGGCCGCGCATAGCCGACCTCGGCGACCAGCAATTGCTCGAACCGCACCAGCGCCGAACTCCAGCCGATCGCCGACGGAGCGGCTTCGATCGCGTCTAGCAGGCCGCCCATCGCCTGGTAGAGCCGCGGATAGGGCTGTCTCTCCGGGAGCGCGGCCGTGACGAGCGACGTTACCCAATCGATCCCCGCCGAAGGAAGCGGCTCGCTGAGGATAGGCGCCCGGCTTTGGACCAACTCGACCGTCGCCTGCGGAAGCTGGTTTTCGGTTCTCCAGCGGAGCTGCGCGGACACTGTGTTTCCGGGAATAAGGATTGGCCGCACTCGCCGCCCGCGCCCGCCGCGAACATAGGCCGCAACCATCCCATGGTCGGGGCTGAGCATCCGGACGATCGTCCCGTGCTCGCCGTGGCCCCTGACCCCGCACACGATCGCTTCAGTGTCGATCTGCACCAACAGCCTCAGGCGCCAGGGTGGAAATGGTCGTAGACCTGGCGTGCGATTGTTTTCGAGATTCCCGGCGCCCGTTCAAGGTCCTCGAGCGCAGCGCCCTTCACGGCGCGTGCCGTCCCGAAGTGCATGAGAAGCGCCCGTTTGCGGTTGGGCCCGATGCCCGGGACGTCGTCCAGAGTGGACGTGGTGAGGCTCTTGGCACGCTTCTGCCGGTGGGTGCCGATAGCGAATCGGTGCGCCTCGTCGCGAAGCCGCTGAAGGTAGAACATCAGCGCCGAATTGGGCGGGAGCGTCAGTTCTCGACCGCCGGGCAAATGGAATATTTCGCGGCCGTCGCGGCCATGATGCGGACCCTTGGCAACGCCGACGATCGGGACGTCGTGGACTCCCATTTCCTCCATCACCTCGCACACTGCCGACAGCTGGCCCTTGCCGCCGTCGATGAGCACGAGGTCTGGCCACTCTCCGCTCGCTCGCTCCGGGTCTTCCTTCTCCAGCCGCGCGAAGCGCCGCTCGAGGACTTCGCGCATCATGGCGAAGTCGTCCCCAGGCGCGGTTTCGGGCCGCTTGATGTTGAACTTGCGGTAATTGTTCTTCCTGAAGCCCTCAGGGCCAGCGACGATCATGGCACCGGTGGCGTTGGTGCCCATGATGTGGCTGTTGTCATAGACTTCGATGCGCTTCGGCACTTCGGGGAGGTCGAATGTATCGGCGAGCTCGCGAAGGACCCGGGTCTGGGTCGCGGTCTCGGCCATTCGCCGGTCGAGCGCTTCCTCGGCGTTCCTGCGCGCCTGGTCGATCAACCTCGCCCGCGCGCCGCGTTTCGGCTGCTCGATTGAGATCCTTCGCCCTGCCCGCTCGCATAGCGCCTCCTCGAGCAGCTCGCGGTCGGGAAGATCACGGTCGACCAATATCCGCTTCGGTGGCGGCACCTCCTCGTAAAACTGGACCAGGAAGGCGGAGAGCACTTCTGCCTCGGGAATGTCGTTCGTGTGCGCGGGGAAGAAGGCGCGATGACCCCAATTCTGACCCCCGCGAATGAAGAAGGCCTGGATGCACACTGCCCCGCCCTTGCAGGCAAGCGCCATCACGTCGCCGTCGCCAAGCCCCTCGGAATGCACCGTCTGGCTGCCTTGGATGTAGGTCAGCGCGCGCAGGCGATCGCGATAGACGGCGGCAAGTTCATAATCCTGCTTGTCCGCGGCCTCCGCCATCGATCGTCCGAGCCGTTCCTGGACACCCGTCGAACGGCCGGCCAGGAACGCCTTCGCGTCCTTCACGAGCTCGGCATAATCGCTTTCCGAAATCCGCCCGACGCAAGGCGCCGAGCAGCGGCGGATCTGGTAGAGCAGGCATGGCCTCGAACGTGTTTCAAAAAAGCTGTCGGAACAGCTTCTTAGAAGGAATAGCTTCTGAAGCGCATTAAGAGTTCGAGTGACCGAACCGGCGCTTGCGAACGGCCCGTAATATTGCCCTTTCGCCCGCCGCGCCCCGCGATGCTTTTGGACCCTTGGAAAGGCGTGGTCCTCGCGGAGCAGGATGAAGGGGAAGCTTTTGTCGTCGCGGAGGAGGACGTTGTACGGCGGCCGAAAGCGTTTGATCAGCTGCGCTTCGAGAAGGAGCGCTTCGGCCTCGGTGCGGGTCGTGATGATGGTCATCGACCGAGTCTGCGACACCATGCGCTGCAGCCGCTTGGGTAGCTTCGCGACCTGCGTGTAGTTGGTTACGCGGTTCCGGAGCGCCCTCGCCTTGCCGACGTAGAGCACGTCCCCGCGCGCATCCTGCATCCGATAGACCCCCGGGCGCCTCGGCAGGGTCTTCAGGACGTCGCGAATGGCCGCCACGCCCACCTCCAGGTCGGGCTTGTCCGCACCGCGCACGGCATAGGTCGCCTGCTCTTCGTTGAAGCGCTCGGCGGCATTGGGCTGGTCGGGACGATCGGCCGGAGTACGGTCCATCAAGCCGATGTAGGCGATGCTGTCCCGTTGCGGGAGGGCTTAAGCCGCCGCTTTGGCCTGCTCCTGTTCCGCCAGCATCCACTCGACGGCAGCCCGGGCGTGGATCGCCGTCGTGTCGTACACCGGAATCACGTTCGCTCGAGTGTCCACTGCAAGCACAAGCTCTGTGCAGCCCAGCACGACGGCCTGGACCTTGTGACGGGCAAGCTCGGCAATCAGCGTCTTGAGCTTGCGCTGGCTGTCGCGGATCACCTGCCCGGCTGCGAGCTCTTCGAAGATGATCCGGTCGACCTCCTGCATCCACTTGGGATCGACAGAGGCGAGAGCGATCCCTCGCTTCTCGAGGCGTTCGCGGACGTAGGGCTCCGTCATGGTGAAGCGGGTACCGAGAAGCGCGACCCGGCTGACCTGGTCCTCCACCAGTTTTTCCGCCGTCGCGTCGGCAATATGAAGCACCGGGACCCGCACGGCCGCGGCGACGGCGCTATAGGCCTTGTGGCCGGTGTTGGAGGCGATGAGCAGGCCGTCGGCGCCGGACTTGGCGAGCGATTTCGCGGCATTGATCATGATTCCCGCGACGCCATCCCAGTCGCCGGACAGCTCCAGCTCTGCAAGCGGAGCAAGATCGAGGCTTTCGATTGCCAGCCGGGCGCTGTGAAGACCGCCGAGCCGGCGTGCGACGCCGCGGTTGATATGGTCGTAATAGAGCGCTGTGGACGCCCAGCTGGTGCCGCCGATAATCCCAAGCTTGCGCAAACCTGCCTCCCTTCCGGCCGCACCCCCACCGGCGACCGGCTGGGGGCTTTAACCCAGATGCGACTTCGACGCTGAACCTGCGACTCAGCGCTCGCCCGACTTTCGGCCATATCGCCTTTGTCGGCAAGCCGCCTGAGAGGCGAAAACTGTGCGTCGATTGACGTCACTTTTCAGGCAGAGGAAAGCACTGTGATGGAAGAGCAATCGACCGGCGCAGTGCTTTTGGTTCGACCAGCCGCGTTCGGCTTCAATGCCGAAGCCGCGAAGTCGAACGTCTTCGCCCACGACGCGCGTGAGGCCGGCGGTGAAAGGCGGGCACAGGCAGAGTTCGACCGGCTTGCGACGAAACTGTCCGCTGGCGGTGTCGAAGTGCTGGTGCTCGAAGACAGCGCCGAGCCGGCGAAGCCCGACGCGGTGTTCCCGAATAACTGGGTATCGTTCCACGCAGACGGGACGATGGTGTTGTATCCGATGGCCACCCCACCCCGACGGCTCGAAAGGCGAGTCGAGGAGGTCAGGGCGCTCGTCGATAACGCCGGGTTCCGCGTGAGCCAGGTCATCGATCTCTCTCTGCACGAGGAGCAGCGGCAATTCCTGGAAGGCACGGGAAGCCTCGTCCTCGACCGCCCCCGCCGCCGCTCTTACGCAAGCCTCGGCCCGCGAACGTCTGCTGAGGCGATCGCCGACTTCGACCGGCAGCTGGGTTATTCCACCTTCGCCTTCGACGCTCGCGATCCGGGGGGGCGCCCGATCTATCACACCAACGTGCTGCTGAGCCTCGGGACGCGCTTCGCAGTCCTCTGCCTCGAAGCCGTCGCGCCGGAACAGCGCGCGCCGCTGGTGGCGGAGATCCAGGAGAGCGGCAGGAAGATCGTCGAGCTAAGCTTCGCCCAGCTTCGCCGCTTCGGCTGCAACCTGCTCGAGCTAAAGGGCAAGCGAGGCCCGCTAATCGCCATGTCGGAGAAAGCGCGGTCCAACCTACGACCGGACCAGCTTCGCGCGCTGGAGCGCTTCGGCGAGCTGCTGGCGGTGGACATCCCAACGATCGAGGCGGTCGGCGGCGGGAGCGTCCGCTGCATGATCGCGGAAGTTCACCTGCCCCGGCACTAGCCGAGGGATTTTACGATTTCCTCGACCATCTTCTTCGCGTCGGACAGCAGCATCATTGTGCTGTCGCGATAGAAGAGTTCGTTGTCGACGCCCGCATAGCCGACGCCGCCCATCGATCTCTTCACGAACAGCACGGTCCGCGCCTTCTCCACGTCGAGAACGGGCATTCCGTAGATCGGCGAGCTCCTGTCGGTCTTGGCAGCTGGATTGGTGACATCATTGGCGCCGATCACGAAAGCGACATCCGTCTGAGCGAACTCGCTGTTGATGTCCTCGAGCTCGAAGACTTCGTCGTATGGCACGTTGGCCTCGGCCAGCAGCACGTTCATGTGGCCCGGCATCCGTCCAGCAACCGGGTGGATTGCATATTTTACCCGGACGCCCTCTTCCTTGAGCTTGTCCGCCATCTCCTTGAGCGCGTGCTGCGCCTGGCTGACGGCCATTCCGTAGCCGGGAACGATGATGACCTGGTCGGCCTGCTTCATCAGGAAGGCGGCATCCTCCGCGGATCCGCGCTTCCACGGCCGGTCGATCGCCGCTGCGTCCCCTCCCCCACCGGAATCGGTGCCGAAGCCTCCCGCGATCACCGAGATGAAGCTTCGGTTCATCGCCCGGCACATGATGTAGCTTAGGATCGCGCCCGAGCTTCCCACCAGCGCCCCAGTGATGATCATCGCGCTGTTGTGGAGGGTGAATCCCATCGCCGCTGCGGCCCAGCCCGAATAGCTGTTCAGCATCGAGATCACGACCGGCATGTCGGCCCCGCCGATGGGGATGATCAGCAGGAAGCCGATCGCGAAGCTGAGCCCCATGATGGTGAAGAAGACCCAGGGGTCCTGGTTCTGCGTGAAGTAAGCGATCAGAAGCAGGATGGCGGCGAGGGTCGCAAGGTTGATCACGTGCCGGAGGGGCAAAAGGATCGGCTTGCCGCTCATGTTTCCGTTGAGCTTCAGGAAGGCGATCACGGAGCCGGAGAAGGTGATCGCGCCGATCGCGACGCCGAGGCCCATCTCGATCCGGCTGACGGGATAGATGCTCATGAAGGACGGCGTCGCAATGGGCGTGATCCGGATGGCGATTCCGAACGCTTCCGGATTGAGGAATGCCGCCGCGCCCACGAGTACTGCCGCCATTCCGACGAGGCTGTGAAATGCCGCGACCAGCTGCGGCATCGCCGTCATCTGGATCTTACGAGCCGTGACGAGGCCGATGCCGCCGCCGATCACCATCGCGCCCAGGATCTCGAGCAATGTCGTCAGGTCCAGTTCCTGGTGCCAAATCCTGGGCGCTTCGCCAGGCCGTGGCAGCAAGTCGGAATAAATGGTGCTCACTGGAGGATGGATGAGCAGCGTCGTCACGACCGCAATCGCCATTCCGATCATTCCGGCGCGGTTGCCGCGGCGGCTGCTCTCCGGGTTCGAAAGCCCTCGCAAAGCCAGGATGAAGCAGACTCCGGAGATCAGGTAAGCGAGAAGGACCCAGGCGGGCGTCGCCGCCGCCTCATGCATCCTTGCGCTCCTTCTTCTTGTACATGGCTAGCATCCGGGCGGTGACCGCAAAGCCGCCGAAGATGTTCACGCTGGCAAGCGCGACCGCGAGGAGGCCGAGCCATTTCGACGAGGCGCTTCCCGCCGCCGCGGCTGCGATCAGCGCTCCGACGACGATTACCGAGGAAATGGCGTTGGTGACGCTCATCAGCGGGGTGTGAAGCGCCGGCGTCACCGACCAGACCACGTAATAGCCGACAAAGCAGGCCAGGACGAAGATCGACAGGATCGAGATGAAGTCCATCGGCGGGACATTGCACAAGTTCGGCGCGCTAGGACAGAGGCAAGATTCAGCCCGCAGTTTCCGCCGTTCACCGGTTTAGAGTTTCCGATTTCCTAACCTTTATGCGCGCATGTGCGTGACGTGCACACACGTGACCTCGACCGGACGGCGCCAAAGCCCTGGCGGACCCTGCTTTGGATCGCCATTGCGGGGCTGATCTTCGGCGCCCTTGGCCTTGGCGAAATCGGCGAGGACGTCCTTCGCACCGGACGAAACAGCCTCCACTGGCACAAGGCGAGCGGCGACATCGTCGTCGTGAAGATGGACGATGCGTCGAACCGCTTCGTCGGCCGCGTACCGCCCTGGCCGCGCCGCTATTACGCCAAATTGACCGACGAGCTCACCCGCGCCGGAGCCAAGCGGATATTCTTCGACGTGAAGTTCTACGGCGCGACCGACCCAACCGATGACAGGATGTTCACCGAATCCCTGACCCGGTCGGGACGCGTAACGCTTGCCGTTCGCGGCCCTTCGCGTACCAATTTCGAGGGCGAGTCAGAGGAGCTGCCGCTGCCCGCATTCGCGAGCCATGCTCATCTCGGAAGCATCAATTGGTTCTACAATTACCAGAATGCTGTCTGGCAGCTTCCCTACGCTACCAGCACATCGAAGGCGCCGCTGCCGTCATTCTCCGCTTTGCTGTCTGACCGCGCCGGGCCGCCGACGCGTTCGTTCACGGTCGACTATTCCGTCGATCCGCAGTCCATCCCATCCGTTTCCGCCGGAGCGGTGCTCGCCTCCAGGTTCCCTGCCGAGGTGGTGCGCGGCAAGGACGTGATCGTGGGCACGACCACTGACGCCGGCGGGGACATGTACTTCGTTCCCGGCGTCGGACAGATGGGCGGCGTCTTCATCCATGCGCTCGGCGCGGAAACGCTCAAGGCCGGAAGGCCGATCGACCTCGGGTGGTTGCCCCTCCTGCTGGCGAGCATCGCCTCCGCCGCGTTCGTTCTGTTCCGCCGTGTCGACCAGCACAAATTGCTGTTGATGGGCATCGCCGCCATCGCCACGCTGGTGGGACCGGCGGCCCTGGAGGCGCGGCTGATCTTCGTCGACGTAACTCCGGCTTTGCTCGTCCTTGCGGCGACCAGCGCCCTGCTGCTGCGGGGACGGTTCAGGAAGCGCGGCCTGATCGACCCGGTTTCCGGCCTTCCGAACCTGACCGCGCTGAAGTCGGCCCGCGGTACCCGCGACAAGGCGCTGATCGTCGCTCGCATCCTCAACTATGCGGAAATCGCTGCGACCCTTCCGACATCGTCCGAGCGCCAGCTCGTCGAACAGATCGTCTCGCGCCTGTCGGTCGGCGCTCGCGACCGGACCTTCTACCAGGGCGATGATGGGATCTTCGCGTGGTTCGACGAGCCGGGGAAACCGTTTGGGCACCACCTCGAAGCGCTGCATGCCCTCTTCCGCACGCCGGTCCGGGTCAATGGCATGGCGATCGACCTGTCGATCAGCTTCGGCGTCGAGATCGGCAGCGGGCGGTCTATCGCTAACCGTCTTGGAAGCGCGCTTCTTGCCGCCGAGCAGGCCGCACACGACGGGCTGAAATGGAAGTACCACGACCCAGATTCATTGCAGGATGCATCGTGGAAGCTGTCGATGCTCAGCCAGCTGGATGATGCTGTCGACCGCGGCGAGGTGTGGGCTGCCTATCAGCCGAAGGTCGACCTCAAGACGCGCAAGATCGTCGGGGCCGAAGCGCTGGCTCGCTGGACCCACCCTGAAAAGGGCCCCATCGCCGCGGCGGAGTTCATCGCGGCCGCCGAGCAGAACGATCGAATCGGCAAGCTGACCGCCTTCATGCTCGACGGTGCGATCTCCGCCGCCGCGACGCTCAACAAGGGCGACCACCACTTCGACATGTCGGTCAACCTGTCGGGTCGCCTTCTCAGCGACAAGGCGCTGGTCGGCCGAATCGCAATCCTGCTGGAGCGGCACGGCCTTGATCCCAGGCACCTGACGCTCGAACTAACGGAAACGGCGGCTCTTGCCGGCAGCGGCGAGGCGCTCGAGATGCTCACCCAGCTCCGCGAGCTCGGGCTTAACATCTCGATCGACGATTACGGGACCGGTTTGTCGACGCTCGAATATCTGAAGAAAATCCCGGCGAGCGAGATCAAGATCGACCAGAGCTTCATCAAGGGCATGGTCGACAATCGAAGCGAAAAGCTGATGGTCAGCTCTACCATCGCCCTCGCCCATTCGCTCGGCCGGCAGGTCGTCGCCGAAGGCGTCGAGACTCGAGAGGCTCTCGAGCTTCTCGCCGAGCTCGAGTGCGACATCGCCCAGGGCTATATCACCGGCAGGCCGATGAGCCTTGAAAGCTTGCGCCGCCGGCTCGCTTCCGAGCGCCGCTCCAAGGTCGCCTAGCCTCAATCTGATCCAGTAACGACGTGTCCCGCCCCGGGAAGGCTCACGGTCTGACTTTGGTTAACGAGTTGCTAACCTTATTCCTTAAGGTTAATGTTCTCGAAGCTGCCGAATCGCAGTTTGAAAAACCGGGGTGAAGACATGAACAAGAATTTGCCTGCTCGCTGGAGCTTCTGGACTTGGTTGCTTGGCGGCGGACAGACCAACGGCGGGTCGAACGGCTAAGCCGACCCTAGTTCAATTGCGAAATAGGGAAGCGCCTGCATTTGCAGGCGCTTTTCGTTTGTGTTGAAGATTTGCGCGATTTTGTGGTGAAGTCCGCTGCGATGCTTACCCAGGCCCTTGGAAGCCTCCGCGTGCGGGCTCCCACACCCGGCCTTTTCGATATCACGGAGAAGGTTTCAGGCTGGCTCGACTCGCAGCGAATCGCGGACGGGCTTTTAACCCTCTTCTGCGCTCACACCTCCGCATCGCTCGTCATCCAGGAGAATACGGCGCAGGCCGCCCGCCACGATCTGGAACGGTTCTTCGAGCGAATCGCGCCCGAAGACCCAGCCCTCTACACGCATAATGACGAAGGGCCGGACGACATGCCGGCCCATATCCGAAGCGCTCTCACCCAGACTGAGCTGACGATCCCGGTGCAAGCCGGCGCAATGGCGCTCGGCACCTGGCAAGGCATTTTCCTGTTCGAGCACCGCCAATCGCCGCCCGACCGGAGAATTGCGCTTCACCTGATCGGAGAAGGCGAATGAGCCTCGAGTCGGTGCGGGCATGGCTGGCCGAGCACGCACCCGACCTGCCGGTGATCGAGGTGGAATCCACGACTGCGACGGTCGCAACCGCGGCGGAGGCCTTGGGTGTTGAGCCGGGGCGAATCGCGAAAACGCTCGCGGTGAGGGCCGGCAACCACACCTTCCTCGTGGTCGCCCGCGGAGACGCGCGCCTCGACAATCGCAAGTCCAAGGACGAGTTCGGCGCGAGGCCGAGGATGCTTGGTTCGGAGGAGACTCTCGAGCTGACGGGCCATCCGGTTGGCGGGGTCTGCCCGTTCGGGCTGAAGATCGCCCTCCCCGTCTATCTCGACGTCTCGCTTCGCGCCTTCGACACCGTCTTTCCCGCAGGCGGCTCGCTCAACACATCGGTGAAGGTGAAGACCGACCGCCTGTTCGAGCTGGTGGGGGAACGCTGGGTGGACCTATGCCGGCTGCCGGAGCAACCTGCCGGGGGATAGCTCGTCCGGAAGCACCCCTTCGACAGGCCAGGGCGTGCCAGCGATGATCGAGGCGACCGCGGCGCCCATCATCGGCGAGGTCTGCAGCCCGAAGCCGCCCTGTCCGGCAAGCCAGAAGAACCCGTCGGCGTCTGGAGCAAAGCCGGCTACAGGTTTCCGGTCGGGCGCGAAGGTCCGCAACCCAGCCCATTTATGGACGATCCGCCTGACCTTCATCGTCGTCCGTTCCTCCACGCGGTGCGCTGCGAGCGCGACTTCGTAATCGTCCGGCTGCGCGTCGCAGGGATCGCTGGCGACCTCGTCCATCGGCGAAGCGAACAATCGTCCTGATTCCGGAGCAAAGTAGAGCTCTTCGCCTACCGTCTTTGCGAACGGCCATGAGGATAGGTCCGAACCTTCAGGCGCGTCGAAAGTGATGATCGTTCGCCGCTTCGGCTCGACCCCGAGGGGGCGGACGCCGGCCAGCTCGGCCACCTTGTCGGCCCAGGAGCCGGCGGCGTCGACCAGAATCGGCGCCGAGAAACTGTCTCCCCGCTCGCTGACGACCGTCCACGCCCCTCCGGAGCGCTTGATTTGAGCGGCACGAGCCGAGGTGACGAGCTGTCCGCCGCTGGTGCGCAGAGTCTTCGCATAGCCCTGCAGCAAGGCGTGCGGATCGAGCCGAAGCCCGTTCCGGTCGACGATCGCCGACACTGCACCGCCCTCGCCCACCTTCAGCACCGGGCAGACCTGCAGGATTTCGTCTTCGCCAACCCGTTCGACCTTCGCAAACGCGGCGATAGCTCTGTCCAACTCGTCCAGCGCCGCAAGTTCATCCACTCGCGCATGCACAAAAACCGGCATCTGCCGGCCCAGCGGCACGTCACTGAAGCCTTCGGGCGGCTCATCGAAGAACCGGCGGCTTGTCAGGGTCAGCGCTCGAACCAGCGAATTTCCGAGCGCATAGTGGAGCATCGTCGCGCTTCGGCCGGATGAATGGTAGCCGATCGATTCCTCGCCTTCGAGCACGGTGACCGAAACGTGGGGCGAGAGCATTGCCGCCGCCGACAGGCCAGCGACTCCGCCGCCGATGATCAGCACGTCGCTGTTCAGGAGGAAGCCAACCTTTCGTTCACAACCTTGCCGCCGCGCGTCAGGCGGATCGCCTGAACGATTTCGTCGTCGTCTGGAAGTTCAGGTTCGCTCTTCTCTTTGTCCCAAAAGGCGCTGAGAAAATTGTATAAGTTTCGGGCGAAGAGTGCGGACGAGTCCGCCGCTAGCGTTCGCGCCAGATTCGGCGCGCCGATGATCGAGACCCCGTGCTTCTCGACGGTTTTACCGGCCTCGGTTCCCTCGACATTGCCACCCGCTTCGGCAGCAAGGTCTACGATTACACTGCCCCTGCGCATCGTCGCCAGCTGAGCATCGCTGATCAGGCGGGGTGCCGGCCGCCCGGGGATGAGTGCGGTGGTGATGACGATGTCCTGCTTGGCGATGTGACCGGACACCAGCTCGGCTTGCGCCTTCTGATATTCGGGCGACATCTCCGTCGCATAGCCGCCCTTCCCCTCGCCTTCGATGCCCGCGACATTCTCGACGAAGATCGGCTTGGCCCCGAGCGACTGAATCTGCTCCTTGGTCGCCGAACGGACGTCCGTGGCGCTCACCTGCGCCCCTAGGCGCTTGGCGGTGGCGATCGCCTGTAGGCCTGCGACGCCGACGCCCATTACGAACACCTTCGCCGGGCTGATCGTGCCCGCCGCGGTCATCATCATCGGGAAGGCCCGGCCGAATGCGGCCGCGGCCTCCAGAACTGCCTTGTAGCCCGCGAGATTCGACTGGGACGAGAGGACATCCATCGACTGGGCGCGAGTAATGCGCGGCATCCATTCCATCGCCAAGGCGACAAGGCCGGCCTTGGCATAACCCTCGACTGCCACCTTGCGCCGAAGAGGGTCAAGCTCTCCCACCAGAAGCGCGCCCCTCCCTGCGTCCTTCAGCGTTTCGGGTTCGGGTCCACTGACGCACAGGATCGCGCCGGCGCCCTTGAGCACGTCCTTGCGTGTCCCGATCTTCGCGCCCGCTTCCTTGAAGTCCTCGTCGGAGATGCCGGCTGAAAGCCCAGCTCCCTTCTCGACCGCCATCTCGGCCCCGAGCGCGGTGAATTTCTTCACCGTCTCCGGAATGGCCGAGCAGCGCGTCTCGCCGGGCGCCGTCTCCTTGAGGACCGCAATCTTCACGTCCGGCGGCGATCTAGCCGATGATCAGGAGAACGATGAACGCGACGATCAGGCACACGATTGCCCCCCATTTCAGGAGCGCCGTGAACCGCGAATAATCATCGACGTGCCTGCCTACCTCCTGCGTCGGAGGATTGGTCAGGATGGGTTCTTCGTCATGCGCCATTGATGTCCCCATTGTTTCGTGGCGGCGTGCATAACAAGCCGCTCCCGCTCCCCCAAGAGCCAATCGGCGCTTTAAGCCCGCCTTTACCGCTTGCGGCTACACCGATCCTCGAGGTGTAAGCATGCCCAATCAGCCGATCCGATCGCTGCTCCTGGTTGACGCCGACGCTGCAGAGCGCCGCCGGATCTCTGCGATCGCCTCGCGCGCGGGCTGGACCGTCATCGGCGCGGACGGGTTGGAGACAGCCGTGGCCATCCTTCGTGGCCCTTACGGCCCCGAGGTCAGAGTCGCCGTTCTGGGCAATTGGGACCCGGACGGAACGGGTGCAATCATCGACGCCCTCCGCTCCTGCCACGCGCAGCTTCCGGTTCTCCTTCTCGCCGACGAAGAGGCGCTGCCGCTCGCGATCGAGGCGATCCGCTCCGGAGCCACCGACTTTCTCGGGCGGCCGGTCGCCCCCGAACGCCTGCTCGAAGCCCTTGCATCCGCAGCCGACCGCCGCCGGCCAGCCGGCGAGCTCATGCCGATTGCCGAGAAGCTCGCCCACCCCCTCTCGCTCGACCAGCTCATCGGCGCGACGCCTGAATTCCGCTCATCGCTCGCGGTCGCAGCGAAAGCAGCCCGCAACCGCCTGCCGATCCTGATTGTGGGCGAGCCCGGCACCGGGAAGGAAACCTTCGCCCGCGCAATCCATTCCGCGAGCCTCCGCTCACGCTCGCCGCTGGTGACGCTCGACTGCAAGAGCGTGGCGTCGAACATCATCGACAGCGAGCTGTTCGGCCATGAAGCCGGAGCCTTCCCGGGCGCGTTCTCCGCCAAGAGCGGCAAGATGGTCGACGCCGATGGCGGAACGCTGCTCCTCGACGACGTTACCGCGCTGACCCCTTCGACGCAGGACGCGCTGGACCGCACGCTCGCCACCGGCGAAGTGCGCCCCGTCGGCTGCAACGGCAGCCATTCCGTCGACGTGCGCCTGATCGCAACCAGCAGCCGCCCTCTGGACGATAGCTTCGATCCGAAACTTCGCGAACGACTCGAGGGCACGGTCGTTCTGCTTCCGCCCCTCAGGCAGCGAAGCAGCGACGTTCCGGCGCTGGCACGGCACCTACTCACCCGTTTTGCTGAGCAAAGGCTGATCAAGCCGCTCACGATCGACAATGAAGCACTGACGGTGCTCATGCGCTACGGCTGGCCGGGGAACGTCCGCCAACTGGCGAGCGTGCTGCTGCGCGCGGGGCTGGAGTGCAGCTCGGCCTCCCTCTCGGTCGAGGATTTCCCGCACATCTCCACCCAGTCGCGATTCACCGGCCGCTCGACCGACGCGACGCCGAACCTCAGCCAACAGTCCAGCGACGCTGCGGTCAACGGCATGGGCGCGATCACCGTCTTCGACGGCGACGGCCACATTCGCCCGCTCGACGAGATCGAGGCAGACCTGATTCGCCTTGCGATCGGACATTATCGCGGCCGGATGACCGAGGTCGCCAAGCGCCTCGGGATCGGCCGGTCGACGCTCTACCGGAAGCTGGGCGAAATCGGCATCGACACCAGCGCCGCCTAGGCGCGGGGTGTCAGCGCCTGGTCGCGAAGGCCGCGCCAGATCTTGAGCGCCTGGACGGTTTCGGCAACGTCGTGCGCCCGAACGATCTGGGCCCCCTGCTCCGCCGCCTTCAGCGCAAGCGCCAGGCTTCCTCCCAGACGTTCCCCAGGCGGCGCTTCGTTCGACAGGGCGCCGATGCTCCGCTTCCGGCTCGCTCCGATGACGAGCGGACAACCTAGCGAATGATAGAGCGCGAGGTGGTTCATCAGCTCGAGGTTGTGAGCCACGGTCTTGCCGAACCCGAAGCCGATATCGACCAGGATCTTCGAGCGATCGACTCCGGAAGCCTCGGCTGCGGCGATCCGCTCCTCGAGCCACAGATAGACCTCGACGACCACGTCATCGTAGCGCGGGTTCTGCTGCATCGTCTCCGGAGCGCCCTGGTGGTGCATGAGGACGACCGGAACGCCAGCCGCGGCGGCGGTCTTCGCAGATCGCTCGTCATAGGTCAGGGCCGACACATCGTTGATCATCCGCGCTCCGGCGGCGACGGCTGCTGTCATGACGTCAGCCTTGCGCGTGTCGATCGAGACCGCGACACCGCCCGAGGCGAGCTGGCGGATCACCGGATCAATTCGTTCGATCTCGTCGCGCTCCCAGACCGACTGCGCGCCCGGTCGCGTGGATTCGCCGCCGACGTCGATGATCGCTGCCCCGGCCTCGCTCATTCGCGCTCCGGCGGCCGCAGCGTCGCCTGCATCCGCGAACTGCCCGCCGTCCGAGAAGCTGTCTGGTGTCGCGTTGACGATTCCCATCACCTGCGGCTGGTCGAGGCGGATGGTTCGATCGCCCAGGCTCAGCGGCGCTCTTGGGTTCGTGAGCCGCTCCCATTGTGTTGATAAATCATCGTCAAGCTGTGACTGAAGTTCTTCAATAGAAAGGAGGTTGGTCGAGGAGCGTCGGTTCCCATCAATTTCCAGCAGCTCGACCCCGGCGAACCAGTTGAGGCCGCCGGCGAGGCGCGCCACCTGGCCGTCATGGCCGAACGGTGAATCGACGAAGGCAGTCGGGCGGATGAGTGTTCGCATCGCTCCGCTATAGCGCGGAGAGGTGGCGCTGCCGCAAGCTGTCGATCGGTTGGAGCGAACCGCCCTCCTCCACGTGCCAGAAGGTCCAGCCGTTGCACGAAGGCGCGCCCTGCAGCGCTGCTCCGACCTTGTGGATCGATCCGCTGTGTGCACCCGATTCGACTGACCCGTCGGCGCGGACACGTGCGGAGTAGCGACGCCTCGAATCTGTGAGCACGCTGCCAGGCGGGCACAAGCCGCCCTCCACAAGGACGCCAAAGGCCACGCGCGGTGCGGCCCTTCGGTCGGCCATCGTCGCCATCGCGCTCTCGTCGAGCGGAAGCGTCGACTCGATCCGCTCCAGCGCGACCTTCACATAGGTTCGCTCGCGCTCGATCCCGATCCAGTGGCGGCCAAGCCGCCGGGCGACCGCGCCCGTCGTTCCAGTCCCGAAGAAGGGGTCGAGGACCACGTCGCCGGGCTTCGTGCAGGCGAGGAGGATTCGGTAGAGTAGGGCCTCGGGCTTTTGCGTCGGATGGGCCTTGGCCCCGTCCGCGCCCTTCACCCGCTCCGCTCCGCTGCAGATCGGAAGCACCCAGTCCGACCGCATCTGCAGGTCGTCGTTCAGCGCCTTCATCGCCTGATAATTGAAAGTGTAGCGCGCCTTTTCGTCCTTGGCGCACCAGATCAAAGTCTCGTGCGCGTTGGTGAACCGGGTTCCGCGGAAGTTCGGCATCGGGTTCGACTTGCGCCAGACGATGTCGTTCAAGATCCAGAATTCAGCGTCCTGCAGAAGGGCGCCGACGCGGTAGATGTTGTGATAGCTTCCAATCACCCAGATCGTACCGTCATCCTTCAGGATGCGGCGCGCCTCGTGAAGCCACTCGCGGGTGAAGTCGTCGTAGACGGTGAGGCTGTCGAACTTGTCCCAATCGTCGTCCACCGCATCGACCCGACCGCCTTCCGGACGGAAAAGGTCGCCGCCGAGCTGGAGGTTGTACGGCGGGTCGGCGAAGATCATGTCGACGCACTTGTCGGGAAGCCGCGCCATCTGGGCGATGCAGTCACCGATAAGGATCATGTCGAGTGGCAACTCGCGCTTCGCCGCGACCGGCCGGCGGGCTCGCGTTTTCGGCTCTGGAACTCGAGCAAGCAGGTTCATCTGACACACGCCCCCTGGTGAGGAACGGAAGGTGAGTCAGGGCGGACTCGCGGTCAACTGCGCAGAGGTTAACGGGTGGCCGCGAGCCTCAATCGCTATGCGGCGGAGCGGGGCTCCACCACAATATATTGAGTCGCCTGATCGGGCGCGGACTCAACTGCTGGTGTGTGTGACTCAAAGGACTCGCTGGCCGGCATTTCGATGATCTCGAGCTCGGTCGGTGCCTCGCCGCGCTCGATCGCCCTCACCGGTCCGAAGCTTCTCCGGTGGAGCGGAGTGAGCCCCAGCGCATGAAGGGCTCGATAATGATGCGGGGTCCCGTAGCCGCGATTGGTTTCCCAACCGTAGCCCGGATATTGCTCCGCCCATTCGGCCATCATCCGGTCGCGCGTGACCTTTGCGATGATCGATGCCGCCGCGATTGAGCGGCACTTGGCGTCACCTTCGACGATGGCCTTGGACGGCCGCTGCCAGCGCGGAGTGGCATTGCCGTCGACAAGGACCCAAGCCGGCTCGACACCCAGCGCTTCGACGGCCCGGGTCATCGCCAGCATCCGCGCCCAATAGATGTTGATCGTGTCGATTTCCTCCACGCTGGCTATGCCCACACCCCAGGCGGAGCATTTGACCAGCCGAGCGTAGATCGATTCGCGCTTCTCGATGGGCAAATTCTTCGAATCGTCGATCCCGCGAGGAAAATTGTCGCGATTCAGGATGACCGCCGCGGCGACCACTGGCCCCGCAAGGGGCGCGCAACCGGCCTCGTCCACACCGGCGAGCGGCTGGGGGAAGTCAAGTTCGAGCTTGAACGAGCACCGGCGCGGCATCGAGTCGCTTTGTGAACCGCCCGAACGGCAGGCGTCCAGAGGTTCGCCGGCCTATGCTGTGGAAAAGTCGAAGATCCTTATTCGTCGACTCGCCACGGTGGGAAGCGGCGGGCTTCTCCGGCCTTGTAGAGGAAGATGATGTTGCCGGACGGGTCGCGGAGCCGCGCCTCGCGCCACATCCACGGCTGATTGCGCGGACCGTGCTCGAACACCAGGCCGTTGCGGGCCAGCTGCTCGGTCCGCTCGTCGAGATCGTCGCATTCCAGATAGACCGCGGTGGTCGCGGAAATCGCTTCTTCAGGGTCGATTTGAACCGACAAGGTTGCCCCGCCGGCAGTCTCGAATCGCGCGTAGCCGTTCTCCGGGCTGTCGACGATCTGCCTCAGGCCCAGGGTCCGGTAGAATTCCACCGACTTGCGGTAGTTGGTGCCGGTTACGGTCACTTGGTTCAGCCGCAGTCCTTCCCCAACGTCGAGGCGCACCCGCCCCTGGCCAAGCGGCCCCGCCCCCTGGCCTAGCTCCGGCGAATCCTGGAGTGCGATTCGAACGAACGTCCGCGCCCGCTCCACCGCCGAATTGAGGTTGTCGCCTTGGCCGAGGAAGCAGGTGATCGCGCTTGCGAGCGTGCAGCCCGTCCCGTGGGTATTCCTCGTGTCGATCCGCTGGCCTTGCCAGCTCGTCATATTGTCCGTTTCGATCAACGCGTCGGCAAGCGCGTCGCCCTCCTCGTGCCCGCCCTTGATCAGCACCGCGCAGCCGTGACGGCCCACGAGGTGGAGCGCGGCGGCGACCGGGTCTTCCTCGCTTGTCAGGCGGCTCAACTCGGGAAGGTTGGGCGTGACGAGGGTCGCCACGTCCATCAGCTTTCCGAACGCAGCGACGGTAGAATCGTCCGCAAGCTGGGCCCCGCTCGTAGCGACCATCACCGGATCGAAAACGATCGGGATGTTCTCCAGTCTTTCCAGGCGGTTGGCGATCGCTTCTGCGGCGAATGCTCCGGGCACCAGGCCGACTTTTACCGCATCGACGCCAATGTCGCCGATGACCGAATCGATCTGGGCGATGATCATCTCGGCCGGGACCGGGTGAACTGCATCCACTCCCAGCGTATTCTGAGCGGTGATCGCGGTGATTGCGGTCATCCCGTGACCGCCGAGCATGGTAACCGTCTTCAGGTCAGCCTGAATCCCCGCCCCGCCCCCAGAATCGGAGCCAGCGATGATCAGGATTCGCGCCGTCGGCGTCACGCTACTCGCCTTCGACCCGCTCCTTGGGGCGAAGTTATCCATGTGCACAGGGCCGCTTCTGCACCCAGAAATGCGAATAAAGCGTTCACGCCGCCGCTTGGACGGCCTCGCAGATTTCGTCCACGACCCGCTCCACCAATGCCTGATCTTCGCCTTCGGCCATCACACGGATCAAAGGCTCGGTGCCGGACTTGCGGATCAGCAGGCGTCCGCGGCCTTCCAGTTCGCGTTCCGCCTCCGCGATTCGCTTCTTCACGGTCTCGTTCTCCAGCGGTGCGCCGCCGTTGAAGCGAACGTTCTTGAGCAGCTGCGGAAGCGGCTCGAACTGCCTGAGCACCTCGCTTGCTGCCTTGCCGCTGTCGACGAGAGCCGCAAGCACCTGGAGAGCGGCGACCAAGCCGTCGCCGGTGGTCGAATAATCCGCAAGGATGATGTGGCCCGATTGCTCGCCGCCGACGTTGCAGCCGCTCCGTCGCATTTCCTCGAGGACGTAGCGGTCGCCGACCTGGGTTCGAACCATTGCAATGCCGGTCTCGCCGAGGCGCCGCTCCAACCCGAGGTTGGACATCACCGTGGCGACCACCGCCCCTTTCAGCTGGTCGCGCTTGCGCCGGTCGAGCGCAATCAGGGCCATCATCTGGTCGCCGTCAACGAGATTGCCCTTCTCGTCGACCACGACCAGACGGTCGGCGTCGCCGTCCAGAGCCAGGCCGATATCGGCGCCGCTGGCGACCACGGTTTCCTGCAGGTGCTGAGGATGGGTCGATCCGCACGAAGCGTTGATGTTGAGCCCGTCCGGCGAGACTCCGATCGGGATCACCTCCGCTCCGAGCTCCCACAATGCCTCCGGAGCCACGTGATAGGCGGCGCCGTTGGCGCAATCGAGAACCACCTTGAGCCCGTCGAGCCGGAGCCTCTCGGGAAACGTCGACTTGGCATGGTGGACGTAGCGCCCGCGAGCGTCGTCGATCCGCTTGGCGCGTCCGATCATCTCCGGCTTCGCAAGCTTCGGATTATCCTCGATCCTCGCCTCGATCGCCTGCTCGGCTTCGTCGCTGAGCTTGTAGCCGTCCGGTCCGAACAGCTTGATCCCGTTATCGCAGAAGGGGTTGTGCGAAGCCGAGATCATCACGCCGAGGTCGGCGCGCATGGAAGTCGTCAGCATCGCCACGGCCGGGGTCGGCATCGGTCCCAGGAGGACCACGTCCATCCCCACGCTGGTGAACCCGGCGACGAGCGCCGATTCCATCATGTAGCCCGACAGGCGCGTGTCCTTGCCTATCACCACCCGGTGGCGGTGGTCGCCGCGAAGAAAATGGGCACCCGCCGCCTGCCCGACGATAAGCGCAGTTTGCGGGGTCAGCGGCTCGCTGTTGGTGAGGCCCCGGATTCCATCCGTGCCGAAGAACTTACGCGTCATGTGCGCCTCATAACCCTCAATTGAGCCACGGCCAAAGCGACTTAGTGGCGATACGCCTCCGGAAGGTCGCGGCGCGGAAGGAAGCGGTAGCGGTCGAGAAGCCGCGTCTGGTGGGTCTGAAGCGGCTGCTGCACGCCGTCGATCAGCACCTGCTCGGCCGCGCTCCTCGGATCGAGCGGGTCGCCGGACCAGATCACGACGTCGGCGCGGCGTCCGGCTTGCAGGCTTCCGATGTCGTGTCCGAGCCCGATGGCTTCCGCCGGCGCCGAGGTGATGAGGCGAAGCGCCTCTCCCCAGCTCACTCCGGTCGCACCGGGCACCTTGGTCAGTGCGACGAGATTGCCGGCATATTGGCGCTCGTTGAACTCCTGCCTGCTATCGTTGTCGTCGATCATCCCCATCGACACTTTCACGCCCGCTGCCTGCATCCGGCCGATGTTCGACTGGGTCGAAGCAATCTGCTCGAAGCTCGCGGGAAGGTCGTTGAGCGCGGAGGCGATGACGGGAATTCCCGATCGCGCGATCTCGGGCGCGACCATCCATCCTTCGCTCGCCCCGACGATGACGATCCGAAGCGCCGGAAACTCGCGCCCAAGGTCGATCACCTGGAGAATGTCGCTCGCACGCTCGACATGGACCAGCAGGTGCTGGCGGCCCTGGAGAACCGGCACCAGCGCCGCTGCGTCGAACCGCGTCAGGAGCACGTCCTCGCTGCGCCGCGCATCCGCGCCGTAGAGCCGGGATTCGTTCGGGTTGCGTACCGTCGGCTGCTCGCGCGCGTCCGGCTGCGTCGATCGCCCCGACGAGACCGGCGGCGAATAGCGGGCAAGCTCGCGCGCTTCGCGTAGTGCGTTTCGGAACAGTAGATGCGCCGAAGCCCGCGAACCGCCAGCGTCATTGGCTCCAGTCTCGCCAAGCTCCACGAACTGGAAGGCTCTAGCCTTGGTGATCGGGTCCATGTCGGCGCCGGTGTCGATCACTGCGCCCTGGCCTGCGAAGATGCTCTTGGCGCTCGACGGAGCAACCAGCGCACGGGTGACTCCGTCGGCGCGATTTACGGCGATCGGTTGATAGTTGGGATTGATTGCCGGAACGACGTCGATCGCGGCGCTGAAAGGGCCGTTGCGGGCGCTCGTATCGTCGGCGCCACCGGCACCAAGGTCGACGTCGGCGAGGCCGAGGCGGGAGAAGCCCGCGACGATGCCGGGAGTCACCCACTTGCCCGACGCGTCGATCACACGCGCGTCGGCCGGAACCCTGACCCCCTGCTCCGCAGCGACGATCCGCCCGTCGCGTACTACGACTGTTGCGCCTTCCACGGGGCCGGAGCCGTTTCCGATGGCGACTGTGCCGTTTATGATCGCGATCGTCTCGGCAGCTGCGGGCGCAGCGACGGTCACGAGGAGCGCCGCCAGCATTGCGCGGATCATTTCACGTCCCCTTCGCCGGGCTGGCCGAGCTCGAAGTCGCTCACCGGGCGCTTCTTGGGATCGTTGGCGTCGTACATCTCGGCGCCGTCGATCCAGACACGCTCCGGGCGGGCATAGACGCTGAACGGATCGTCATTCCAAAGCACGACGTCCGCCATCTTGCCGGGTTTCAGGCTTCCGGTCCTATCGAAGATTCCCAACGCTTTCGCCGGGTTCGACGCGAGCCATTGCCAGGCGACCGCCTCCGACAGGTTCGGAATGCCAACGCGCTGTCCGTCGGCGAGCGCCTTTGCCGCCTCCTGGTTCAGCCGCTGAATGTAATTGGGGTCGTCGGAGTGGACGATTGCACAGGCGCCCGCATTGTGGACCAGCGGGATGTTCTCCTTGATCGCGTCATAGGCTTCCATCTTGAAGCCGTACCAGTCGGCCCACATCACTCCGCAGATGTTGTTGTCGCGAAGAAGGTCGGCGACTTTGTAGGCCTCGACCGCGTGGTGGAACGCGGTGATGTGATAGCCGAACTCCTTCGACATATCGATCATGTTGGCCATCTCGTCGGCGCGATAGCAGTGGTTGTGGACCAGGATCTTGCCCTCGAGCACGCCCTTGAGCGTGTCCATCGCCAGGTCCCGCTCCGGCATGTCGCCGCCGTTCTTGTAATATTCATCCCACTTGCGCTTGTAAGCCTGCGCCTTGATCCAGGTCTCGCGCGCAAGGGCGATGTTGCCCATGCGGGTCTGCGGCATCTGCCCCTTTGACCCGTAGACCCGCTTCGGGTTCTCGCCACACGCCATCTTCAGCCCGTACGGCGCTCCCGGGAACTTCATTCCCTGCGCCGTGCGCGCGGGCACATTCTTCAACGTCACTGATCGGCCGCCGAAAAGGTTCGCCGACCCGGGGAGGATCTGCAGAGTGGTCACTCCGCCGTTGATCAGCGCCCGCGAGAAGCCCGGATCGTGCGGCCAGACGCTATGCTCGGCCCAGACTTCGGGGCGAACCGGCGACGTCGCCTCGTTGCCATCCGATTGCGACTCGACCCCCGGCGATGGATAGTCGCCAAGGTGGCTGTGGACGTCGATGATCCCGGGCGTGACGAACTTTCCGGTGCCGTCGATCACCAAAGCTCCAGCGGGAATCGGAAGCTCCGGCCCGCCGACCGCCTGAACAACGCCGTCCGCTAGGACCACCGTCCCGTTGTTTATCTGCCCGCCTTCGCCGTCGAAGATCGTCGCGTTGCGGATCGCCGTCGGAACGCCTGGATAGGCGACATAGGTCGACGGGAACGGATCCTCGTTGACGTGGATCGCCGGCGCATTTTTCTTGGGCGGCTCCAGAGCCGCGCAGCCGGAGAGCGCCAGTGCGGCAGCAGCCGCTCCCCATATCAGTCGAACAGACATGCGACCCCGCTCAGCGATTCGATCAAGTTTCCTGCGGCCCCGGCTTCGTTTCACGGTCAGGAAACAATCCCGGCGCCTGTTTCTCGCCGAGTTCCTTGTAGCCCGCCAGCTCTTCGTCATCGCGAAGCGTATCGAGATGCATCAGCTTCTTCACGAGCGGAGAGATTACCAGCACGAGGACGCCCATGCCGACGGCGACCCAGCCGATCGTGCTGTAGATGGACAGCGTCGCGCCCTTCGTCATTTCACCCGATTCGCCGCCGGTTGCCTCTCCGATCTTGCCAGCTACGAAATTGCCGACAGCAGTCATGTAGAACCAGGCGCCCATGATCAGGCTGGCCATGAACTTGGGCGCGAGGCGGTTCATCGCACTCAATCCCACAGGGGACAGGCAAAGCTCGCCGGTGGTGTGCAGCAGGTAGATCAGAAAGACGAAGATGACCGGAGTGACGTCGGCCGTGGCGGCGCCTAGCACGAACACCAAGAAACCGGCGCCCACCTGAAGCAGCGCGAGGCCGAACTTCGCCGGCGCCGACGGCTCCATGCCGCGCCTGCCGAGCCAGGTCCAAAGCATCGCGAACATCGGCGCGAGGAGGATGATGTAAATGGGATTGATCGATTGGAAGATCGACGCCGGCACCCCGCCGCGCTCGACATAGCGGTCCGTGTAGAGGTTGAGCGAACCGCCTGCCTGTTCGAACAGGCCCCAGAAAAGCGGGTTCAGCGCGATCAGGAAGAGGATCGCGAAGATCCGATCCCGCGCGTGACGCTCGAGCTTGAATGCTTCGTAGAGGACGTAGCCGAGCAACAGGACGCCCGAGATGATGAGGAGGGTCTGGATGACATCCTGATACTGGACGAGGCCCCAGATCACCGCGACACCGACGATCCCCGCGCCATAAAGCAGCCACTCGGTGTTGCGGGCCAACGGCGCCGGAGCTTCGCCGGCACCGCGAAGCGCCGACCTGCCGAGCACGAAGACGACAAGACCAAGCAGCATGCCGACGCCAGCGGCACCGAAACCGTACCCCCAGCCGTAGGTCTGGCCGAGATAGCCCGCGATGATCGTGCCGATCGCGGCGCCAACGTTAATGCCCATGTAGAAGATGGTGTAGGCGCCGTCCCGCCGAACGTCGGTGAGCGGGTAGAGCTGCCCGACCATGACCGAGATGTTGGCCTTCAGGAATCCGGAGCCGACGATGATTAGCGAGAGCGCCAGCCAAAAGGCATTGATCGTCGGATCGTTCTGCCCGCCGGTACCCTCCAACGCCATCAGGAAGTGACCTGCCGTCAGCAGCACGGCGCCGAACAGCACGGCCCTGCGCTGGCCCAGCCAACGGTCAGCCAAATAGCCGCCGAGCAGCGGCGTGATGTATACGAGGCTGGTGTACGCGCCGTAGATCAGGTTCGACTTGCCGTCGCTGAACAACCAGTGCTGCGTCAGGTAGAAAATGAGCAGCGCCCGCATGCCGTAGTAGGAGAAGCGCTCCCACATCTCGGCGAAGAAGAGCATGTAGAGGCCCTTCGGGTGGCCCAGGAATTCCGATTTCTTGGTTGCGGCGACCAGCGCGCCGCCGCCCAGAAGGATCGCCAGGAACGCGGCAGCAATGATCGGAATCACGTGTTCGGCGTCCAATGCTCTCTCCCTCCAGAGACGGCGCCGCCGCAGCGGCGGGCATCAAGGCGCCGCACCCTAACGGGCAAAAACCAGTTGTGAAGCCGATTGTTGCAGAGCCGACCCGGCCCTAGATGGACGGCCAAATGCTCAACGACCGCTCCTCGCTTCTTTCGCTTCTTCGAACCCGCCGCTCGGCCAAGCCGCGCGACATAAGAGGGGATCCTCCGACGAGGCAGCAACTGGACGAGATGCTGACGATAGCGGCGCGAACGCCCGACCACGGAAAGCTGCACCCCTGGCGTTTCGTGGTGATCCACGAGGGCCAGCGCGACGAGCTTGCGACGCTGCTCAGGCAGGCGCTCAGCGAGGAAAACCCGGATGCGACCGCCGCCCATCAGAAGAAGGAAGAGGAGTTCTCCCGCTACGAAGGCTCGCTCGTCGTTCTCGTCTCGAGCCCCGTTCGCGGCCACAAGATCCCCGTGTGGGAGCAGGAGCTATCGTGCGGCGCTGCCGGGATGAACCTGCTCCTGGCGGCGCACGCGCTTGGCTATGTCGCCGGGTGGGTCACCGGGTGGCGAGCTTACTCGCCGCGGGTCACCGCCGCGCTGTGCCGGCCGGGCGAGCGGATCGCCGGCTTCATTTTCATCGGCCGGTGCGCAGTGGATCTCGAGGAAAGGCCCAGGCCGCCACTCGACGAGGTCGTCAGCGATTGGTCGCCGAAATCATAGGCAGGCGTTGACGAAAGCGCGCGGTGCTGTATTATGACAGCATGACGCTTCGTACGAGCCACGACAAGCCGGTCTACGTCCGACTTCGCGAAATCATTGCGAACTCTATTCTTTCCGGAAAATACGGCGACGGCGATCCGCTTCCCTCCGTACGCGCATTCGCGGCCGAAGAGCAGGCCAACCCGCTGACCGTTGCCAAGGCGTACCAGGGCTTCCAGGACGAGGGGCTCGTAGTGGTCAAGCGCGGTGTCGGCCTCTTCGTCGCGGACGGTGCCCGGGCTCGCCTCAAGGCATCGGAACGGGACCGCTTCCTCACCGAGGAATGGCCGGAGATTCGCGAGCGTATGGCGCGCCTCGGCATCAAGCCCGCACAACTGCTCGACACACTGCACGCCTAGTCCTTACTAGCCGCGTCCAATGGAAACGCGGGTTCTACCTTTCAGCGACGAATCGGTCGAGGAGGCCGCGCGGCTGATCCGCGCCGGCGAACCGGTCGCCGTGCCGACGGAGACGGTTTACGGTCTCGCCGCTGATGCCACCAACGCGGAAGCGGTTGCACGCATTTACGAAGCGAAGGGAAGACCGTCCTTCAATCCGTTGATTATCCATGTTTTCGACTTGGCCCACGCCCAAGCGATCGCCGACCTCGGGAAGCAGTCGCTCGAACTTGCCGGAAAGCATTGGCCGGGGCCGCTCACCATCGTCTCTCCGCTGAAACCAGGCAGCGGGATTGCCGCGCTCGCCACCGCGGGTCTGGCGACGATCGCACTCCGGATGCCGAATCACCGTGCAATGCGGGCGCTGCTGGAGGCGGCCGGAACCCCTCTCGCCGCTCCTTCGGCCAACGCCAGCGGTTCGATCAGCCCCACGCGCGCTGAGCATGTCGTTCGCTCGCTTTCGGGCAGGATCCCGCTCATCATCGATGACGGCCCCTGCCCCGGCGGCATCGAATCGACGATCGTTGCAGAGATCAATGGCGGGCTGAGGCTCCTTAGACGCGGCCCGTTAGAGATTGCGGGCGCTGTCGAGGGACCAAAAGGGGCGATCGAGGCGCCGGGGCAGCTGGCAAGCCATTACGCCCCGTCGAAGCCGCTGCGGCTGAACGCCGCTGATGCTTCCGCCGACGAATATCTTATCGGGTTCGGCGAAGTCGCCGGAGACTCCAGTCTCAGCCCGGACGGCGACCTCGTCGAAGCCGCCTCAAGGCTTTTCGACCTCCTTCACCAGGCCGATCAGTCGCCCAAGCCGCGGATTGCGGTGGCGCGAGTGCCGGAAGAAGGCCTCGGTGCAGCCATCAACGACCGGCTTCGCCGCGCTGCAGCGCCGCGTCAGTAAGCGGCGGTTTCGCCCTTGACCCGTGCCTGGAAGCTCTTCCTCAGCTTCTGCAGCTTCGGCGGGATGTTGGCGATGCAATAGGGGCTACTCTGCCCTTCGCCTTCCCAATACGCCTGGTGATAACCTTCCGCCGGCCACCATTGCGACGGTGGCTCGATCGTCGTGACCACATTTCCGTCCCAGTGGGACTGGGCACGGTCCTTGGCCCTCTTCGCTTCTTTCTCCTGCGTCGCATCCTGGGGGAAGATGGCCGAGCGATACTGCGTACCGACGTCGTTGCCCTGGCGGTTGAGCTGGGTCGGGTCGTGGGTTGCGAAGAATATGTCGAGAAGATCGCCGTAGGAGATCACGTCGGGATCGAAGCTGACCCGGATCGCCTCGGCGTGTCCGGTGTTTCCGCCGCAGACCTCCTTGTAGGTCGGCTCGGCCGCCGTTCCGCCGGTGTAGCCGCTTTCGACCTTGCTGACTCCGATGACATCGTTGAAAACGGCCTCGGTGCACCAGAAGCACCCGCCTGCCAGAATTGCGACTTGTTCAGCCATCGCGACTCTCCTTCTCCTTGCGGAGATAGGATTTGCCGCGGCTCATTGCGAGGAGCGAATGAACGAAATTAGTGGCGGTGCATGCTCGCCTTCAGGCTCGCGACTTCAAGTCGCTTGCCGACCCACTCCGCAAGCTCCCCGAAGTCCAGCGGCTTGTCGAAGACGATTCCGGCGCGGCGGTCGGAAAACCAACGGACCTCGCCCTTGATTGGCTTCAGGCTCTCGACGACCACGATGACCGGCCGGCCGACGCAATATTCCTCGATCGGCTCGACCTTCATCCCGCCGAGCGAGATGTCGTGGACGTCCACGTTGTAATAGACCTTGCCGACACGGACCGACGCCTTGCATTCGACGTGGAGGCGCGGCGGTCGGGGGCGGAATCCATGGCGCGGCTTGCGGCCGGCAAGAAGCTCGCCGAGGTCGACTGTCTGGTCGAACTTGATCCCTGCAAGGCCTTCACGGATCCACACCACGCTCGACGGAATCTGCTGCCCGGACATCTCTATGGCGACGCGTTCGCCCACCTGCGGCGGATTTGCGACTTCCGCCATGACTCCGCCGGCGGAAATGTTGCGGATTCGAATCAGCCGCTCGGTCCCGTCCGACACCAGCTTCGACACCTTGAGGAGCGGGATCAGCCGCTCGTCAACGCGGCGCTCGGCAGGACGTGGAACGGCCGTGCTCAGAGAGAAAGTGGTCGATTCGAACGCCGCCTGGTCGTCGCTAAGCGACTGACCGCCTCTGCGACGGATAAGGGATGCAAACATCCGCGACCTTCCTGATAATCGAACCTTCTGTCCTCATTTTGGACGGAATGCGGTTAAAAACCGGTTTCATTCCGGACTTGCCAAGCGCAAAGCGCCAATCGGGTCACAATGGAGTGGCGGATGCGGCAGCCGCGACTGCTTGTTATCGATGACGAGCCTGCGCTCGCGGAATTCGTGGCCCAGGTCGCGAGGGACTGCGGGTTCGCGCCAATTCTCACCGCCGATTACGACAGCTTCAAGAAGGCTGTTCAGACCAGGAAGCCCGACATGGTCGCCCTCGACCTCGGAATGCCCGGCATGGACGGTGTCGAGCTGCTCCGCTTCCTTGCACTGGAGAATAGCCAGGCGCCGATCCTGATCATCAGCGGCTTTGACCGGCGCGTGCTCGAATCCGCCTTCCGCCTCGGCGAAGCCCTCGGGCTTACCATGGTCGGCCCGCTAGAAAAGCCTGTCCGCTTCCAGGAGCTCGAGGGCCTCCTTACGGAAATGCGGCCGAGCCTGGTGGAATGAGCGCGCAGCCGGAAGGCGCTCTGCTTCGGAGCTTCGAGCGAGCGCTCGAATGCGGCGAGCTTCACATGGTCTACCAGCCGAAGGTCCGCATGGACACGGGCGAGCTGACCCGTCTCGAAGCGCTGGTGCGCTGGGACGAGCCTGACTTTGGGCCTGTCGAACCGTCCCGCTTCGTGCCGCTGGCGGAAAAGCACGGCCTGATCGGGCCGCTGACCGACTGGGGACTTCGAACTACGCTCAGCCAGTATCGCAAGTGGAGCAAACAGGGCCTGGACACACACGTCGCCTTCAACATCTCCGCGATCAGCCTCCAGAGCCTCGATTTCCCAGACCTGGTTGAGCGCGTGTGTAACGAGCTGGACGTCCCGACCGACCGGCTGGTCCTCGAGCTGACGGAGGGCGCGACGCAGCCCCTGATCAAGCTGATGGACACCCTCACGCGCTTCCGGATCAAGGGCATCGGCCTCGCGATCGACGATTTCGGCACCGGCTATTCGTCGCTGATGCAGCTTCGCCAGCTGCCCTTCACGGAAGTGAAGATCGACCGCCTGTTCGTGAAGGACCTTCCCGCCGCCCACGACAGTTGCGTGATCGTCAAGGCGATCATCGACCTCGCCCATGGGCTCGGGCTGGTCGCCACTGCTGAGGGCGTCGAGACCCCCGAGCAGCTTCGTTTCCTCCGCTCGCTGCGCTGCGATGTCGCGCAGGGCTATATCGTCGCTCGCCCGCTCGAGCCGGATTCGCTCGGCGCCTGGATCGAGGAGTTCGCCGGCCGTTGGCCGGAGCTGATCGGCGAGGCCTAGGGTGCGACCTTGAATTCGACTCCCTGCGCCAGCGGGAGATCTGATCCGTAGTTGATCGTGTTCGTCTGCCTGCGCATGTAGGCGCGCCAGCTGTCGGAGCCGCTTTCGCGCCCGCCGCCTGTCTCCTTTTCACCTCCGAACGCACCGCCGATCTCCGCCCCTGAAGGACCGATATTGACGTTGGCTATGCCGCAGTCGGAGCCGGACGCCGACAGAAAGCGCTCCGATTCCCTAAGGTCATTCGTGAAGATGGATGAGCTAAGCCCTTGCGATACGGCATTGTTGAGCGCGATTGCTTCGTCCAGATCTGAATAGCGCAGGACGTAAAGGATCGGCGCGAAGGTCTCCTTCAGCATCGTGCCCTGCTGGACGTCAGCTTCGACGATCGCCGGCCTGACGTAATAGCCGCCTGGCACTGCATCCACCTGCTCGATCGTCTCACCGATTACATTGCGCATTGCCTCAAACGCCGAAGCGTCGATCAACGGGCCTACGAGGGTATCCGCATCGCGCGGGTCTCCGACCTTGATCCGGGCAAAGAGCGATTTCAGCCGCTCGACGAAAGCGTCGGCGATGCTCTCGTGGACGATCAGCCGCCTCAGCGTCGTGCAGCGCTGCCCCGCAGTGCCGGCCGCCGAGAAGAGGATCGCGCGCTCTGCTAGGTCCAGGTCGGCAGACGGAGTGACGATCGTTGCATTGTTGCCGCCCAGCTCCAGAAGCACCCGGCCGAACCGTTCGGCGACCTTCGGCCCGACCTTGCGCCCCATTGCCGTCGAGCCGGTGGCCGAGACCAAAGCGATCCGTTCGTCCTCCACGAGGGCTTGGCCAACATCGCGCCCGCCCTGCACGCATTGCAGCAAGCCATCCGGAGCATCGCCGAACCGCTCCATCGCGCGCCTCGCCAGCGCCATCACCGCTTCGGCGCACAAGGGCACCTTCTCGCTAGGCTTCCAGACAACCGGATCGCCGCAGACAAGCGCGAGCGCCGCATTCCACGCCCACACGGCGACCGGGAAGTTGAAGGCGGTGATGACCCCCACCGGCCCCAGCGGGTGCCATTGTTCGATCATCCGGTGGTTCGGCCGCTCGCTTGCTATCGTCAGGCCGTAGATCTGGCGCGACAGGCCGACCGCGAAGTCGCAGATGTCGATCATCTCCTGGACCTCGCCCAGGCCTTCCTGGACAATCTTTCCGCATTCGAGGGTTACGAGCCGGGCCAACGGCTCCTTTGCCGCGCGAAGCTCCTCGCCGAGCAATCGCACCAGCTCCCCGCGACGGGGTGCAGGGACTAAGCGCCAGGAAAGAAACGCCTCCTGCGCCCGCGCGCAGGCGCTGGTGACGTCACCTTCCTCGGCCACGCTGCCGATGACCTGCCCGTCGATGGGCGATCGGCTCTCCAGCGATCCGCCGCAGGTTACTCCAAGCCGTTCCAGGAGCTTCCGCGCTTCGTCCGCCGGGGTCATGCCAGCAGCTCCTTCGCCTTACGCATCGCCGCTACGCCCGCGTCGATCGTCTCGTCGCGCTTTCCGAAGCACAACCGGACGATATGCCGAGATGGGTCCTGCTCGGCAAAGGCCGACACGGGGACGACGGCCACCCCCGCCTGCTCGACCGCTGCCGAGGCGAACGCCTCGTCGTCCAAGTCCAGCCCCGATTGCTTCAGGTCGACGCAGAGGAAGTAGGTCGAGGCTGCATCCAGAGTGGCGTAGCCCGCCCCTTTCAACCCATCGACCATCCGGTCCCGGGCACGGGCGAACCTCTGCCGCATCGGCTCCAGCCAGGAATCGCCGTCGTCCATTCCGAAAGCCACTGCCGCCTGCAGGTTGGGAGCAGTTGAAAAGGTGAGGAACTGGTGGGCCCTTGCAGCGACCGAAGCAAGCGGCGGCGCGGAGGCGATCCAGCCGACCTTCCACCCGGTCAACGAGAAGATCTTGCCGGCGGAGCCGATTTTCAGGGTGCGGTCCACCATTCCGGGGAGCGTTGCCAGCGGAGTGAACCTCTGCCCGTCGAGCACGATATGCTCCCACACCTCGTCGCTGATGACGGTCAGGTCGTGTTGAATTGCCGCATCTGCGATCATCTGCAGTTCGGTCCCGTCGTACAGCCGCCCGGTCGGGTTCTGCGGGTTGTTGAACAAGATCGCCCGCGTCTTCGGCCCGATCGCAGCTTGGAGCGCGTCACGGTCTATCCGCCACTCGGGCGGCCGAAGCGCGATCTCGCGGACCGCTCCGCCGGCTCTCCGAATCATCGGCGCGTAGCTGTCGTAGGCGGGCGTGAAGATGATCACCTCGTCGCCGGGCGACACGGTGGCGAGGATGCACGCGCCCAAGGCCTCGGTCGCGCCCGAAGTCACGCAGACATCCTCAGCTCTCAGCGTCTGACCAAAATGGCGGTGGTAATGACCGGCGACAGCTTCACGCAGCTGAGGCAAACCGCGCGACGGAGGATATTGGTTCGATGCGTTCTTGAGCGCGTCCGCCGCCGCGTCCAGTATCTCGTTAGGCCAGCCGAAGTCGGGAAAGCCCTGCCCTAGGTTCACGGCGCTGTGCTTGGCGGCGAGCGCCGACATCCGCTCGAAGACGCTGGTCTGCATCTGCTCGTAGATCGGGTTCAAAGAAGCGCTCCTTGGCGGCGCAATAACAGGATGTCGTCGGGCGAATAGCCAATCCCTGCGAGAACGGCTTCACCATCCGCTCCAACGGGACGAGGTTCAGTCGGCTGATCGGTGGCCGTCCGCGAATAACGGGGCGCCGGCCCCGGCTGAACTACGCCGCCGAGGTCCACGAAGGTGCCGCGCTCGACGTTGTGCGGGTGACCGGGCGCTTCCTCCAGCGTCAGCACGGGCGCGACGCAGGCATCGCTTCCTCCGAAATGCGTCACCCATTCGTCGCGGCTGCGCTTGGCGATGATCTCCGCAACCTCGGCCTTGCCCGCGTCCATGGGCAATCGAAGACCCTCGAATAGCGCCTTTCGGAACTGCGGCTCGATCGCGCCAACGGCAAGAAAGCGGCCGTCGCTGCACTCGTACACACCGTAAGCGGCATCGCCGCCGTCGAGCAGATTGGCTTCCCGTTCCTCCTTCCAAATGCCAGCCGACCGCATCCCATAGGTGAACGCACCGATCAGCGCCGCGCCGTCGCTCATCGCGCAGTCGATCACCTGTCCCTGACCACCGCGCTGCACATCGAGCAAGGCCGCCACCATGGCGAAGGCGAGCATCATCCCTCCGCCCGCAAAATCCGCCAGATAATTGATCGGCACGACAGGCCGTTGCTTCGGGCCAATCCCGTGGAGCAGACCGGTGATCGCAAGATAATCAACGTCATGCCCAGCGGCGGGTGCGAGCGGCCCTTCCTGACCCCAGCCGGTCACCCGGCCATAGACCAGCCTTGAATTGTCTCCGAGAAGTGCATCCGGACCCAGGCCGAGACGCTCCATCACGCCCGGACGATATCCCTCGATCAGCGCGTCCGCGCTCGCGGCGAGCCGCCGGAGGACCCTGCGCGCGCCGTCGGTCTTGAGGTCCAACGATATGCTCCTGCGCGAACGTAGCAGCGGGTCGTTCGGAATTCCGATCAGCCCTTCCCGCTCGACGCGGATGACCTCGGCTCCATGGTCGGCAAGCATCATCGCAGCGAAAGGTGCCGGGCCGATACCCGCCATCTCGACAATCGTCATTCCGTGCAGCGGCCCCGGCATCCCGCCGTTCATGCACTCCGGTGGCAACGCAACTCAAGGGTGCGTCAGTGGCCGGCGAGCGCCGCCTTTACGTGCCCGAGCGGCCTGGCCAGCGTGCTCGCCGCGTAGAAAGCCCCCGCGCCGGCCAGGGCCGCGACGATCAGCACGGTGCCGATGAACTCGCCCGCGCTGGCCTGGGAGCGGCTGGAGTCAGGGGTGCGCGGTACCCGCCGCCGCTCAAGCGTCACCTTGTAGGCGGTCGTAAGCGCGGCCTGGCCCTCGTCGGTGGAGATGATGTCGTCGACGTGGATCGTGTCGGGGCTGCAAAGGCCGATTCGCTGGTTCCTGCGCCAGACGACGCGGGCGATGACTAGCTGGCCGCCGCGACGGACCTCGACGAAGTTTCCCGGCTGTGCAGCTCCGTTGGAGTAGATCAGCAAGCCGTGAGCCGAGACGTTCAGGATGCACGCGTCGCTCCAGCCGGACTGGCTGCGGAGTCGCGCCGGCAGCATGACTCGCCGCCGCTCCTCCCTGGTCCTGATCTGATGCTGGCCGGTGCCCATCGCGCATGAGTGTCGCGATCAGGGTCTCCCCGTGCTTAACCTTCACTCCGAAGCGGAGGCATCTGCGGATTGGCTGGGGCGGCAGGATTCGAACCTGCGAATGGCGGCACCAAAAGCCGCTGCCTTACCACTTGGCGACGCCCCACCAGCCGAGTGCGGGCATATAGCCGCACTCGAGCGACTTGAAAGGGGCTTAGGAGTTGGGAAGGCGCCCGTTGACCAGGTCGTCGTAATCCTTGGCCAGCTGCTTCGTGACGTCACCAACCTCGAAGCTCCAGGGGCCGGCTGAGCCGACGGGGGTGACCTCCGCGGCGCTTCCGGTCAGGAACATTTGCTGGAAGCTCTCCAGCTCTTCCGGCCAGATCGCCCGCTCCTGGACCTCGATCCCGCGCTTGCGGGCGAGCTCGATGATCGTCTGGCGGGTGATGCCGTCGAGGAAGCAGTCCGGCGTCGGAGTATGAAGTACGCCGTCGCGGACGAAGAAGGCGTTGGCGCCGGTCGCTTCGGCGACCTGCCCCCGCCAGTCGAACATCAGGGCGTCGTCGAACCCAGTGTCCTCGGCATGTTTCCGCGAGAGCATCGCGATCATGTAGAGGCCGGAAGCCTTGGAGTGGACGGGAGCAGTGTAAGGCGCGGGCCGACGCCATGGGGCAATAGTCAGCCGGATTCCCTTGGCGGCTCTCTCCGGCGAGAAATACTTCCCCCATTCCCACGCAGCGATCGCCAGGTGCGGCTTGGTCCCGCTCGGCGAAACGCCCATCCGCTCAGACCCCAGCCAGGCGACCGGGCGCATGTAGGCGTCCTTCAGCCCGCTGGAGTTCAATACCTCCTTGCACGCGGTCGCGATCTCCTCGACGCTCCATGGGATCTGGAAGCCGAGGATATTCGCGCTCTTGTGAAGCCGTTCGCAATGCGCGTGGAGCTTGAAAATGTCGCCGCCGTAGGCGCGCTGCCCTTCGAACACCGACGAGGCATAATGAAGTGCGTGCGTGAGGACGTGCACCTCCGCCTCGCGCCACGGCACCAGCTTGCCGTCGAACCAGATGAAGCCGTCGCGGTCGTCGTAGGTCTGATTATCTGCCATGCGGTCCGCCTAGGACAGGCGGTCCGGCTCGTAAAGTTTACGGAAAACTAGGCGACCTGTTCTCCGCGTGCTTCGGCGGCGAGCTCGGCTCCCCTCCGTCGTGCGGCGTTGATCGTCGCTCCGATCAGCTGGCGAAACGCGTCCTCGCGGTCGAGGACTGCAAGTCCGGCCTCGGTGGTGCCCCTGGGGCTTGCGACGCGCCGCGCCAGATCGTCCATGGTCTCGCCGCTGGAAGCAGCACGCCAAGCGGTACCCAGCACCGTCTCCACGGCGATGGACGAAGCAAGCGCCTTCGGAAGGCCCTGTTCCACTCCTGCGTCGGCGAGAGCGGCGATGAAACGTGCGACATAGGCTGGTCCCGGGCCGGCAACCGAGCCGATGGCGGCCAGTGAGTTTTCGGTTTCGGCCCACATTGCAAAACCGAGCGCTGCGAACGCTTCCGAAAGCTGCTTTCGAAGCCCCTCTTCAATTTCGCCGCCGGTGAAGAGCGCGACCACGCCGCGGCGGACTGACACCGGAAGGTTGGGGATCGCGCGGATGACCGTCGCCTTGGGGAAGCGCGCCTTGAGGCTGGCCGTCTCGACTCCGGCGAGGAGCGAAACGACGATCGTCTTAGAGGTGATCCAAGGAAGAAGCTCGGGCGCCACCTCGTCCAGCTTCTGGGGCTTGAAGCCGAGGATGATCATCCGCGGCGGAGCGCCGGCCTCTTTTATTGATCCCACCGTCCGGATTCCCGGGACGGGCACGTTGCTCGGGCGGATGGCGACGGCGCTCGAAAGGTCGACGCCGGCCAGGCGCCAGCCTTCGACCATCGCCTGGCCCATGTTGCCGCAACCGACGAACCAGGTCGGAACTGGAAGCTGCATCATGCCTCTCCGTGGGTGTCGATTAGCGCTGCCGCGATCGCTTCGCCGGGGCTCTTGCCGCCCCACAGCACGAACTGGAAGACCGGGTAGAAACGCTCACACTCCTCGAGCGCCGCCTCCGCCACAGCCTCCGCCTGCTCGAGGCTCAGGCCCTCGCCGTCGCGGGTGTCGAGGACCGTCGAGTGACGGAAGACGATCAGGCCGGATCCCGACCACATCTCGAAATGGCCGAGCCACAGCTGTTCGTTGATCAAGCCAAGCGATTCGTAGATCGCCGAGCGCTTCTCCGGCGCCACCTTGATGTCCGGGAAAGCGAGGAACTGGAGAACCTGGTCCTCCGGGCGCCACACGCCGCGAAGCTCGTACTGCGCCCAGCTGCCAGTCGCGGACGCAACGATCTCACCTTCGCCCGAGCGCTCGCACGCCCAGCCGCGAGCCTCGAAATATTGCTCGAGAACCTCGATCGGAGCGCCGTCTTCGCGTTCATCGTTCACTTGGGGTTCGGTCAGGGTTTCGCTCCCGGCTTGCGCTTCGGAGCTGGCTTGGGGGCCGTGCCGCCGAGCGTCGCCTCCAGCACCGCGAGACGGGTCTTGAGAGCTTCATTCTCGTCGCGGGCCTTCGCGGCCATGGCTTTCACCGCCTCGAACTCGTCGCGGGAGACGAAATCCATTCCGCCAACCCACTCGCGCATCTTTTCGCGAGCGGAGGCTTCAGCCTCGCGTCCCATGCCGGCCATCGTCCCGGCGAAGCCGTTCACCATCTTCACGAAATCGTCGAACATGCGATTTTCGGATTGCATGACGTCACCCCTTTCGGCCGGGAAATAGTGAGTGGGCGTCCGTTCCGCCACCCCGCGGGGGCCGACTATCCCCAACTTGCTGCGATGGCCGGAATTAGATCCCGAGCAGCGACGCCCCCGAACCGGGGTTGAGCTGGTTGATAGTCGCGTTGAGCGTGGCCGCGAAAACCAGCCAGGCGAGATAGGGGATCATCAACAGACCGGCTGCGGCCCGAATCCGCCAGAATTGCCCGGCCGCAGCGGCTGCGAGCGCAGCCATCGCGAAGATGACCGTATTGGCGAGCACGATGTCGTGCCCCGCGAAAAAGATCGGCGACCAGGCCAAATTGAGCGCCAACTGCAGGAAAAAGAGGATCAGCGCTATCTTGCGCCGGCCGGACGGCGGTTCGGCAAGCACCATCGCCAGCGCCATCCCGATCAATGCATAGAGGACGGGCCAAACGACGCCGAAGGCCCAGCCGGGCGGCATGAAGCTCGGCTTCACCAGCGAGTCGAACCATTGATTGCCGTAGCCGCTGTTGGACAACCAGCCGCTCAAGCCGCCGAGCGCCTCGATGGCAATCACAGTGACGATGGCGATCTTCCACCAGCTCGCACTCTTCAGGTCCTCAGCCATTCTTGATTGCCCCCAGCAGGAATTCGACATTGCCTTCGGGCCCCGTGATCGGACTCCGCGCTATGCCGACAACGCTCCAGCCCTGACTTCTTACCCACGTCACTGCCTCGGCGCAGACGCGTTCGTGGATTTGCGGATCGCGGACCACTCCGCCCTTGCCCACCTCCTCCCGTCCAGCTTCGAATTGCGGCTTCACCAGGGCCACTAGTTTAGCTCCACATCGGGCGAAGTTAAGTGCCGATTTCAGTACTTTAGACAAGGAAATAAAGCTTGCATCGCAAGTGATGATATCGACCGGTTCCGGGATGATCGATGCGTCCAGGCTGCGCGCATTGGTCTGCTCGTGAACGATCACCCGCGGATCCTGGCGGAGCTTCCAGGCGAGCTGGTTGGTGCCGACATCCACCGCATAGACCTTTGCCGCTCCTCGCGAGAGCAGCACGTCGGTAAATCCGCCGGTGGAGCTTCCCACATCGAGCGCGACCCCGCCGGTGACGTCAAATCCGAATACATCGAGCCCGTGCGCGAGCTTGATCCCGCCCCGCGAGACCCAGGGATGGTCCTTGCCGCGCACTTCCAGCGGAGCGTCCCCGGCAAGCATTTCGCCCGCCTTGGCCAGCTTCTTCTCGCCCGAGAAGACCGCGCCAGCCATGATCAGCGCCTGAGCCCTGGTTCGGCTCTCAGCCAGCCCCCGGCTCACCAGCAGCTGGTCTGCGCGGACCTTGGCTACGCCCGAACCTCCTCGATGCCTGCGCTGTTGCTGCGCAGCGCCTTGAGCACCGTCTCGACGATCTGCGGCGCGTTGAGGCCGGCTTCGTCGTACTGCTTCTCGGGCTTGTCCTGGTCGATGAAGCGGTCGGGCAATCGCATCGTGCGGATCTTCAGCCCGCCGTCGAGCAAACCCTCGTCGCTAGCCATGGTCAGCACGTGGGCGCCGATCCCGCCGATCGACGCTTCCTCGATGGTCACGGCGACCTCGTGGGTGGTGAGAAGCTTGCGGATCAACGCCTCGTCGAGGGGCTTTGCGAAGCGAAGGTCGGCGACGGTCGTCGACAGGCCCTTGGCCTCGAGCTGCTCGGCGGCCTTTTCAGCCTCCTCAAGCCTCGTACCGAGCGACAGGATTGCGACCTTGGTTCCCTGGCGGACGATCCGGCCCTTGCCGATCTCCAGCGCCTGCGGGACTTGCGGAAGCTCGATGCCCCTGCCCTCGCCGCGGGGATAGCGAACCGCGATCGGGCCGCTGTTGTGCACGGCCATGGTGTGGACCATGTTGACCAGCTCGGCTTCGTCGGCCGCAGCCATCACGACGAAGTTGGGCAGAGTGCACAGATAGGCGAGGTCGAACGAGCCCGCGTGCGTTGCTCCATCAGCTCCGACCAGCCCGGCGCGGTCCATAGCGAAGCGCACGGGCAGGTTCTGAATGGCGACGTCGTGCACAACCTGGTCGTAGGCGCGCTGGAGGAAGGTCGAATAGATCGCGCAGAAAGGCCGGTAGCCTTCGGCGGCGAGCCCCGCAGCGAAGGTCACGGCATGCTGTTCGGCGATCCCGACGTCGAACGTCCGGTCGGGGAATTTTTCCTGGACCTTGTCGAGACCAGTGCCCGAGGGCATCGCCGCGGTGATCGCAACGACCTTCTCGTCGCGCTCCATTTCGGCGAGCATCGCCTTGGCGAACACGCCCGTATAGCTCGGCGCCCCGGCCGCGGCCTTCGCCTGCACGCCCGACACCACGTCGAACTTCACGACCCCGTGATATTTATCGGCGGCGTTCTCCGCCGGAGCGTAGCCCTTGCCCTTGTTGGTGACGACGTGGACCAGCATCGGCCCTTCCTCGGCGTCGCGGACGTTCTCCAGCACCTCGACGAGGGCGTTGACGTCATGACCGTCGATCGGGCCGACATAGTAGAAGCCGAGCTCGTCGAAGAGCGTGCCGCCGGTGAACATGCCGCGTGCATATTGCTCCATGCGATGGGCGGCGACGTGGAGCGGCTCGGGCATCGCGCGAGCCAGCTTCTGCGCCAGCCGGCGCGGAGCCAGATACTTGCCCGAGCTGACCAGCCGGGCGAGCGCGTTACGAAGGCTCCCGACCGGCGGGGCAATCGACATGTCGTTGTCGTTGAGGATGACGATCAGGCGGTTTCCGGCCGCCGCGGCGTTGTTCATCGCCTCATAGGCCATTCCGGCGCTCATCGCGCCGTCGCCGATCACCGCGATTCCGTGGTGCGGGTCACCAGAAAGCTTGTTGGCGATTGCAAACCCAAGTGCCGCGGAGATCGACGTGGAGCTATGGGCGGCACCGAACGCGTCATATTCGCTCTCGGTGCGCTTGGTGAATCCGGACAGCCCGCCGCCCTGGCGAAGAGTGCGGATTCGGTCCCTCCGCCCAGTGACGATCTTGTGCGGATAGGCCTGGTGGCCGACGTCCCACACCAGCTTGTCGAGCGGCGTTTCGAAGACATAGTGGATTGCGACGGTCAGCTCGACGACGCCGAGCCCTGCACCCAGGTGTCCCCCGGTCACCGAAACGGCCGAGATCGTCTCCTGCCTAAGCTCCTCGGCAAGCTGGACGAGTTGCGACCGGTCGAGCGCGCGGATGTCCGCAGGCACGGTGACGGTATCGAGAAGCGGTGTCTTCGGGCGGTCCGACATTGGCGGCGACTTATCCTCAAGCTGTCGCCGTGTCACCCAAGCGTGACGGCGCGGTGACGATTTCAGCGAATGCTCAGACTTTGCTCAGCTATTTGCTGTCCGAGCAGTCCCCGCAGGTGCCGCGCACCTCGATGACGGGCCGCCTGGCTGCGAAGCCCGCATTGGCGGCCGCATCGCGAATGCCTCCGGACAGCTTGTCGTCGTCAATGTGCACCGCCTGCCCGCAATTGTCGCAAATCAGGAAAATGCAATCGTGGAGGCAGTCGGGGTGTTGGTTGGCGATATAGGCGTTGGCGCTTTCGACCCGCCGCGCCAAGTTGGCCCCCACAAACAAGTCGAGGATCCGGTAGACGCTATTTGCCGCGACGCGGCGGTCCTGAGACTTCGAGACCGCTTCAGCAATGTCGTACGCGCTCGCCGGCCGATCGAAGCTCGACAGAGCGTCGAACACGGCGGAGCGCATGTCTGTCCACTGCTCGCCCTTGGCCTGCAGCCGGTCGCGCGCGGCCTTGCGCAGCGATTCGCCTTCGTGGACCTGATGATCGTGGGAGCGCATTTTCAGTTGTTCAAATTACGCCCGCTGGCGGGACGGAGCAAGCGCGCTTACTCGGCAGCCATGAAGTTGAGCCGGTGGCCGAGTGCAAGGATGCCGACGCCCACCATCGTGAAGAGAGGCTCGTTTCCCCCCTCGTGAAGCGTCAGCGCGCCAGCCATGACTCCTAGGCCCAAGGCGCCGACTGCCGTGGGAAGGACGAATCCGTGCTCCATCGCACCGCGGCCGAGAGCGATCGTCCCCAGGATCATGGCCAAGCTCAGACCGACTTCGTGGATAATGGGTTGACCGAGGAAGCCGCCGGCGCTTGCAAGCAAACCGAGCATGATTGCCGTGGCTAGGCAATGCACGAGGCACAGGCCCGAAAGGCCCATCGCCACATGGTCGATGCGTGAGTTCGGAACGGTCAGCTGGCCCATTGCGAGTATCCATGTAGTTCAAGGCCCGAGAAGTTACAACATATCACGTGAGCTTTCGGTCCGTAGAATGTCCCGGTCGACCTCGGCGCTGGCGTCGGCTAGCAGTCGCGCCGATGCCTACAGCCACCGCAAACCCGAAACCCTACGCCCTCGCAAACCTGTTGCTGTTCACCGCGGGGCTCGTCTTCGCGATGGTCGTCATCGGCGGGATCACCAGACTGACGGAAAGCGGCCTTTCGATCACCGAATGGAAGCCGATCGTCGGAGCGATTCCGCCGCTTTCGCACCAGGACTGGGTCCACGCCTTCGATCTTTACAAACAGACCCCGCAATATCGCGAGGTGGCGGGACCGGCGGGAATGGACCTTGCCGGCTTCAAGTTCATCTTCCTGTGGGAATGGGTTCACCGGTTTCTTGGCCGTGTCATCGGCCTGGTCTTCTTCGGCGCAATCGCCTGGTTCGCCTGGAAGCGAGCAATCCCGAAGGGCTTCACCTGGCGCCTGATTGCGCTGTTCGTGCTGGGCGGACTTCAGGGCGCGGTTGGGTGGCTGATGGTCATGTCGGGGTTGGAGGGACGGACCGAGGTCAGTCCGTACCGCCTCTCAGCGCACCTGCTATTTGCGCTTTTCCTGATGGGCGCGCTGATCTGGACGGCGCTCGATCTGCGCTCGGTCGGCAGGAACCGTGACGCACGTCCGGCGAAGCTCACCGCCGCATCGATCGTCACGCTAGCCATCCTGTTCGTCCAACTCCTGCTGGGCGCATGGGTCGCGGGCTTCCGCGCGGGCTACGTCTCCAACAGCTGGCCGTTGATGAACGACCGCTTCTTCCCGGAGGGCGTGGACTGGTCGAACGGTGCCGGCTTCGCGTTGACCCACGATCCGTTCCTCCTCCATTTTCTTCACCGCTGGTGGGCGTGGGCCGTCGTTGCGACGCTAGTCGTTTTCGCCCGAAAGGTCCGGCGCGCCGGCTCGCGTTCGGCCTCCATCGCGATCCACAGCGCATTTGGGACTCAGATCATCCTCGGAATCGCCACGGTGACAACCGGGATCGCCCTGTCCGTGGCCGTCCTCCATCAGGCAGTAGGCGCCCTGGTGCTCGCTTCTACCGTGTGGGGTGCGCATGTCGTGGGACAGAAGAGATGACGATCCTGTCGGTCTACGCAATCTTCGCAAGCGAAGATGAGGCCGAGCGGATCGGCCGAACCGTCATCGAAGAGAAGCTCGCCGCTTGCGTCAACATCCTGGGTCCCTGCCGGTCCATCTATCGCTGGAAGGGCGCGATCGAGACTGCCGAGGAAGTGGCGGCAATCCTGAAGACCGACGGCAGCAAGGTGCGCGGCCTCATCGAGCGGGTCGCCGCGCTCCACAGCTACGACACTCCGTGCATTACGGCCTGGCCTGTAGAAGCCGTCCTTCCGCGCTATGCAGACTGGGTCGGAGAGTCGCTTTCTCGCATCCCGCGCTAAGGCCGGTTCGGCGGCGCTCTTGCCTGCGGGATCAGAGCTGGCGCCGGTGAAGCTGCAGATATCCCGGATCGAAATCGGCGACTGCCTCCAGCCGCTCCAAGTCGAGGATGGTTAGCCGCCTGTTCGCGGTCTCGACCAGGCCCATCCGCCGAAGCTCCTGGAGGGTCCGGTTCACATGGACAACGGTCAGGCCGAGGCATTCTGCGAGCTCGCGCTGCGTCAGCGGAAATTCGAACGAAGCGCCGTTCGTGCGTCCGATGATCGCGAGCCGCGCTCTCAGCTCGCAGAACAGGTGTGCCATCCGCGAAAGCGCCGACCTCTGGCCGAGCGACAGGGCCATCTCGCGAGTTACCGCAGCGTCGATGTTGGTCGAAAGCCAATAGACCCGCGTCAGGTGCGGGTGCGCATTGGTGAGCTCCGTGAGCCGCTCGTGCGGAACGAAGCCGATGATCGTTTCCGTGACCGTGATGATGTCGTGATCGAGCTGCTTGAGGGTGAAGCCGTGGAGATCGGCAAAGTCGCCCGGGAGGTGGATCTCGAGAACCTGCCGCTCGCCGGTAGGAAGATCCTTCGACCGGAACAGCCAGCCGTCGAGCGCCAGCATGCTCACCTGGAGCTGCTGGCCGGTGCGGACCAGCACTGTGTCGGGAGCGAACCGCTTCGTTTCCGACACGAGCCCCCGAATGACCCGCTCCTCGTCCGGGCTGATCGACGTTCGAAGCCTCAGTTTCTTGAGATGGGCGGTGATCATCGTTCAGCCCCAACGCAGACGCACGAGCAGAGGTGGAAGCGTAAATTACACCCCCGTCACGTTTGCAAGAACTATATGTTTTTGAAAGCCAAACCGTCGGTTTCGATAACGCAGGTGAATCAGTTTCTTTCGGCCGAGAGTGTATCCAGCGCCCGTGGGGGAGTAGACTTTGCCATCGTACAGGCACTACCGACTTGATGGAGCGGGAAACATCAGCGAGGCCGAGTGGATCGAGGCCGCTGACGATGACGATGTCGTTCGCCAGGTGCGCGAGCGAAAGCTTCCCGTCGGCTCCGAGATCTGGGACCGCAACCGCCGCGTTGCCAAGATCGAAGCGCAAGGCAAATAGCACTCGGTAGTATTTTACCCGTCGAGAAACCCTCGGCTTTGCTTGACTTTTCCGCCCTCTCCCGCAAATAGCGCGACCGACGGCGGCGCACTTTGGCGTCGCCTTTCGTATTTCAACGAAAGGATCATCGCCATGAAGGCGCTGATGAAAACGACCAAGTCGGCAAAGCCGGCTGAGGTCGACAAGAAATGGCACCTGATCGACGCCGACGGACTGGTCGTCGGCCGCGTCGCCTCGATCATCGCGAACATCCTTCGCGGCAAGCACAAGCCGAGCTTCACGCCTCACGTTGATTGCGGCGACCACGTCGTGGTTATCAACGCCGACAAGGTGAAGTTCACCGGCCGCAAGCTCGAGCAGAAGATCTACTACAAGCACACCGGCTACCCCGGTGGCTTGAAGGAAGTCACCGCGGGCAAGATCCTCGAGGGGCGCTTTCCGGAGCGAGTTCTCGAGAAGGCCGTCGAGCGGATGATTCCGCGCGGGCCCCTGGGGCGCGACCAGATGCGTGCCCTTCACCTCTACAACGGCACCGAGCATCCCCATGCTGGCCAAAACCCGCAGGTCCTCGACGTCGCGTCGATGAACCGCAAGAACAAGGTGGGCGCATAAGATGGCCGACAAGAAGAGCCTTTCCGATCTCGCCGAGCTGACCAAGGAAGAGGCGGCCGTCGCCGCTGTCGAGGCTCCGGCTGAGGACACCGCCGAAGCCGCTCCTCCTCCGCCCCCGGTCGAGGCAGCGCCGATCCGCGAGCAGCAGCTCGACAAGCAGGGTCGCGCTTACGCAACGGGCCGCCGCAAGGATGCAATCGCCAGGGTCTGGCTGAAGCCCGGCTCCGGCAAGATCCTCGTCAACGGCCGCGAGCAGGAAGTCTATTTTGCCCGCCCGTCGCTTCGACTGGTGATCAACCAGCCGTTCGACATCGCCGATCGCCGCGGCCAGTATGACGTCGTCGCGACGGTCAAGGGCGGCGGCCTGTCCGGCCAGGCGGGTGCAGTGAAGCACGGCATCAGCCAGGCGCTGACCCGCTTCGAGCCGGCACTTCGCACGGTCGTCAAGCAGGCCGGTTTCCTCACCCGCGACCCGCGCGTCGTCGAGCGCAAGAAGTACGGCCGCGCCAAGGCACGCCGAAGCTTCCAGTTCTCGAAGCGCTAAGGTCTATCTCCCCCTGCAAAATGCAGGGAGAGCGTCCAGCCCGAAGGTCCGCTGGCTACAGCGTGTCGAGCCCGGCCTTCGGGAAGTTCGCTCGAGCAACGGCAACCACGTCGGCCAGGAAGTCGACTTGCGCCTCGTCAAAGGTTCCAGGTGCGATCGCCAGTGCATCGTGGCGGTCGTGGATCAGGCGGTATCCGGCGTCGACCAGCCGGTCGCGTAGCCTGGCGCTTCGCTCCGCCGACAGGTGGCAGTGCTCGAACAGGATCACGCTCGGCTTGCGCTCCTCTATCGAGAGGCTTTCCAGCACGATGTCGTCCGTTCCTTCGGTATCGACAGCGACCACGGCCGGACTGCTGACTCCATATTCCTCACAGACGGCATCCAGAGTCCTGGTTTTCACCTCCAGTGTTCGGACCATCCCACGCAGATCCTCGTATTTCGGCGCGTGCGAGAGGATGGTGTCCAGCGAGAAGCTGGATAGCCCGTCGTCGCCTTCGACGAAGTAGAAAGGCAGCGTCCCTTCCGACGTGGAAATGGCGACGGGCGCGAATTGCAGGCCTTCGACCCCGCGATAGTTTTCGCGCAACCGCGCAAAGGGCACGGGAGCCGGCTCGACCAGGACACCGGTCCAGGCTCCGCTCTTCACGAACGAATGGATATGGTCGGCGCTAATCCCGTCGTTCGCACCGACCTGGACGAACGGGACCGTCCCCAGCTGGTTCGTCAGCAGCTCAAGGACGCGCTGGACGACACGCCCGAAGATGGCCTTCGTATTGTACGGTTCCTCGAGGCAAAACACTGATTCCGAGAAGCTGGCGATGCCGCGCCAGACGCCGTCCACCATGCCGCGCGCGGACTTCGTGTTGGCATTTGTGGGACGCACAGGAGACATGACGCGGCCATTTGCCCGACGCGACTGAGGGCCGCAACCTACGGGTGGCAGTTGCGCGCCGAGGAAGATGGCTTAGGCTCACCGCTCGAGGGGAGAATTCATGCGCCGTCTGATCCTGCTTCTGTACGCGGTCCTGCTCGCCGCACCCGCGGCCGCGGAAACACTCCTGCTCAGGCCCTCTCAGGTCTTCGATGGCGTCAACCCGCATCCGCATCCGGGCTGGACGGTGGTGGTCGAAGGCGACCGGATCGCGGCGGCCGGCCCGAACCTCGCCGCCCCTGCCGGCGCCAAAGTGATCGATCTTCCCGGAACGACCCTGATGCCGGGAATGATCGAGGGTCACTCCCACCTCTTCCTTCACCCTTACAACGAGACCTTGTGGGACGATCAGGTGCTTCACGAGCCGCTCGCGCTGCGCACAGCCCGCGCCGTCGTCCACGCCGAAAAGACGCTCGAAGCCGGGTTCACGACGGAGCGCGATCTCGGCACCGAAGGCTCGGGCTTTGCGGACGTCGGGCTGGAGCGGGCGATCGATGAAGGAATTGTCCCCGGCCCGCGTCTGATGGTCGCAACCAGGGCGATCGTCGCCCGCGGCGCCTACGGCCCCAAGGGTTTTGAGCCTGGAATCTTGATCCCTCAGGGCGCGCAGGAGGTTGCGGGAGTCGACGAGATCGTCCGGGCGGTGCGCGACCAGATTGCGGGCGGCGCCGACCTCATCAAATTCTACGCCGACTATCACTGGGGCAAGGCCGAGCCGAGCCGCCCCACCCTGTCCCAAGCCGAACTAAACGCCGGTGTCGCTTCCGCTCACGACGCCGGACGTCTCGTCGCAGTCCACGCGGCGACAGCCGAGGGCATGCGCCGAGCGGTGCTCGCGGGCGCAGACACGATCGAGCACGGCTATGGCGGCACTGCGGACGTGTTCCGCCTGATGGCGCAGCGGGGAACCGCGCTCTGCCCGACGCTCGGAGCCTCGGAAGCCTATGCGCGATACTTCCAGAACTGGAACGGCCAGGAGCCCGCGCCGGAGAGCGTTCAGGAGAACCGCCGCTCCTTCCAGCTGGCGATGAAGGCTGGCGTGCCCATCTGCATGGGTGGCGATGTCGGAGTGTTCACTCACGGCAAGAATTGGCTCGAGATGGAGGCGATGCAGCGCGCGGGCATGAGCCCCGCTGAAGTTCTAATTTCCGCCACCTCTCGCAACGCGAAGATCCTTCATCTCACGGACCGCGGAGCGATCAGGCCCGGGCTCCTAGCGGACCTCGTCGCCGTGGAGGGCGATCCCACCCGCGATGTATCCGCCGTGGAGCATGTGCGGATGGTGATGAAGGGCGGCGCTATCGTCCGCGGTCCGTGACGAGCCAGATTGCAATCCGCGTCACTCCGCGCTCGTCGAAGCCGGGAATCGGCGGCTGGCGCGCCGCGGCGGATGGCCGCGCCGAGCTTGAAGTGCGGGTCGCCGAAGCGCCCGCCGACGGAGCCGCGAACGAGGCGGTTGTTAAGCTCGTCGCCAAGGCGCTCGGGCTCAGCCGTTCGGAAGTTTCGATTACCGCAGGCTCAGCGAGTCGCCACAAGCGCCTGTCGGTGCCATTGGAGGCCCAACAAGTGCGGGAGCGGCTCGGGGGCGAGCGAAGAAAGGACTGACGATGATCGCAATCCAGAAGCGGCGCCTCGGCAAGGACGGGCCGGAAGTCTCTGCAATCGGCCTCGGCTGCATGGGCATGAGCGAGTTCTACGGAAGCGGCGACGAGCAGGAATCCATCGCCACCATCCACCACGCGCTCGACCGCGGAGTCACCTTTCTCGACACCGCCGATATGTACGGCCCGTTCAAGAACGAGGAACTCGTCGGTCGGGCGATCCGCGACCGGCGGGACGAAGTGTTCCTGGCGACCAAGTTCGGGAACGTGCGCGGAGAGAAAGGCGAGTTCCTGGGCGTCCGCGGCGACCCGGAATATGTCGCCCAGGCCTGCGACGCGAGCCTTCGCCGCCTCGGGGTCGACGTCATCGACCTCTATTACCAGCACCGGGTCGACGTGAAGGTGCCGATCGAGGAAACCGTCGGCGCAATGGCGCGGCTGATTGAGGCCGGAAAGGTGCGCTTCCTCGGACTTAGCGAAGCCGCTCCGGAGACGATCCGCCGGGGCCATGCCACCCACCCGATCACCGCCGTCCAGACGGAGCTGTCACTGTGGAGCCGCGACGCGGAGGCAGGCGTGCTTCCGACCGTCCGCGAGCTCGGCATCGGCTATGTCGCTTATTCGCCTCTCGGCCGCGGGTTCCTCACCGGCCAGTTCAAGTCGCCCGACGATTTCCCGGAGGACGATTTCCGCAAATTCCATCCCCGCTTCACCGGCGAGAATTTCGCCAAGAACATCCAGCTCGTGCGCGAGGTGGAGGCGATGGCCGAGGAAAAAGGCTGCACGACCGCGCAGCTGGCGCTCGCCTGGGTGCTCGCCCAAGGCCAGGACATCGTCCCCATCCCGGGAACAAAGCACGTGAAGTATCTCGACCAGAACATCGGCGCGCTCGACGTGCAGCTGACGAGTGAGGACCTGAAACGGCCCGACGAGATTCTTCCGCCCGGAGCCGCCGCCGGCGAGCGCTACCATGCTCGCGGCATGGAGACGGTGAACCTTTAGGGTGGCTCGCCGGCGAAGGCCCGACACGACGCTCGTGACCGGCGGCCGCCGCAAGGAATGGCGAGGCCACCTGGTCAATCCGCCGGTCGATCGCGGGTCGACGATCCTGTTCGATACGGTCCAGGAGCTTCGAGCCTCCGGGCCTGGGCTCGGGAGATATTACTACGGCCTTCACGGCTGGCCGACGCAGTGGGCGCTCGCGGAGGCACTGACGGAGCTCGAGCCGGGAGCTGCCGGAACTGCACTCGCCGAAACGGGGCTGGCGGCGGTCACCGCCGCATTGATGGCCGTGCTGCACTCCGGTGACGAGCTGCTGATGGTCGACAGTGCCTATGGTCCAACCCGGCATTTCTGCGATGTTGTCCTGACCCGCCTCGGGATCGCCACCCGCTATTACGACCCACTCGCCACGGCCGAAGACCTCGAGGCGCTACTTGGTGACAACACCCGCGCGCTCTTCCTCGAAAGCCCGGGCTCCCAGACCTTTGAGGTCCAGGACGTACCCGGAATCTGCGCGATGGCCCGGCGGCGCAATGTCGTCAGCCTGCTCGACAACACCTGGGCGACCTCCCTGCTCTTCCCGGCCATCGCCCACGGAGTCGACATCTCGATCCAAGCACTGAGCAAATATGTCGGTGGCCATTCCGACCTTCTGCTCGGCTCGATCACCGCCAATTCGGAATATTACGATCGGGTGCAGCGCGCCGTCTGGGACTTCGGCCACGCCGCCGCTCCCGACGATGCCTGGCTGACTTCCCGCGGACTGAGAACTCTCGGCATCCGCCTGAAGCGCCACGAGGAAAGCGCCCTGACCGTCGCCCGTTGGCTGGACGAGCAGCCGCAAGTCGCCCGAATCCTCCACCCTGCGTTCGAAAGCTGCCCCGGCCACGAATATTGGAAGCGTGACTTCAAGGGCTCCGCGGGCCTTTTCTCCTTCGCCCTCAGCGGCGGCGATTCAGCGGCACGCGACCACCTGATCGACCGGCTCGAAATGTTCGGCATCGGCTACAGCTGGGGTGGGTTCGAAAGCCTGGTCACGCCCGCGGAGCCCATTCGCACAGCAAGCAGCCCCGACTGGGAAGGCCCCTTGGTCCGTCTTCAGATCGGCCTCGAGGACCCTGGGGACCTGATCGCGGACCTCGAACAGGCTCTCGGCGCCTATCCCTAGTCGAGCACCAGCGGCGTGTCGTCGGCCTTCTTCGAATTGCGCATCAGAAGGAGCAGCGGAAGCACCAGGAAGCTGATCCACATCATCAGCTTGAAGTCGTCGAGATAGGCGATGAACAAGGCCTGCCGGGTGATCTCGGCGTTGATGAAGGCGGTGACCGACACGGCCTGGTTGCCGAAGGTCTGGAGAACGTTCGGGTCGAGAGTCGGGATTTTGCTGTCGGTGATATGACTGGCCATGTCAGCGTGAGCGACCTGCGCCATTCGGGCGAGCTGGAAGCTCACGACCGAGATCCCGACCGACCCTCCGACGTTTCGAGCTAGGTTGAGAAGCGCCGCTCCGGTCGTGCGGTCCCTTGCCGGAAGCGTGGCGAAGGCAAGCGTCTGCAGCGGTACGAAGATGAGGCCGAGTCCGAGGCCCTGCACGACTCCGCTGACGATAACCGGCCGCGACGGCTGGTCGATCGCGAAGCCGGTCATCATCCACAGCGAGATGCCCATCAGGACGACCCCGACACCAACTAGGATCCTCGCGTCCATGCGGCTCGTTAGCCGGCCGGCAACTAGCATCGAGATCAGTGTCCCCACCCCGCGCGGCGCCGTCAGGAAGCCGGACTGGAGCACCGAATAGCCGTAGAGGTTCTGGAGAAGCGGCGGCAGCAGCGCGAGGCCCGCGAGCAGCAGGACTCCGGTGATCACCATGAACACCAAAGCGCTCGCGAAATTGCGGTCCGCGAACATCTCCCTGTCCCACAGCGGCTGCTTGGCGGTGATGGTGTGGACCAGGAACATCCAGAAGGCGGCCACGGCCAGCCCTGCCTCGATGATGATTTCCCAGCTGTCGAACCAGTCTTTCTGGTTCCCCCGGTCGAGAAACATCTGGAGAGACGCGAGGGCCACGGCGAGCAAAGTGAAACCGAACAGGTCGAATCGGCGCTTGCGGGTTTCCGTCGTCGGCATGAACGCCGTCATCAGGAAGAAGCAGATCACCCCGACCGGAAGGTTCACCAGGAACACCCACCGCCAGTTGTAGCTGTCGGTCAACCAACCTCCGAGCACCGGCCCTAGGATCGGACCGATCATGACGCCGCCTCCAAACAGCGCCATCGCCTGCCCGTGCTTTTCGCGCGGGTTGATGTCGAACAAGGTCGCCTGGGCCAGAGGAACGATGAAGGCGCCACTGACTCCCTGCACGGCCCGGAAAGCGACCATTTCCGGAAGCGAGGTCGCCATCGCGCACAAGGTAGAGGAAATGGTGAAGCCGATGACGGAAATAAGCAGCAGGCGCTTGCGGCCGACGCGGTCGGCGAGCCAGCCGCTCATCGGGAGAGCGATCGCGGACGCGATGATGTAGCTGGTGAGCACCCAGTTGATCTGTTCCTGAGTCGCGCCGAGGTCTGCGGACATGTGCGGGAGGGCGACGTTGGCGATCGTCGTGTCGAGCACCTGCAGAAGCACCGCAAGCATCACTCCGACGGTGACGATCAGCCGTTGCCCGGCCGGAAGCGGGTGAGTGGCGGTTTGAGCCGTCGCCATTCGCTCGTGCCTAGTCGGTGTCGACGGTCACGACTGCCGACAGGCCGGCGATCATCGGCTTTGACGGATGCCCGTCGAATGCAACGCGGACCGGAACGCGCTGGGTCACCTTCACCCAGTTGCCGTTAGCGTTTTGAGCCGGGAGCAGCGAGAATTCGCTACCGGTGCCAGCGCCGATGCTTTCCACGTGCGCCTTGAACTTCACTCCGGGATAGGCATCGATCTTCACGTTCACCGGCTGGCCCGGACGCATGTCGGTCAGCTGCTTCTCCTTGAAGTTGGCTTCGACCCAGGCGCCGTTGCTGTGCACGATCGACAGCGCTCCGACGCCGGAGACGATCTGCGTTCCGATCTGGAGCCGATCAGCGTTGGCGATCTCGCCGTCCATGGGGGCACGGACGG